>DASZLR010000301.1:0-12731 GCA_035552275.1 Pseudonocardiaceae bacterium | reverse complement strand
AGCTCACCCACCGCCGACAGCATCCGCGCGTGCCACCGACGCGACTCGTGCTCGATCACGGCGATCTGATCGAGCAACTCCTCATCACCACAACGCCACCACCCGGCGGCCGCTTCCGTATCCTGCACGAAGTCGTTCATAACTCCATGATCACCGCGAATGGATCACCGCGCATCACTCGATCGGGTGATACATCGAACGAACGTTCGACACGCCGAGTGATGCTGGCGGACTCGGGGTATGAACGGGACGTAATAGGCTCACGGCATCCACGCAGGGCGAGGCCGGGAGGATGCTGGGGTGAGTGTGTTCGTCACCGAGGTTCGGCCGCGCTGGTCGGACATGGACGCGTTCGGGCACGTGAATCACGCCAACATGGTCACGTTGCTGGAGGAGGCCCGCGTCGAGCTGTTGTTCGCCGACGCGGCCCACAACGGCACACTCGACCTGGCGCACGGCGTCGTGGTGGCCCGACTGGCGGTCGACTACCACACTCCGTTGGTGGTCAACGGCGACATTGTTCGGGTCGAGGTGCGGGCCCGTGACCTCCGAGCGGCGTCCTTCACCCTGGACTACACCGTCCATAGTGGAGCAAGGAGTGACAGTGCGATCATCGCCACCGCGGAGACCCTGATGGTTCCCTATGATCTCGCGGCTGCCCGCCCGCGTCGACTCACCGCTGGCGAACGGAGTTTCCTGGCGCGCTATCGGTCGGAGACCGTGACGCCGGAGACCGTCACCTCGGATGGGGCATCGGACGGCCAGGATGCCTGAGCTGATCGTCCCCGACCCGGCCGACCGCGACGATCTCGGCGCGTTCGTGGCGCGGGCCGTCCGGCTGGACCAGCAGACGGTGCTGCGGCTGCGGGCCCGCGGCGAGAATCTGGTGGACGCCTGGGCCACCACCCCGTTCGACGTGCTGGCCACCCGAACCGTGCGGGGCAACGTGTCGCCGGCGGATGTCACCGTGTCCGGCAACGAACTGCTCGCGGCCCTCGCCATTGTCGGTGGCGAGCGGCTGGATCCCGGCCCCGCGCAGGACATGCTGTGGCGCGCCGCGCTGCCACCGGCCAAGGGCTGGCACGTTGTGGACGACCTGCCGGTCCGGGTGGTCGCCGATCTCGCCGAGCGCGGCATCGCCGTCGCCCGTGACAATCCCGGCCCGCAGGGCGGACTGCCGGCCTCGCTGCTCGACCAGGACGTGCTTACCGTCAGCGGCTCCGGGCTGGACGTCAAGGTGCCGATGCGCTGCCTGTTCGCCTTGTCCGGCATGGGTTTCCTCGGACCGGAAGATGCTGCTCCAGAGCCTGCGGCGACAGTTCGGGTCACCGCGACCGATGCCTGGCTCCGGCTGGACGCCCGCTATGGCGCGGTGCTGCGCCGCCGGCACGCCCTGCTGCCGCTCCTGGTCTGAACGCGAAGTGGCAGGATCACTGTTCGTGAGCACGGTCTACGACTGCGACCGCCCGGACCAACGGACGGCGGGCCTGGCGGCGGCCGCCGGCGCCCTCCGCTCGTCCCGGCTGGTCGTCTTCCCGACGGACACGGTGTACGGCATCGGCTGCGACGCCTTCGACGCCACCGGAGTCAGCGCGCTGTTCGAGGCCAAGGGCCGCGGCCGGGACATGCCGTTGTCCGTGCTGGTCGGCTCGTGGGACACCGTGCACGGGCTGGTCCGCGCGGTGCCCCGGCCGGCGCAGGATCTGATCGAGGCGTTCTGGCCGGGCGGGCTGTCCATCGTGCTGCCGCAGGCGTCCTCGCTGGCGTGGGATCTCGGCGACACCAGGGGAACGGTCAGCGTGCGGATGCCGCTGCACCCGGTCGCGCTGGAAATGCTGCGCGAGGTCGGCCCGATCGCCCAGTCCAGCGCCAACCGCAGCGGCCACCCACCGGCTGCCACGGTCGCCGAGGCAACGGACCAACTCGCCGACACCGTCGAGGTCTACCTGGACGGCGGCCCGGCCGGTGACGCCGTGCCGTCCACCATCGTCGACCTGACCAGCGGGACGCCCCGGCTGCTGCGCGAGGGCGCGGTCACCCGGGACGCGGTGGCCGAGGTCGTCGGTGTTTCCGTCGGACTAGCCTGACGCGGTGGGTTCGCTCTCCGACGCCACGCCGGCCGGTCTGCCGGTCCGGGAGTATTTGCTGGTCCTGCTCACCGCCGCCACGGTGACATTCCTGTTGACCGGTCTGGTCCGGATCTTCGCGTTCCGGATCGGCGCGGTCGCCGCGCCACGCGCCCGGGACGTGCACGTGGTGCCGATGCCGCGGATGGGCGGCATCGCGATGTACTTCGGTGTCGTCGGCGGAATGCTTGTCGCGCACCAGCTTCCGGTGTTGCGCCGGTCCTTCGAGTATTCCCTCGACCCGGTCGCGGTGCTCGTCGGCGGCGGGCTGATCGTGCTGGTCGGCGCGCTGGACGACCGATTCGAACTGGACTCGCTCACCAAGGCCGCCGGCCAGACCACGGCCGCGGGTCTGCTCGTCCTGCTGGGTCTTCAGTGGGTGGACTTCTGGGTGCCCTGGGGCAGCAACATCGGCTCGCTGCTGGTGCTGGACCAGAATGAGGGCGGCCTGCTCACCGTGCTGCTGGTCGTCGCGATGGCCAACGCGATGAACTTCGTGGACGGCCTGGACGGGCTCGCCGCCGGGGTCGGGCTGATCTCGGCGGTCGCGACCTTCACGTTTTCCCTGGGGCTGCTGCAGAACTCCGGCGGCAACGTGCTCAGCTACCCGCCGGTGCTGATCGCGGCGACCCTGGCCGGGGCCTGCCTCGGCTTCCTGCCGCACAACTTCCAGCCGGCGCGGATCTTCATGGGCGACTCCGGGTCGATGCTGATCGGCCTGATGCTGGCGGCCGCGAGCACTTCGGCGTCGGGTCGGATCCAGGCGGCCAGCAACGGTCCCCGAGCCGAACTGGCGTTGTTGGCCCCGATGCTGGTGGTCGCGGCGGTGCTCTTCGTGCCGCTGCTGGACCTGCTGATGGCGGTGATCCGGCGGACCCGACGCGGCCAGAGCCCGTTCCACGCCGACAAGATGCACCTGCACCACCGGCTGCTGGAGATCGGGCACTCGCAGCGCCGGGCGGTGCTGTTGATCTACTTGTGGGCCGCGGTGATCGCGTTCGGCGCGGTGGCGCTGACCTTGTTCGACGTCGTGGTCGTCATCTGGGGGATCGTGGTCGGCCTGGTGTTGGCCCTGCTTGTCACCGTCGTGCCGAGGATTCGTGACCTGCGCCACGAATGATCATGACAAGAGTTGACTGGATCGGTCACGGAATCGTGCGGACCTGTGATGTCGCTGGTCAGGGTGGGGCCGCTGGCTCCAACGTGATGACCGTCCGGTAACTTAGAGAGTGGAAACCACGGCACTGTCTGGTTCGTCTGGGTTGGCGCACTGTTCACTCGGACGAGTCGGGAGCTGTGATACCGTTCGGCATCCCCCGATGAGGTCGGAGGAAGGTGAATCGTGCCCTCGAAAGCGCGTTTCACGCCGTTGGCCTAGACACTGTTGCCCAGACCGACGAGGAGTTGCTGCCCTTTGAGTGATCGTCTCGCGCGGGTCGTAGAGACCCGGTAGGCCGACCCATGGCCGATAAGCCGCCGAGCATCTGGAGTCTGGTCCAGGTTGGCTCGGCAATGGCAGTCATGGTGGCGGGCGGCATGTTGCTGGGATGGTTCGTAGACCGACGTTTGCACACCTTGCCCATCTTCGTGTTTGTCGGCTTGGCCACCGGTATCGCCGCAGCGTCCTATCACGTCTACGTAAAGTTCCGAAAGTTCTGGTAACCCGAGGTCGAGGTCTCATCGTGTCAGCCTTGCAAGCGGCGGCGGCGAAAGTCTCCGCGTCAACGGTCATGAGCCTGCGCAGGCCGTTGCTGATCTCCGCTGTGGTGGGCGTCGTCGGCCTGATCGTTACCGCTGTGCTCGGACACATCGTGATGGGCATTCTCGGCTGTATCGGACTCGGCCTCGGGCTGTTCAACAGTCGGCTGTTGCAGCGAGACGTCGTCAAGGTCATCGCCAAGGAGAACCCGACGAAGAAGGCGGTCGGCATCTACTCCGCCCGGCGATTGCTGATGATCACCGCCATCGCGGTGGCACTGGGCATCTTCATCCGGCCCGATGGGCTTGGCGTGTTCTTCGGGTTGGCGATTTACCAGTTCATCAATGTCGCGCACACCGCGTTGCCGGTAGTGAAGGAGCTCCGCAAGCGATGACCCGGCCATTCCTTGCCTCGATCAACATCAATGTGGGCGACCACCCGCAGTGGCATATTCTCGGGTTGACGCTGAACTCCGACACCGTCACTTCCACGATCGTCGCCTCGGTGATCCTCATCGCGGTTGGCCTCTTCGTGCGGATCCGGATCACCTCGGGCGTGCCGAACGGCGTCCAACTCTTCTTCGAGACGGTCACCAAATTCCTGCGCGACCAGATCGAGGCGACGATCGGCGTGCGCACGGCGCCCTATCTGGTGCCGTTCACGCTGATCTTGTTCATGTTCCTGTTGATTTGTAACTGGCTGGGGGCGCTGCCGCTGCACATCGGCGGAACGGACGTGCTGCCCCCGCCCACCTCCGACGTGAACCTGGTGTACCCGTTGGCCCTGCTGGTGTTCGTGTGGAAGCACGCCGCCGGCGCGAAACGGCACCACGGACTTGGCCGGCAGATCGTGCACGTGGTCAAGGGCCACCAGGCCGCGCTTGCTCCGATGTGGATCATCGAGGAGATCAGCGGCCTGATGTCGCACGCCCTGCGGCTGTTCGGCAACCTGTTCGCCGGCGCCCTGATGATCGAAGTGATCGCCGCTTTGCTGCCGCCCTACGTCGGTTGGGCGCTCAACGGCGGCTGGAAGCTCTTCGACCTGTTCATCGGCGCGGTGCAGGCATTCATCTTCGCGTTGCTGACGATCATCTACTTCAGTCAGGCGACCGAGCTGCGGGAGGAACACTGATCGCTCGGCCGTCGAAACCGAAGTCAACGACCTAGATCACCCCAGATCAACCACTGGCATAAGGAAAAGGGAGAGTCATGGCAGCGGACAACCTCAACTCGGCGATCGCCGACGCCGGCGCCTACATCGGCGGTGGCCTGGTGCTCGCGGGTGGTGCGGCTGGCGCGAGTATCGGTGACGGTCTGGCTGGTAGCCAGCTCGTGGCCGGTGTCGCTCGGCAGCCCGAGGCGCAAGGCCGGCTGTTCACGCCGTTCATCCTGACGGTGGCGTTCGCCGAAGGTAACTACTTCATCAACGTCGCCTTCGCCGCCATCCTGCTGTTCGCCTTCGTCAAGTAGCGACCGGCGCCATGAAGACGACAGACCTGGCGGCGGGCAACATTCTGCTGCCCAACGCGACCATCATCGTCGAGTTCGTCATCTTTGCGCTCGTCCTGTTGGTGATGTGGCGGTTCATCGTGCCGCCGATCCTCAAGGCGATGCAGGACCGCGACGACATGGTGCGCCGGCAGGCCGAAGAGAGCCAGAAAGCCAACGAGACGCTGACGGCGGCCGAGCAGCGGTACCAGGAGGCGCTGACCGAGGCTCGCGGCAAGTCGGCCAGCATCCGGGACGAGGCGCGGCTGGAAGGCCAGCAGTACCTGGACGAGCTGCGCACCCAGGCGCAGGCCGAGGTCGCCGGCATCGCCGCGCGGGGCCGGGATGAGTTGGCGGAGCAGCGATCCCGGGCGCTGGAGCGACTGCGGCCCCACGTCGGCGAACTGGCCGTGACGCTGGCCGGCCGGGTGCTCGGCGAGGAACTTCCGGCTGACACGGCGGGATCCGCGACGGTGACCGGTTATCTGAGCGAGCAGGAGGTGGGCGCCTGATGTACGCGTACATCACCGAGGGGGTCGGCTTCCTACTCGTCGTCTACGTGATCTGGCGAAAGGTCGTCCCACCGCTGGGCAAGGCCATGCGCCGCCAGCAGGACGCGATCCGGAAGCAGGTCGAGGACGCGAAGCTGGCCAGTGAGCGGCTGGCCGAGGCGGAGCGCAAGTACCAGGACGCCATCGCCGAGGCGCGCACCGAGGCGGCCAAGATCCGCGACGCGGCCCGGGTGGACGCCGATCGGATCGTGGTCGAGATGCGCGAGCAGGCCGAGCGCGAGGTGGCCCGGATCCGGCAGCGCGGCGAGGAAGACCTGGTGTCGCAACGCCAGCAGGTCGCCCGTGAGCTGCGGGCCCGGATCGGTGAACTGTCCGTCGACCTGGCCGGCAAGCTGGTCACCGAGCGACTGGCCAGCGACCAACAGCGGTCCGCCGCCGTCGACCGGCTGCTCGACCAACTCGAAGCAATGGCACCAGCGGCCGGCAAGGGAGACGCGTGATGCAGGCGGCGAGCAGGGAATCGCTGGCCGTCGCCAAGGAACGGCTGGACGGCATCGTCGACGGCCTGTCGGCGCGGGTGCTGGGCACGTTCAGCGACGAGCTGTTCGCCGTGTTCGGCGTGCTGGCCGGCGAACGGTTGCTGCGCCGGCACCTGTCCGACCCCGGCACCGCCGCGCCGGCCCGGCAGCGGCTGGCTACCACCGTGTTCACCGGCAAGATCAGCAAGCGGACGCTGGACACGGTGCTCGCGCTGGTCGGCAGCCGGTGGTCCGAGTCGGGCGATCTGGTGGAAGCGCTGGAACTGTTGGCGCGGCAGACCATCCTGACGCTGGCCGAGCAGGACGGCAGCCTGGAGGACGTCGAGGACGAGCTGTTCCGGTTCGGTCGCATCCTGGACGCGCAGCCGCGACTGCGCGAGCTGCTGGAGGACGAGTCCACTTCGGTGGACCAGCGGCTGGGGCTGCTGGACGGGCTGGTCGCGAACAAGGTGCGGCCGGTGACATCGGCGCTGCTTCGGCAGGTTGTTCGGGTGCCCCGAGGCCGTAGCCTGGACGTGGTGGTCGGTCGGCTCGCCGAGCTGGCCGCCGATCGGCGAAATCGTTCGGTCGCCCACGTGAAGGCGGCGACCGCGTTGTCCGCGGAACAGGAACAGCGGCTGGCGGCCGCCCTGTCGAACATCTTCGGCCGCGCGGTCTCCGTGCAGGTCGAGCTGGACCCGGAGCTGTTGGGCGGGCTGGTGATCCGGGTCGGTGACGAGGTGATCGACGGCAGCGTCGCGGCGCGGCTGGCCAAGGCGAGGCAGGAGCTGCCGCGCTAGCGGGATAGCCGGCGGCAACCCACGAAGACCAAACGCAGGAACGAGAGCAGGGACTTCAAGACCATGGCGGAGCTGACGATCTCGGCGGACGAGATCCGGAGCGCGATCGAGAACTACGTCTCCACCTTCTCGCCCGACACCGAGCGCGAGGAGGTTGGCGTCGTCACCGACACCGGCGACGGCATCGCCCATGTCGAGGGACTGCCCTCGGTGATGGCCCAGGAGTTGCTTGAGTTCTCCGGCGGCGTGCTCGGAGTGGCGCAGAACCTGGACACCCGCGAGATCGGCACGGTCATCCTGGGTGACTACCAGCACATCGAGGAGGGCCAGGAGGTTCGCCGCACCGGCCGAATCCTGTCGGTGCCGGTCGGCGACGGCTTCCTCGGCCGGGTCGTGGACCCGCTGGGAAACCCGATCGACGGGCTCGGCGACATCGTCGCCGACGACAACCGGGCGCTGGAGGTGCAGGCCCCGTCGGTGATGAACCGGCAGCCGGTGAAGGAGCCCTTGCAGACCGGCATCAAGGCGATCGACTCGATGACGCCGATCGGCCGGGGCCAGCGTCAGCTGATCATCGGCGACCGCAAGACCGGCAAGACCGCGGTCTGCGTGGACACGATCCTGAACCAGAAGGGCAACTGGGCCAGCGGCGATCCGCGGCAGCAGGTGCGCTGCGTGTACGTCGCGGTCGGCCAGAAGGGCTCCACGATCGCGGCCGTGAAGACGGCGTTGGAGCAGGCCGGCGCGCTGGAGTACACCACGATCGTGGCCGCGCCCGCGTCCGACTCCGCCGGCTTCAAGTGGCTGGCCCCCTACACCGGCTCGGCCATCGCCCAGCACTGGATGTACCAGGGCAAGCACGTGCTGATCGTGTTCGACGACCTCACCAAGCAGGCCGAGGCGTACCGGGCGATCTCGCTGCTGCTGCGCCGCCCGCCGGGCCGCGAGGCGTACCCCGGTGACGTGTTCTACCTCCACTCGCGGTTGCTGGAACGCTGCGCGAAGCTGTCCAACGAGCTGGGCGGCGGCTCGATGACCGGCCTGCCGATCATCGAGACCAAGGCCAACGACGTGTCGGCCTACATCCCGACCAACGTCATCTCGATCACCGACGGCCAGTGCTTCCTGGAGTCGGACCTGTTCAACCAGGGTGTCCGGCCGGCGGTCAACGTCGGTATCTCGGTCTCCCGAGTCGGCGGCTCGGCTCAGGTGAAGGCGATGCGGAAGGTCGCCGGCTCGCTGCGGTTGGAGCAGTCCCAGTACCGCGAGCTGGAGGCGTTCACCGCGTTCGCGTCCGATTTGGACCCGACGTCCAAGGCGCAGTTGGAGCGCGGCGCGCGGCTGGTGGAGCTGCTCAAGCAGCCGCAGTACTCGCCGTACCCGGTGGAGGAGCAGGTCGTCTCGATCTTCATCGGCATCCGGGGCCACGTGGACGCGGTGCCGCTGGAGGACGTCCGCCGGTTCGAGGCGGAGCTGCTGGAGCACCTGCGCGGGATCGACGGCGGCGCGCTGGCCCAGATTCGCGAGGCCAAGGACCTCACCGACGACATCGAGGACAAGCTGACCCGCGAGGTCGAGGACTTCAAGCGGCAGTTCAACACCTCGAACGGCGCGCCGCTGGTCAACGAGCACGTGGACGCGATGGACGCCGACCAGGTCGGGCACGAGTCGGTCAAGGTGAACCGACCCGCCCCGAGCGGTAAGTGAGCGGTGGGACATGGCAGCTGAACTTCGCATCCTCCGCGAGCGGGTCCGCTCGGTCCGGTCGATCCAGAAGACGACCCGGGCGTTCGAGCTGATCGCCACCTCCCGGATCGGCCGGTCGCGCAGCCAGATGGAGGCCGCCCGGCCGTACGCCGAGGAGATCACCAACGTGCTGTCCGCGCTCGGCGCGGCAGCGTCCCAATTGGACCATCCGTTGTTGGTGCCCCGCCAGGAAGTGCGCCGGGCCGGCGTGCTGGTGGTGACCAGCGACAAGGGCATGTGCGGCGGCTACAACGCCAACGTGCTGCGGCGCGCCGAGGAACTGGTGGCGTTGCTGCGCGGCGAGGGCAAGGACGTCACGCTGTACGTGTCCGGCCGCAAGGGCGTGGGCTACTACCGGTTCCGGCAACGGCCGATCGAGGCGTCCTGGACCGGTTTCTCCGACCAGCCGCACTACGACAACGCGTCCGCGATGGCCGATGCCGTGGTCGGCGCTTTCATGGCTGGTGCCGAGGAGTCCAGCGACACCGGCATTGATGAGCTGCACGTCGTCTACACCGAGTTCCGCTCGATGCTGACCCAGGCCGCCGTCGCCAAGCGGGTCGCGCCGATGGACGTCGAGTACTCGGAGACGCCGGTGGCGATGCCGCTGTACGAGTTCGAGCCGGACGCCGAGACGCTGCTGGGTTCGTTGCTGCCCAAGTACGTCAAGACCAGGCTGTTCGCCGCGCTGCTGGAATCGGCCGCGTCTGAGCTGGCCTCCCGGCAGCGCGCGATGAAGGCCGCCACCGACAACGCCAACGAGCTGATCCGCGACTACACGCGGCAGATGAACCAGGCTCGACAGGCACAGATCACCCAGGAGATCAGCGAGATCGTTGGCGGCGCCGACGCACTCGCCGCCGCAGGAAGTGAAGAGTGATGACGACAACGATTTCTGAGACGGCGACCGGTCGCGTCGCCCGGGTGATCGGCCCGGTCGTGGACGTGGAGTTCCCCCGGGACTCGGTGCCCGAGCTGTTCAACGCGCTGCACGTGCGGGTCGAGCTGACTGGCCTGGAGCGCACCCTGACCCTGGAAGTGGCGCAGCACCTCGGTGACAACGTGGTGCGCACCATCTCCATGCAGCCCACCGACGGCCTGGTGCGGGGCGTCGAGGTCGCCGACACCGGCAAGCCGATCTCGGTGCCGGTCGGTGACGCGGTCAAGGGGCACGTGTTCAACGCGCTCGGCGACTGCCTCGACGAGCCGGGCTACGGCGCCGACCTCGAGCACTGGGGCATCCACCGCAATCCGCCGGCGTTCGACAAGCTCGAAGGCCGCACCGAGATGCTGGAGACCGGCCTCAAGGTGATCGACCTGCTCACGCCCTACGTGCGGGGCGGGAAGATCGGCCTGTTCGGCGGCGCCGGCGTGGGCAAGACGGTGCTCATCCAGGAGATGATCAACCGCATCGCCCGGGTGCACAGCGGAACGTCGGTGTTCGCCGGCGTCGGCGAGCGCACCCGTGAGGGCAACGACCTCATCCTGGAGCTCGGCGAGTCGAACGTGCTCAAGGACACCGCGCTGGTGTTCGGGCAGATGGACGAGCCGCCCGGCACTCGTATGCGGGTGGCGCTGTCGGCGCTGACCATGGCGGAGTACTTCCGTGATGAGCAGAACCAGGACGTGTTGCTGTTCATCGACAACATCTTCCGGTTCACCCAGGCCGGTTCCGAGGTTTCCACGCTGCTGGGCCGGATGCCCTCGGCGGTGGGCTACCAGCCGACGCTGGCCGACGAGATGGGCGAGCTGCAGGAGCGGATCACCTCGACCAAGGGCCGGTCGATCACCTCGATGCAGGCGATCTACGTGCCCGCGGACGACTACACCGACCCGGCCCCGGCGACCACGTTCGCCCACCTGGACGCCACGACCGAGCTGTCCCGTGGGGTGTTCCAGAAGGGCATCTTCCCGGCGGTGGACCCGCTGTCGTCCACGTCCCGGATCCTCGACCCGGTGATCGTCGGCGAGGACCACTACCGGGTCGCGCAGGAGGTCATCCGGATTCTCCAGCGGTACAAGGACTTGCAGGACATCATCGCCATCCTTGGGATGGACGAGCTGGCCGAAGAGGACAAGGTCGTGGTCCAGCGGGCCCGCCGCGTCGAGCGGTTCCTGTCGCAGAACATGATGGCGGCGGAGCAGTTCACCGGCCAGCCCGGCTCGACGGTGCCGTTGAAGGAGACCATCGAGGCCTTCGACAAGATCACCAAGGGCGAGTACGACCATCTGCCCGAGCAGGCGTTCTTCCTGATCGGCGGCCTGGAGGACCTGGAGCGTCGGGCCAAGGAACTGTCCGCCAAGAAGTAAGCCCGGATGGGGTCGGGTTCGCCCGGCCCCATCGCGGTACCTGAGCACGCTGAAGGAGAGGCATCCGTGGCCGAGATGACCGTGGAGCTGGTGGCGGTGGAACGTCGGCTGTGGTCCGGCACGGCCACGGCGGTGTTCGCTCGGACCACCGAGGGCGAGATCGGCGTGCTGCCCCGGCACATTCCGCTGCTGGGCGAACTGGTCGGCGACTGCGCGGTGCGTATCGACGTGCCGGGCGGCGAGAGCGTGCGGGCGGCCGTGCAGGGCGGGTTCCTGTCGGTCACCGGTGAGCGGGTGAGCATCCTCGCCGAGACAGCCCAACTCGCCGACGAGATCGATGTCGACGCGGCGCAGGCCGAGTTGCACGACCAGGACGAGTTGGTCAGAGCGAGAGCTCTCTCGCAGCTCCGCGCCGCGGGTCACGCGGACTAGGGCGTCGGGCGGAACGAGCGGGAGCGGGCGCAGTGGGGATGATCACCGGCTACGTAGGGGTGGTGGTCCTCCTGACGGCGGCGGTGGCCCTCGCCGGTTTCGCCCTCCGCCGGGTACGGCTGCTTCGCGAGGGCGGTGTGCATGTCGCGTTGCGTCGGCGGGTGGACGTCAGCAGCCGGGGTTGGCAACTGGGCGTCGGCCGCTACCGGGGGGATGAGTTCGTCTGGTTTCGGGTGCTGTCCATCCGGTCCGGGCCGGACCACGTGATTCCCCGGGTCGGGCTGGAGATCGCCGATCGGCGGGAGCCGAGCACGCCGGAGAGTTACACCATGCCCGCCGGCGCGACCGTCCTGCGCTGCCGGGGCGAGGCCGGCGAGCTGGAACTGGCCATGGACACCGACGCGCTCACCGGTTTCCTGTCCTGGCTGGAATCCTCGCCGCCGGGCCGCGCGATCCCCTGGAGCGCCTGAGTTCAGGGCCCGGATATCTCGATGTCGGCAATGCGCGGCGCTATCGGCGAAACTGCTCAAGGGTGTCTCGCACCAGCTCAACGGACAGTTGTGGGAGATCGTCCTCGGGTACCGCGACGACTCGATGCCCGTGGCGCTCTAGACGCAGGAGTGTCGGTGCCGGTACACGTTCGAGTCGACCACCGCGTGACACCATGTCAGCCGTGGCCGAGGATGCGGTTGGGTGCGACGAACACCGCGACTCGGCGCTCGGCGGCCATCACCCGGTCGAACTCGGCGAAGTCCTCGTGCGTGCCGCCGGCCGAGATGAAGATCGCGCGCAGCAGGCCGGGCAGATCGGCCGGATCGAAACCGGGATGCGGATCGTCCGGGCCGATGATCCGCACCGGGCCGTCCACCGACGCCCAGTGCCAGCCGGCGCGGAAGGTGACCGTCGCCTGTTGGTTGCGGCGCAGCAGATCGAGTTTGCGCACCCCGCCGAGCAGCACCATCCCGACGGCTGGCGAGCCGGTGATCGGATCGTCCAGCACTCCGGCGTTCACCACGGTGGAATGCACCGAGCCGTCTGGCCTGGTGGTGGACACCACGACCAGGCCGTGATCGGCTTTGACGAGACGACGGACGAGATCAA
>DASZLR010000300.1:0-13514 GCA_035552275.1 Pseudonocardiaceae bacterium | reverse complement strand
CACATTGCCGGTACTCGCGAGTCCTAGTACATGCCGGGCTTGCCCTGCCACCTTTGCTGGCCAGTACACAGTCTGTCCCCAACCCACATCCGAAGGAGGGGCTGTTGACACCTTCGTTCCCCGCTCGAAGGCTGCCAGCAGTCTCTCGATCGGCTCGTCGTCCTCGTAGAAATCGCCAGGCCGCATGACCGTCACTTTGCCTCTTTCGCGAGCTAGCTGCTAGGGGTGAAGGAGGCGCTGCCGAGATTCCAGATGGCCGGATCGTGTGTTGGATACAGGACCACCAGCACGGACCGCCCCCTGATTGATGTCTTTATCAGCAGCCGTCGCCCTCGTTGCGGGTCATGATCCCAACTGCCGCGCAGCCCCCCGTACGCACTCGATGGTGTCGGCCACCTCACCGGCCGTCATGCGGTGTTTGTGGATGAGTTTTTGCTCAGTCAGACAGCGGACAACTCGTGCGCGAGGATGGGCATCGCCCAGCCATTGTCGATCGTGAACCTGTTGGTGGCTGGTTGGGCGGCGTCGATCAACATTCCGATGCTGATCTCGGAACCGAGCTTGTCGCTCTCGCCGGCTTCTGGCGCCGACGTCGGTTCGAAGCCCATAAAGCGGAACTGGCCGGTCTCGGGGTAATAGACGGCGGCAGTGACTGGCGGTGGGTACCGGCGGGCGCGGTTCAGCACCTCCACGACCCGATCCGACTCCAGCGCGACGACCAGCTGCGATCCGTCGACATACTGGTTGGCTTGGAACAGCCGGCGTCCCTCGGCTGATGTCACGAACCTGCCGAGGGCGCGGGCAGCCGCAGCCCGCTGAGCAGCGTCATCGGCCACGGTGCCACCTCCCGAGGTTGTCGATCCATGCATCAAGCATTCTGTCCCACATCTGGTCATTCGCAGTATCCGCCACTTGGACCCCGTTCGGTCGTGGTGGGATCTCCCGGATGAGCCCGTGGTCGACCAGCACGTCACCGTTCCGGGCGTACAGATGCCAGTGGATCGTGCCATGGCAACAGTCGATCCGGGCGATCTCGTGCTTGTCCTCCCGGTCGTACAACAACTGGATCAGGGCGAAGTCCTCGACCCTTCCTCGGTAGATCCGTTGGCGAAGCACGAGGACATGCCGATGGTCTCCGTTTGCGAGGAAAGCCGGTTGGTCTCCAAATGTTTCGGCTGGCAGATCGAACGGCTGTTCGAACTCATCGCAGCCGGGGGGCGTACCGGGGCTTGTCTGAACGATCTGTCATGTCCGCCAGCCGGCGATCGCTCGCCTTGCGTCGCACGTTCACCCAGCATCAACCTCCCGTCGGGCGCTCGATGCTGGGTAGTAGATCATTCGTCACCGACAGTCAGTAGCCCGGACCTACGACACGGCGTGGAAAGCGAAGGGGCTACGCAACAATCCCCACGTGCTGATCGCGCCATCGGCTGTTCGCGGCGTGCCCACCGGCCCGCTGCACTACGAGGTGCGGTTGGGCGCCGAGCCCACCACCTGAAAGGCCTCGTCGCGAACGGTGTCGCCGGCCCGCATCTCCCAGACGTAGCGGCCCGGCGCCAACGGCATCGGGGCGATGTTGACCGCGAAGGCCGCCGGAATGTTGCTGCCGTGCGCGACACCCGGCGGTCGGCCGACCTCGACGTCGGACTCGATCCGCACCGGCTGCTCGCCCTGCGGGGTGGGCAGTGTGACCGGATGCCCGTCGCTGTCCAGTAACCGCAGGGTGACGTGGATCTTCTCGTTTGTTCGATCCCACGGGACCTTCAGCAGCACCGCGATCGCCTGCGGAGCGGTCGGCGATCCGGTGACCGACCATCCGCCGCCCAGGATGTGGATCTTGCCGTTGGGGTCGGCCTGCGCGGCGTCGCAGAGAATGATCTGTCCTTGAATGGGAGATGCCATCGGGCGATTGTCCCATTGCCAGCCACGACAGGCTTTTCAGCCGCAGGGAATCAGCAGGACTCAGTCCTTGCGGCCGGTGACCGCCAGGCTGGCGCCGAGGCCGATCATCACCAGGCCGCCGGCGCCGCCGACCAGTTCCAGCCGGCGCGGCGACCGGGCGAACCAGGCCCGCGCCGTGGACGCGGCCAGCGCCCACCCGGTGTCCGACACCAAGGCCACCACCGGGAACAGCGCGCCGAGGATCAGCATCTGCGCCGGTACCTGCCCGTTGCTCCGGCTCACGAACTGCGGCAGCGCGACAGTGAAGAACACGATGCTCTTCGGATTGGTCAGCCCCACCACGAATCCGTCGAGCAGCACCCGGCCGGCGGGTTTCGGCGTGACCTGCGCCTGGAACGCCTCGGCGAGATCGCGACGGCGCCGAACCGCCCGGATTCCCAGGTAGATCAGGTACGCGGCGCCGACCAGCTTGATCACGGCCAGCGCCTGGGCGGACCGCTCCACGACGGCGCCGACACCGAACGCCGCCGCCACCACCTGCGCGTACACGCCGGTCGCGTTGCCCCACACGGTGACCAGCGCGTCCCGGCGGCCGACAGTGAGCGCGCGGCTGATGGTGAACAACACGCTCGGACCGGGCAGGGCCACGAACACCACCGTGGTGATCGCGAACGCCAGCAGCACGCTCGATGACGCCATCCGCCGACCCTATCCACGGCGACGGCCGGCGGCATCCGAAAATTGCCGCCGGCCGTCGCCGGGAAATCCAGGAAGCCTCAGGCCGCCTTGGTCTCCCAGAAAATCTTGTCGATCTCGGCGATCAGGTCCAGCAGCTTCTGGCCTTCCGCCGGGTCCCAGGACGCCTTCGTCCCGCCCGCGCCGGCCGCCTTGGTGGCGCGGTTGAACAGGTCGTGCAGCTGCGGGTACTTCTCGAAGTGCGGCGGCTTGAAGTAGTCGGTCCACAGCACCCACAGGTGGTGCTTGACCAGCTCGCTGCGCTGCTCCTTGATGATCGCCGCACGCGTCTTGAAGTCCGGGTCGCTGTTGGCGGCGACCTTCTCCTGAATAGCCTTGATCGACTCGGCCTCGATGCGAGCCTGCGCGGGGTCGTAGACGCCGCACGGGAGGTCGCAGTGCGCGGTGGCCTCCAGGCGCGGACCAAGGATGCGCGACAAAAGTCGCATTGTTCCTCCCTGACAGTGGATGCTCCTGCGTGATGAAACCCTACCCTCGGCATCATGGCCTGGCAGGCGGAGGTGATCGTTGGCACGGGACGACCTGTGGGGTCGGCCTGACCCTCGGGACCGACCCGATCCGTTGGGCCGGCTGCCGTGGCGGCGGGTTCGGGTGCGGGGTCCGTCGATGGCCCCGACCCTCTTCGACGCCGACATCGTGTTGGTACGTCGCGCCAGCGCCGCCCTCCCCGGCGAGATCGCCCTGGTCCGCTGGCCGACGCGGCCGGGCCAGCTGTCGATCAAGCGCGTGCTGTCCAAGGACGACTGGGGCTGGCATGTGTTGGGGGACAACGTGATGGGCTCAACCGACTCGCGCGAGCTCGGCCCGGCCGAAGTGCTCGGCGTGATCGGCTGGCGGCTGTGGCCGCGTCCCGGCCGGCTGTCCCGCCTCGAAGACGACTATCCGCGCAACCCCTGGTAATGCGCGAGGCAGTCGGCGTAGTTCGGCAGCAGCCCGACTTCCCGGGCCTGGGCAAGCGTCGGCGCGTCCGCGTCCTTGCCGGACAGGATCGGCTCGATGTCGGCCGGCCAGGGCAGCGCGAGTTCGGCGTCCATCGGGTTCACCCCGCGCTCGACGGCCGGGTCGTAGCCGGTGGAGCACAGGTAGCTCATCACCGTGTCGTCCTCCAGCGCGATGAACGCGTGCCCCAATCCTTCCGCGAGGTAGACGGCGCGGAATTCGGTGGCGTCCAGCCGCACCGAGTCCCACCGGCCGAACGTGGGTGAGCCGACTCGCAGGTCGATCGCGAAGTCCAGCAGCGCGCCGCGCGGGCAGTACACGTACTTCGCCTGGCCGGGCGGGACATCGGCGAAGTGCACGCCGCGGATCACGCCCCGCCGGGACACGCTGTGATTGCTCTGCGCCACCGTCAGCGGATGCCCGATGACCTTCGCGAACGAGGGTTCCTGAAACGGCGCCACGAACAACCCGCGGTGATCGGGAAACGTCTGCGGAATGAATTCGAACGCGTCCCGGACGGCCAACTCGCGTACCCGCATGGCCGCGAAGCCTACGACAGCGGGATAGGACAGCGGGATAGGACAGCTGAGCACGACAACGGCTGAGCAGGACAGCGGCCGAGGGCGGAACGTGGGTGCGCGACGGCCGCCACCTGTGCGAAGATGTCGGTCACACTGTGGCCCCCGCCGCAGACATGGCCGATAGTGGCTGGCAGACTGATCGAACCATACTGTCTGCTGCCTGCGCTCGAACCCTGGCGCGGTCGGCCCCGGGACCATTCGTCTCACGTCACTCGCGGGGCGTAACCGCCCGTTGCGTTATCTGTGACCGCCGATGTCGGGCGTCTTGAACACCTGCGGTGGTCGCTGTTTCCTATCAGGAGGGGAATCCTGTGACCGCCGTCAACGACCGCGCTCCCGCGTTGTCCGACGAGGAGGTCTTCACCGCGCACGAGGGCGGCAAGCTCGGCATCGACGTGACCGCATCGCTGTCCGACTCCCGCGCGCTGGCCATCGCCTACACGCCGGGCGTCGCCAAGGTGAGCCGGGCCATCGCCGAGGACGCCACGCTCGCCAGCCGCTACACCTGGGCGCACCGCCTGGTCGCCGTCGTCAGCGATGGCACCGCGGTGCTCGGCCTGGGCAACATCGGCGCGGCGGCGGCGCTGCCGGTGATGGAGGGCAAGGCCGCGCTGTTCAAGCGATTCGGCGGCCTTGACTCGATCCCACTGGTGCTGAACACCACCGATGTGGACGAGATCGTGGAGACCCTGGTCCGGCTGCGGCCCTCGTTCGGCGCGGTCAACCTGGAGGACATCGCGGCGCCGCGCTGCTTCGAGCTGGAGGCACGGCTGATCGAGGCGCTGGACTGCCCGGTCATGCACGACGACCAGCACGGCACCGCCGTCGTGCTGCTCGCCGCGCTGCGCGGCGCGTGTGGCGCGCTCGGCCGGCGGCTGGCCAGTCTTCGGGTGGTGGTGTCCGGGGCCGGCGCGGCCGGTGTGGCCTGCGCGAACATCATGCTCGCCGCCGGGGCCGGTGATGTGATCGTGCTGGACTCCCAGGGCATTCTGCACAGTGGCCGGGCGGGGCTGAACCCGATCAAGGCCGAGTTGACCCGGCGGACCAACCGAACCGAGCTGACCGGCGGGCTGGCCGAGGCGCTGCAGGGCGCGGACGTGTTCGTCGGTCTGTCCGGGTCGACCGTGTCCGAGGAGCTGATCGCCAGTATGGCGCCGGATTCGGTGGTGTTCGCACTGTCCAATCCGGACCCGGAGATCCACCCGGAGCTCGCCGCGCGGCACGCCGCCGTGGTGGCCACCGGGCGCAGCGACTTCCCGAACCAGATCAACAACGTGCTGGCCTTCCCGGGGATCTTCCGTGGCGCGCTGGACTCCGGCGCGAGCGCGATCACCGAGAACATGAAACTGGCCGCCGCCGACGCGATCGCCGCGGTGGCCGCCGAGGATCTGGCGGTCGACCGGATCGTGCCCAGCGCGCTGGATCCGCGGGTCGCGATCGAGGTCGCGGCGGCCGTAGCGGTGGCGGCGAAGGCCGATGGGGTGACATCATCGCCACCGGTGACCAGCTGACTTCGAAGGGTGGCCCTATTGGGTTCACGGTGGTGGGGCGCTACGGTCGTGCTCACGGGGAATGACTTAGAGCCTGTCCTTGGACCTCCCGCACGCACCCGGGATCCACGGACGGGCTTGAGCGGCGGGCCAGTGCGTGGGCGTCCGTCGGGGACTTTCGACGGCGGGTTGTGCCGGGCCAGTCGGTTGGCCGTCGCGTCGGTCCACGTGGCGGGAGGGCGACACGGTGACCCAGATCGAACCGGCTAGCCGGCTGAAGGCCGACGTCGATGCCGGCTGTTCGGCCGCGGCCCGCGATCGTTCGCCGGCCGGATCACCCGCCGAGGCAGCCGGGTCCAGTGCGGTCACGGCCGCCGCCAGAGCACTGCCGGACGCGCCCTCGCTGCTGGTGGACCGGGCCGGCATCGTCGTGCGGGCCAATCCGGCGGCCGGCGAACTGGCCGGCCTGGCCGATCCGGACGAGCTGATCGGTCGCCGGCTGGACTCACTGCTTGTCGAGGCCGGGCCCGACGGCGAGCTGCGGCTGTGCCAGGGCCGGGTCGCCGCCGAGGACGAGCCGGTGGTGGTGCGGGCGGTCCGCTGGCGGGTGCCCGGCACCGGCCTGGACGCGGTGCTGCTGACCGACATCTCCGACCTGGTCACCACCAGCGAGGCGCTGCGCGTCGAGCGCCGCCGGCTGGACGAAGCCGCCGCCTTCGCCCAGATGGGTTGGTGGGAATTCGACTATGTGACCAACGTCATAACGCTCTCGCCGAGTCTGCGCCGACTGCTCGGCGTCGGGCCGGACGCCGAGCAGATCGACGTGCCGGCGATGCTGGACCGGGTTCACCCCGACGACGTGCAACTGGCCATCCGCGGCTGGGAGAAGTACTGGTCGCTGGGCGCGCCGATCGACCTGGAATGCCGGATCCTCGGCGGGGACGGCACGGCGCGCTGGCTGCACGCGGTCGCCGCGTCCCGACCGGCCGGCGACGGTGGTGATCACCCGGATCGGCGGGATCATGTCGTGTCCGGCTATGTGCTGGACGTGACCCAGCGCCGGCTGGACCGGGACGCGCTGTCCGCCGAGCGGGCGGCGCTGCTGGACGCCCAGCGGATCGCCCAGATGGGCAGCTTCAGCCTCGACCTGGCCACCCAGCAGGTCACCCGCAGCGAAGTGCTGTGCGAGATGTACGACGAGGTCGGGGTCGACCCCGGCAACGATGTGCTCGCCAACCTCGACCCGGCGAAGCGCCCGCAGGTCGAGGAGTTGCAGCAGATGCTCGCCACCGCCACGCTCGAGGATCCGGTCGAGATGGAGGTGCGCGGGCACGTCGGCGGCCGGATCTACGTGGGCCGGGCGATGCCGAAGTACGACCCGGCCGGCGAGATCGTGGCCATCGAGGGCACCATCCAGGACATCACCGAGCGGCGGCAGCTCGAACAGCGGGTGCGCGAGGACAACGAGCGGTTCGCTGAGGCCCAGCGGGTCGCCCGAATGGGTGTCTGGCAGTGGGATCCGCGCACCGACGAGATCGTCTGGTCGCCGATGATCTACGAGCTGGTGGGTATCACCGAGGACGAGCCGATCACCTACCAGCGGTTCCTCAGGCTGGTGCATCCCGACGATCTCAGCTGGGTGGACGAGGCCCTGCGCAAGCTGGCCACCGACCATCAGCCGATCGAGTGGGAACTGCGGCTGATCCGTGCCGACGGCGACATCCGCATCTTCCGCTGCTACGGCGCGGCGACGCCCGGTTCGGCCGATGGCGCGACGATGGTCGTCGGCGTCGCGCAGGACATCACCGAGCAGCGGATGGCCGAGAAGCGGATGCTCCGGTCCAGCCAGCGGTTCGCCGACCTGGTGGCGCTGGCCCCGATCGGCATCGCCCTGCTGGACTCCGACTACCGGCTGCTGGACGCCAACGACGTGCTGTGCGACCTGATGGGCGTGGGCATCGAGAGCGTTCGCGGCCGCGAGGTCGCCACGTTCATCCATCCGGATGACCAGGGCTCCCATGAGCGCAACAAGGTGGACTTCGCGGTCAGTGCGGAGACCAACCATCATGTGCCGCAACGGATTCTGGTCCGCGCCGACGGCGAGCCGCTGTACTGCGAGCTGCGCATCCGACTGTCCGTTCAGGACGATGGCCGGCGGTTCTTTCTGGTCGCGGTGCAGGACATCAGCGAGCGCCGGCGGGCCGCCGAGGTGCTGCGGCATCAGGCCACCCACGATGAGCTGACCGGCCTGCCAAACCGGGCGGCGGTCAAATCCCTGCTCGGCGAACTGCTGGCCGGTCCGGACGCGGCCAAGGTCGCGGTGCTGTTCTGCGATATCGACAACTTCAAACGGGTGAACGACTCGCTCGGCCACGACGCCGGCGACGAGCTGCTGGTGGCGCTGGCCCGGCGCCTGGAAGACGGCCTGCCGGAAGGCTGCACGGTGGCCCGGCTCTCCGGCGACGAATATGTGGTGATCTGCGCCGATGTGGACGCGGTCGGCGGCGTGTCGACGCTCACCGGCCGGGTGTCGACGCTGCTGCGCACCGCCGTTCCGGTGCACGGCCAACTCGTTCGGGTGTCGGCGTCGATCGGGGCGACCGTGCCCAACGGCAGTCCGGTCACCGGCGCCGATCTGCTCCGGTTCGCCGATGCCGCGATGTTCGAGGCGAAGGATCGCGGGCCCGGTCGGGTGTCGGTGGCCAGCCCGGCGCTGATCGCCTCGGCCGACCGGCAGATGCGGCTGGAAGGCGAGTTGCGGGACGCGCTGACCAGCGACGGCCTGGCCCTGTACTACCAGCCGGTGGTCGGCGCGGACGGTGTGGTGCAGACCGCCGAGGCGCTGGTCCGCTGGCCGCATCCGGATCGGGGGCTGCTCGCGCCCAATGTGTTCCTGCCGATCGCCGAACAGGGCGACCTGCTGCGCGAACTGGACCGGTGGGTGCTGCGGACCGCGTTGCGCGAGGCCACCACCTGGCCGACCGCCGACGGACATCCGGTCGGCGTCGCGGTCAACCTGTCCGGCCTGGTTCCCGGCGACGCGGATTTCGTTGACGTCGTGGCGAACACCGTCGCCGAGACCGGGATCGCGTGGGATCGGGTGGTGCTGGAACTGGTCGAGACCAGCCTGGTCGATCTGCCCTCGCGCAGCCGGTCGGCGATGCGCGAACTGGTCGATCGCGGCGTGCGGTTCGCGGTGGACGATTTCGGCACCGGCTACTCGTCGCTGTCCCGGCTCAAGGACCTGCCGGCGCAGATCATCAAGGTGGACCGCAGTTTCGTGGCCGGCGTCAGCAGCGACTCGTCCGATTTCGCGGTGGCCAGCGCGGTGGTCGACATGGCGCGGGCGATGGGCCGTAGCTGTGTCGCGGAAGGTGTGGAGACGGCGACCCAGTTCCACGTGCTGCGCGGCATGGGCGTGGACGCCTACCAGGGTTGGCTGTTCTCGCCCGCGGTGCCGGCGAAAGAATTTCGCACCCTGCTCGACTTCGGCGCGCTCACCGTGCCGAACCCGGGTTGATTTCCGTGGGAACCAACGCCGATGCACCGACGTCGTAGCTAACATCAGCAGACTGGACGGCACACGGTGAGGGAGGGGTTGTGGCGGGATTCTTCCAGGTCGATCTTGACGCGCTCAAGCAGTTCGTGGACTCGTTGCACCAGTCGGATCAGCACATGACCGACGCGCTGGACGCGATGAAGTCGGCCGGCGACAGCACCCAGATCGGCACCGACGCGCTCAACGGGGCCGCGAACGACTTCCAGGACACCTGGCATTACGGAATGACCCAAATTCATTCCATGACCGGGGAGACCGCGGACGGCGTGAACGGGGCGTTCTCCAACTACCACCAGATGGAGCAGACCCTGACGGACGCGCTGGGCAAGATGGACAACGCGCTGGGCGGCGGTAAGTAGCCATGGCCGACGACACGACGACCTACCCGAATCTCGGCTTCAACCCGGTTCCCGGCGTGCCGGAGGACGTGGCTGGGATGGGCAGCAAGATCGCCAGCGCGGTCAGCTCGCTGACCGAGGCCAACGGCCTGGTGAAGCGGCTGAGCAACGCCGGCGACTCGATCTGGCAGGGCGCCGCCGGGGACGCGTTCCGGTCGCACCTCAACGACAAGCTCGTCACCGACATGTCGCACGCGCAGACCTCGTTGGAGACGGCGGTGAACGTGCTGTCCGGCTGGCACACCGACCTGTCCAACTTCAAGGACGTCGCGACCCGGCTCGATCAGGAGGCCGGCCAGGCCAAACAGCAGGCTCACCAGGCGCAGGCCGAATACGAGCAGGCGAAGTCGAATCCGAACCTCGGGCTGGTCGGGCAGCACTTCAACGACCAGGCGTCGTTGCAGCAGGCGCAGAACGCGATCAACGCGGCCGAATCGGCGGTCAGCGCCGCGACCGGCAAGGTGACCGACGCGAACAACGCCCTCGACTCGATCATCAAGCAGGCCAAGGACTTGCAGAGCCAGCACGATGACGTCGCCACCAAGGCGGCCAACGCGCTCAAGGCCGCGACCCAGAAGCTCGCCCCGCACAAGCCGGGTTTCCTCAGCAGCATGTTCAGCAGCATCGGCAACGCGTTCAGCGCGGTCGGCAACTGGGTGAAGAACCACCTCAACGACATCCACTCGGTACTGTCCACCATTTCCGCTATCGGTGGTCTCGTCGCGCTGGTGACCCCGCCGCCCATCGACGCGATCGCGCTCGGCGTCTCGGTCGCGGCCGGCGCGGGCGCGCTCGCCTGCGACGCGGCCAATCCGCAGTTCCGCGCCGGCATCGGCCAACTGCTGACCGGCCACTTCAACAAGCAGTCGTTGGGAGCGGCGATGAGCGGCGTGAGCGACCTGCTCAGCGTCGTGCCCGGCGTCGGTGTGGCCGCGAAGGCGATCAAGGGCGCCGACGTCGTCGCGGAAGGCGCCGGCGGCATCTCGAAGATCAGCGACATCGCCTCGACGCTGGCCGGCAAGCCGGGCCTCGGCGCGAAGCTCATCTCCAGGATTCCGGGCGTCGAGACGGTGGTGAACACGGTCAAGCTGCCAAGTGTGGCCAACTCCGTGCTGACGCACGCCGGTGACGACGTTCAAGGCGCCATCAACCTCACGCAGAAAGCGGCGGGCGCCGGGCACGACCTCTACAACGATGCCAAGAAGGCGTTCGCATGACCAATATCATGTCCGCGCTGAGCGGATCAACGGATGAATTGACCGCGATCTGGGTCGAGATTCCCACCGGGTACGTGCCGCTGCCGGTTGACGATATCCACGAGAACATGGCGGTCGCCACGGAGGTCGTCGGGGAGCAGGCGTCCGAGGAACAGCGCCCGGCGGTCTCGGCTCTGATCGGTGTGCTGACGTCATATCTCAGCGCGCTCGCGGCTCGTAACGGGCTGTACTGCGGAGTGGGGCACCACTTGTCGGCGGTCGACGGCTCGGCGATCACTTCGTCGCTGGTGGTCGCGTTGCAGGAATTCCCGGAGAAGGTCAATCCGCGAATTCTGCTCAAGGATCTGGCGCTGACCAAATCGGAGGCCGGGGATCGTGGCCAGGCCGATCTGGTGGATGTCCAGGGTCGGCCGATGCTGTTCTTTGAAAGCGATCTGGAACTGCCCACGCCGGAACTTCCCGGGATGCCCGAGGCTCCGGAGGGGTCCACGAGCAAGGTTTACCAGCTTGAGGCCCTGGTTCCGTCTGACGACGGATCAAAGCTCGTGTCGATCGAATTCTCGACGCCGTTTGTCCCGCACGGCCCGGAATTCCGCGCGATGGTGGTCCTGATGGCTGCCTCGGTCTCGTTCACCCCACCGCCGACGCCGTCGTCTTCGGACCAGGATTCGGGAGACGGCGGCGGACCGACGCGGTTCACGTCCATCACCGACGCGCTGAAGGGGTGATTGCCTGATGGATTTCCCGATCGCCCCAGGCGCCGCGTTGACCGACCCTCGGTTGCAGCAAGCGGTCGCCCAGCGTGTTGGACGTCGCATGGGTCGTGAAGACGCCCTGCGGATACAGAACATTCTGGCCCACTATCCCTGGCGTGAATACGGCTATAAGTACGGTCGTTGGCAGCGGGTGGACACGCTGCTCAACACCGGTTACAAATGGGGTCAGGTATTCGAGTCGTTCGTTCTGGTCGATACCACTTCGGGGCAGGAGATCGGCGAACTGACCGCCGAGGGCCTGTCGCTTTTCAAGCTGGCAAAATTCTCCGGGAAACTGTGGTTCGCCGGCGAACCGACCGTGGCCGGCGTTTACTCGCCGGCCGGTGACGGCGTGCAGGACCTGCGCTTCGTCCGGTCGCCGTTCATTGAGCAGAAGGCGGTCAAGGAGCAGGCCTTGGCCATGCGGCCTGGCCACAACCCGCCGCTGCCGCAGGCCACCCCTGGTGCGACCGCGAAACTGACGCCCGAGGAGACCCAGAAGCGGTGGGCCGCGCCCTACACTCGCGGCCCGTGGATCGTTGACCATCCGGACAAGCCACCGAAGCCACCTTCGAGCTGATCAAACTCCGCGCCGATAACGCAGCGATCGGACATCGCGGCGCCGGACGGCTGGCAGGAAGACATCGGCGATATCACCATCGCCGCCACCGCCGGAGCCGCCGATGGCCCCGATGAGCGAGATGCCGGCCCAGATCCCGGCGAACCAGGCTTTGACGAGCTGCCCAAAGCGAGGCCGACCGCCGTCGTCTTTGCGGATCAGGCACAGGCCGAAGATCGCCTTGCCGAGAGTGGTCTGGCTGGGCCACTGGATGAGGACGCGGTGCACGAAGGACACGGCCATCCACGCGACCAGCGCCCAGATCCCAGCCAGATTGGCCAGCGCGGGCGTCCGTTGCGACAGATAGCCAGCGCCGACCAGCACGCCAGCGTGCAGCACGAAGTCGATGGTGAAGCCCAAGGCCCGGCGCAGCCGGCGCGGTGACGGATAACGCGGGTCCTTGTCGGAGCCGTGTTCCATGCCCGGCCGCACGTCCGCCGGAACCGCCGCCGCTGACGGCTGTTGCGACGAATACTGCTGCCCGCCCGAAGTGGGATAGCTCATGGCCCGCGATTATGCCGCAGCCCGAACCCTGATCTACCGTGACGGCGTGTCCTCGACCCCCCAACGCAGGTTGCCCCGCGGCCGGCACGGCCTCAGCCGCGCCGAGGTGGAGGGCGCGCAGCGCGAGCGGCTGCTGCTCGCGATGGCCGATGCGATCAGCGACAAAGGATTCGTCGCGACCACCGTCGAGGATGTGCTCACCAGGGCCGGCGTGTCCAGGGAGAGCTTCTACCGGCTGTTTTCGTCCAAACTGGACTGTTTCATGGCCGCCTTCGACGCGGCCAGCGAGCTGCTCATCGGCCGGCTCGCCGGGTCCGCTGGGCCGGATTCCGTTGCGCCCGGCCATGATCCGCTCGCGGTGTTCGAGCGGGTGTTCACCGTCTACCTTGACGCCCTGGCCGCGGAACCCGCGTACGCCCGACTGTTTCTGGTCGAGGTCTACGCCGCCGGCCCGGACGCGATACGCCGACGGGCGCAGCGGCAGCGGGTGTTCGTTGACCTGCTCGCCGACCTGCTCGGGGCCGCCAGCGAGCAGGGCCGGTTCGCCTGCCAGACCATCGTGTCGGCGACCAGCGCGCAGCTGACCATTCCGCTGATCGAGCGCGACCTGGACGCGCTACGCGCGCTCGGTCCGCCGACGATCGCGCACGTCCGCCGGCTGTGGGACAGCGGCTTTTTCAGCCAATGACCGTGATCAGCCGGCGCGAGCGCGACGGCGCAACTGCCGCAATGCCATGCGGTACAAGCGATAGCTCAGCCCCGGAGCCAGCCGCTCAAGCCACCAACCGATCCGC
>DASZLR010000299.1:0-23111 GCA_035552275.1 Pseudonocardiaceae bacterium | reverse complement strand
GCCCGGAGCGGGCAGTGCTGGCGCTGGCCAGGGCGGTCCGCTACGCGCGCTGGCGTTCGACGCCGATGGGCGAGTTGGTCCGGCCGGCGGGCATCGAACTGGATCGGGCCCGGCGGGTGATCGCCTCGGTTCAGCCGGACATCGATGACGAGTCGGCCGCGTTCGACCAGACGCACTGGCGGCGGGAGCTCTCCGATGCCGAGGCGGCTCGGTTGCTGCGGTGCTACGGCGTCGAGTTGGTCGACACCACCCCGGAGCCGTCGGAACCATCGAAACAGTCGGAAGTGTCGGACGCGGTGTCCTGCGCGATCGGCCTGCAGGACGACCCGTCGTTCGGCTCGCTGGTGTACTTCGGGTTGTCGGGCATCGTCAGCGACCTGCTCGGCGACCGCGCCTACCGGGCGGTGCCACTGACCGACCGGGACGCGGCCGGCTTGGTGCGCGCGCCGCGCGCGGCCCCGCTGCTGGTCGGTTACCGGGGAGCGCGGCCGGTGGACCTCGCGGCGTTGGAGGATCTGGCGCTGCGGGTCGCGACGATGGCCGAGGACCTGCCCGAGATCCGTGGCCTGGCCTTGGATCCGGTCATCGCCTCGCCCAACGGGGTGCTCGTCACGGCCGCGCGAATCACCGTCGGCGCACCGCCGCCCCGGCCGGATGTGGCGCCCCGCCGGCTCCGCTCGATCGGCGCGACCAGCTGAGCCCGACGCAGTCGTGCAACGACTGGGGGAGCGAGGTCCGTCCTATGCATGTGAGACGGCTGTGGTGGGGTCTGATCGGCCTGGCGCTGCTGGTGATCGCCGGATGTGCTGGCGGCGCACCGGATTACGCCCCGCCGCGGGTCGACACCTCGGTGTCGCCGGCGATGCCGGGCGCGCGGTTGCCCGCCGGCGCCACGCCGGTGAGCGGCCAGCGGGTGGACGCGGTCGCGCTGCCGGCCAGCGAGCCACGGCTGGTCTGGACCACCGGCGACGGCAGCACACTCGGCCTCTACGGCGAGCAGGGTCCGTGCCTGGCCACCGACGTCAGAGTGACCGCGCAGACCACGGCTCAGGTCACGATCACGCTGGTTGAGCAGCAGGCCAACGGCGACCCGTGCCGGTCGAACCTGCGCTATCAGCCGCTGACCGTGGCCCTGGCCCAGCCGTTGGGCGACCGGTCGATCCTGCTGCTGCGCGCGATCGAGCCCGGCTGATGATCCGATGCGACCGTGATCCGATGCAACCGCGGACGGGGTCGATCACGTCTTGAAGACATGAGGTCACATCCGACATGGTTGGTCCCGACGGTCACCCTGCTCGCCGCGATGTCATCGGCGGTGCTGCTGCTCGCCGGCTGCGGCCCGACGACGAGCACGCCCGCCAGCGGCGCGAGCGGCCCGACCACTTCCGCGACCAGCACGACATCACCTGGCACGACGGCTGGCACCACAACCTCGGCCACTGGCACGTGGAGCGCCGCGCCCGCCCCGTCGGCGACGCCGGGCGGTTCGTCGGTGCCGGCCAGCCAGCTCAACACCACCGGCATGGCCGCCGGCCCGCCGAACGGGGTGTGGACCCAGAACGGCGGCCGCACCATCGCGCTGGCCGCCGAACAGGCTGGCTGCGACACACCCAGCGCCACGGTGACCAGCCAGACCGCCAGCCAGGTGGTGATTCGGCTGGCGATGACCTCGAAGGCCAAGCCGGGCGTGATGTGCCCGATGATCGTCCGCCAGGTCGTGGTCACGGTGCAGCTCAGCGCGCCGCTGGGCGATCGCCTGCTGGTCCTCCAGGGCAGCCTGACCCGCTGACGCGCGAACTCAGGCGGTCTGGCTGGTCTCAGCGGCGGAAGGAGATCTGCAGGGTCGGCTGCGAGGTGCCGGCGAAGAAGTCGTTGCCCTTGTCGTCCACCACCACGAACGCCGGGAAGTCCTCGACCTCGATCCGCCACACCGCTTCCATGCCCAGCTCGGGGTATTCGAGCACCTCGACCTTCCGGATGCAGTCCTGGGCGAGCCGGGCCGCCGGGCCGCCGATCGAGCCGAGGTAGAAGCCGCCGTGCGCCTGGCAGGCCTCGGTCACCTGCCGCGACCGGTTGCCCTTGGCCAGCATCACCAGCGAACCGCCGGCCTGCTGGAACTGGGCGACATACGAGTCCATCCGGCCGGCGGTGGTCGGCCCGAACGAGCCGGACGCGTAGCCTTCCGGCGTCTTGGCCGGGCCGGCGTAGTAGACGGGGTGGTCGCGCAGGTACGCCGGCATCGGCTCGCCGGCGTCCAGCCGGTCCTTGATCTTGGCGTGCGCGATGTCCCGGGCCACCACCAGGGGACCGGACAACGACAGCCGAGTCTTCACCGGGAGCGTGCCGAGGGTGGCCCGGATCGCGTCCATCGGCTGGTTCAGGTCGATCCGAACGACCTCGTCGGACAGCTGCTCGTCGGACACTTCGGGCAGGAACCGGGCCGGATCGCGCTCCAACTGCTCCAGGAACACGCCCTCGGCGGTGATCTTCGCCTTGGCCTGGCGGTCCGCCGAGCAGGACACCGCGATGCCGACCGGGCAGGACGCGCCGTGCCGGGGCAGCCGGATCACCCGGACGTCGTGGCAGAAGTACTTGCCGCCGAACTGCGCGCCGATGCCGAACTGCCGGGTCATCGCCAGCACCTGCTGCTCCAGACCCACGTCCCGCAGCGCGTGCCCGCCCGGCGAGCCTTCGGCCGGCGCGGTCGGCAGGTTGTCCAGGTAGCGGGCCGAGGCGAGCTTGGCGACCTTGAGGTTGTACTCGGCGGACATGCCGCCGACCACGATCGCCAGGTGGTACGGCGGGCAGGCGGCGGTGCCGAGGCCGCGCAGCTTCTCGTCCAGGAACCGGGCCAGCCGCGTCGGATTCAGCAGCGCCTTGGTCTCCTGGTACAGAAACGTCTTGTTGGCGCTGCCGCCGCCCTTGGCCATGAACAGGAACTCGTACTTCCGCTCGGCGCCCGGCGCCGCGTACAGCTCGATCTGGGCGGGCAGGTTCGTGCCGGTGTTGCGCTCCTCCCAGAAGTTCACCGGCGCCAGCTGCGAATAGCGCAGGTTGAGCTGCTGGTAGGCGTCGAAGATGCCGCGCGACAGCGCCGCCTCGTCCGCGCCGCCGGTCAGCACCGCCTCGGTGCGCTTGCCGATCACGATCGCGGTGCCGGTGTCCTGGCACATCGGCAGCACACCACCGGCCGAGATGCAGGCGTTGCGCAGTAGATCGGTGGCCACGAACCGGTCGTTGGGGCTCGCCTCGGGGTCCTCGATGATCGCCGCGAGCTGGGCGAGGTGCGCGGGCCGCAGCAGATGCTGGATGTCCCGGATCGCCTCGCTCGCCAGCGAGGACAGCACGGCCGGATCGATGCTGAGGAAATCCCGGCCGCCCAACGAGATCCGTTCGATTCCGTCGGTGCCGAGCAACCGGTACTCGGTCTGCTTGTCCGGGCCAAGCGGCAGCACGTCGGTGTACTGGAAGGCGGGCTGGGTGGTGGTCACGGTTCGCGGGCTCCCTTGCCTCACGTGGTCAGCTCGGTGCCGCTGACCGTACCGCGCGCCGCCTAGCCGCCCGACAAGCCGCACAGCCCGACAAGCCGCACAGCCCGAAAAGTCGGAAGGCCCGGCCGGCCCCCGACCGTCCGGACCTTCCGGGGCGCGCGACGCGGCCACCGTCGTTGTTGCTGTCGGTCGCCACGCCGCGAAGCGTCCCCCCGCTGACCAGATTGCCAGGATTGATAGTGGTATGACCAAACTCACATGTCAATCCCCGGTCTCGCCAGGCGAGATCGCAGCGCCCGCTGACTTCAGCTCGCGTAGGCGCGCAGCCGTTCGGCCCGCTCGCCCTGCCGCAGCTTGGACATGACCTCGCGCTCGATCTGGCGCACCCGCTCCCGGGACAGACCGAACTCCTTGCCGATCTGGTCCAGGGTCTTGGGCTGGCCGTCCTCCAGGCCGTAGCGCAGCCGGATCACCGCCTGCTCGCGTTCGTCCAGCGTGGCCAACACCCGGCGCAGGTCGTCCTGCAGCAGGCCGGAGATGACCGCGCTTTCGGCGTCGGTGGCCTCGCCGTCCTCGATGAAGTCGCCCAGCGGGGCGTCCTCGTCGGTGCCGACCGGCATGTCCAGGCTCACCGGGTCACGCGCGTGGTCCAGCAGGTCGGCGACCTTCTCGGCGGTCAGCCCGACCTCCTTGCCCAGTTCGTCGTTGGTGGCCTCGCGGCCGAGCTGCTGGTGCAGGTCGCGCTTGATCCGGGCGAGCTTGTTCACCTGCTCGACCAGGTGCACCGGCAGCCGAATGGTGCGGCCCTGGTCGGCCATGCCGCGGGTGATTGCCTGCCGGATCCACCAGGTCGCGTACGTGGAGAACTTGAAACCCTTGGTGTAGTCGAACTTCTCCACCGCGCGGATCAGGCCCAGGTTGCCCTCCTGGATCAGATCCAGCAGCGGCATGCCGCGGCCGGTGTAGCGCTTGGCCAGCGAGACGACCAGTCGGAGGTTGGCCTCCAGCAGGTGGTTCTTCGCGACCAGGCCGTCGCGCACCAGCGCGGTCAGCTCGGACCGGCGCTTGGCCGGCAGCTTCTTGGCGGTGTCCAGCATGTGTTGGGCGAACACGCCGGCCTCGATCCGCTTGGCCAGTTCGACCTCCTGCGCGGCGTTCAGCAGAGCGGTCTTGCCGATACCGTTCAGGTAAACTCGCACCAGGTCGGCCGCGGGGCCCTGAGCATCGAGATCCGCCTCGATGTTGATGGCGTAACCTGGGACCTCGTGACGGTCAATGGTCTGCGGGGCGGTCATGGGTCTCCCCTCCCTGTCGCGGGCTGACATGGCGTGTCACCCACCGACGCGGCGTCGCGCGCGGCGGGCTTCCCCCGCGGTGGACCGAGTGCTCGTGTCCTCGGTGGCCACTCGCTGGTTGGCCGGACATTGGTGAAAACGACTGTCGGGGCGAATTCGTTCCCGGTGTCCTCTCTGAATGACGTCGCTCCCGTCACAGCCGTTGCCTGGTCAAGCCTGAGGTTTGGCTGAGAGCTTGATCAGCCGGATTGATAGGGGTCGGTCAGGGCTGTTGATCAGGTTTCCACCAGCACGGTGAACGGGCCGTCGTTGACGCTCCGCACGGCCATCGTCGCCCCGAATCGCCCGGTGGAGACCTCGGCGCCGCGTCGCCGCAGTTCACCCACCACGGTGTCCACCAGCGGCTGCGCCACGGTCGGCGCGGCGGCGGCATGCCAGGACGGCCGGCGGCCCTTGCGGGTGTCCCCGTAGAGCGTGAACTGGCTCACCACCAGCAGCGGAGCCCCGGCGCTGGCGCAGGACCGCTCATCGCGCAGGATGCGCAACTCGTGCAGTTTGCGCGCCATCGTGAGCGCGTGGGCTTCCATGTCGGCGGTGTGCACACCCAGCAGCACGAGCAGTCCGGGAGCGTCGATCGCGCCGACGATCTCCCCGTCCGCCTCGTCCGCCCCGTCGACCACACTGACGCTCGCACTGCTCACCCTGGCCACCACCGCGCGCATCCTTGGCTATTCCCTCCGTCATTGGCCGTGGCCGTCATAGTGGCCGAGTCGGTTTCCGGAATGCTCGCACGGCTGCTCCATTCGAGTGAACGAACCGGTGCCGGAGCAATTCGACGTTCGGCCTGCCCCGCCCTGTGCAGGGGCGGTCGCGAGTGCGACGATGGAGGCGATGGAGGAGGTGATGTCGTGTCCGGCAGCCAGGACGACGCACCGATCCTGATCACCGGGGCGCAACCTTCCGCCGACGACCAGCATTCGGCCCGCAAGCGCAAGTACCTGATCATGATGGGGCTGCGGATCCCGTGCCTGATCCTCGCTGGGCTCTACTACCAGACCTGGTGGCTGGCGCTGGCTTTCGTGGCGATCTCCATCCCGTTGCCGTGGATCGCCGTGCTGATCGCCAACGACCGGCCGCCGCGCAAGTCCGAGCAGGTCAACCGCTACCACGTCGAGCGGGCCGTCAAGGAGCTGGAAGACCGCGATCATCCGGTGATCGACGGCTGACCGGGCTGACAGCCAGCGACACGGCTACTTCGGCGGCCAGCGTCGCGTTGTTCGCCACGAGTTCCTCATTCGTGGTCAGGCTGGCGCCCGCGCTGTGCCGGTGGAAGTGCGCCAGCAGCGTGGGGGTGACGTCCTTGCCGCGCACTTCGCCGGCCCGCACCAGGTCCAGGCCCTCGGCGAGCAACCGGTCGTGCAGCGCCCGATCCAGTTCGTGTTCGGCGGGCACCGGATTCGCCAGCAGCACGCCACCGGGGGAGTGCTGGCGGTGCGCCGCGAACACGGCGGCGGCCCGCTCCGGCGTGTCGACCCGCCACGGCACCGCGAACGGAGACCGGCGCAGATAGAACGCCGGGAAGGCGTCGGTGCGGTAACCCAGCACCGGAACCGAGTTCGTCTCCAGCAGCTCCAGGGTGGCGCCAATGTCCAAGATGGACTTGACGCCGGCGCACACCACCAGGATCGGGGTGTCGGCCAGCACACCGAGATCTGCGGACACGTCCCAGCTGTCCCGGGCGCCCCGGTGCACACCGCCCAGCCCGCCGGTGGCGAACACGTCGATCCCGGCCAACCGGGCCAGCGCCGCCGTGCCGGCCACGGTGGTCGCCCCGCTACGGCCCAGCGCGTGCGCCGGGGCGAGATCGCGGCGGGACAGCTTGACCAGCCCGGCCGCCGGATCGCAGACCCGGTCCAGTTCGGCCGCGGACAGGCCGACCACCGGCTCGCCGTCCAGCACGGCGATGGTCGCCGGGATGGCGCCCCGCTCGCGGACCGCGTGCTCCAACCGGTCGGCCACGGCCCGGTTGCGTCCGGCGGGCAGGCCGTGCGCCAACAGCGTGCTTTCCAGCGCCACCACCGGCTCGCCGGCCGCCAGCGCGTCCCTGATCTCGTCCGTCATCCGAATGTGCACGACCCGCATCCTGCCCGCTGTCCGACGACGATGGCATGATGGATGGGTGAGCACGCAGACGTTGCCTGAACAGGACACGCGGCCGGAGGCCACCGACGCCACCGACACCGACAGGCCCAAGTTCTTCCACTACGTGCGCAAGGACAAGATCGCGGAGAGCGCGGTCATGGGCAACTACGTGGTGGCGCTGTGCGGCGAGACGTTCCCGGTCACCCGCTCGGCCAAACCCGGTTCCCCGGTGTGTCCGGACTGCGAGCGGGTCTACAAGCTGATGCCGACCGGCGGGGCGAGCTGATCCACGGCAGGCACGGCGGCGTCGGTCGGGCGCCCGCCGGTGTTTCGGCGTGTCCACCCGCGACCGGACCGCGCGTTTCGTCCGTGAATTGATCCGATAATCCGCCGGCTCGGCGATGGTGTCGCGGATCGGCGAAGTTTGTTCGCGCGACGCGGCGGTAAATGGGATCGCACATTCAGCCGATCAGTGTTGTGCGGGCGATCGCGGCGGTATGCTCGCCGTACCGGCTCACCAGCGTTCGTTACCTGACGTAACACGCTCGGTTTTTCACCAAACCCGGTTGGGCCAGGTGGCGCAGTGTCCGATGTTGTCAACGGATGAACTAGCTCACCCGTCGGCGCCAGTCGGACGGAGCTCCATTTTACGGCCCCGTCACCGTTGGGCAGTGATCGGTAACGGTTCTGTGGTTTGGTTCCTCTACGTCCAACACAGTCGATCACCGATCTATTGGACGGCAAGCAGTTCGATATTCGTCCGTTCTTTCGTCCTTTGTGGCGCATTTTTAGTGCCGCGCCCGTGAAGGGAGTTACTTGTGTCGTCGGGCGTCCCCACCCGGGAACACATCGTGGCCGCCGGCCTGGTGGGCACCGTCGTCGTCCTGGTCGGCTTCGCCTCCGGGCTGGGCCTCACTCATCCGGCGTCGGCCAACGCGGGAACCGAAACCCAGGCGGCCGGACCGACCGGCGGCCATGCCGGTCAGCCGGGCTCGGCCGGCGGTGGCGCCGCCGGCGGCGCGCCGACCGGTGGGGTGAACTACATCGGCACACCGCAGTCGGGCGGCCTGCCCGGCGGTGGCCTGCCCGGACTGGCCGGCCTGCTCTGGCCGACCGGCGTGCCGGGGACCGGCGGACCGGCCTCCGGTCCAGTGGGCGGCGGATCGTCCCCCCTTCCGTCCAGCCCGACCGGCTCGACACCGCCCACCACAACGATTCCAGGCGGTCCGCTGACCTCGCCGACCTGCCAGCCCGGTCTGGTGCAGGGCGTGCTGACCACGGCCACCAGCGCGGTCAACGCGATTCCGTTGCTGGGCGGGCTGACCAGCGGCCTCACCGACGGAACGGCCAGCCCGGTCGGCGGCCTGACGAACACCCTGGTCGGCTCGTGCGCACCGCCGACCAGCACGCCCGCCGGCGCCCCGGCCGCGGCCCCGGCGGTTGGCCAGGCAGTGGTCGTCACCACGACTCCGGTGGCGGGCCCATGACCGGATCGCTGATCGCCGCCGACCTGATGGCCGCCCTGCCCAGTCCGCTGGACTCGACGGCCAAGACCGCCTACGTCGCGGCTCGGGTGATCGACTACCTCGGCACCGCGCTGTTCCTGGGCGGTGGCGTGTTCGTCGCCTGGCTGTGGCCGGCCGGCGGCCAGGTTCGGGCCGCGCGTCGGCTGCTGATTCTCGGCTGGTCCGCCGGCCTGGTCGGCACGGTCGCCGCGATCGGACTGGAAGGCGCCTGGACGAACCAGTCGTCACCGGGCACGGCGTGGCACTGGAGCCTGATCGAGCAGACGCTGAAACTCGACTTCGGCCGGGAGTGGTCGGCCAAGGCGCTGCTGTGGGTGCTCGCCGGCGTGGTGCTGGCCGACCTGCTGCGGCGCGGCGAGCGCGCGGCGGTCTCGCTGCCGTGGCGGGTCGGGTTCGCCGCGATCGGGTTGGGCATCCTGCGGGTCACCGGGCTCACCGGACACGCCGCTGACGCCCACTATCCGGCACTGTCCGAAGTGGCCGATCTGGTGCACCTGGCCGGGATGTCGCTGTGGATCGGCGGTCTGGCCGTGCTGCTGTTCGCCGTGCTGCCCCGCCGGCAGCCGGCCGAACTGGCCGCGTTGTTGCCCCGGTTCTCCAAACTGGCCATGGGTTCTGTGCTCACCGTCATCGTCGCCGGCACAGTGCTGGCCTGGCAACTGGTCGGCGGGTTCGGTGCGCTGGTCGACACCACCTATGGCGAACTGCTGCTCACCAAGATCGCGCTGCTGGTGGTGATCCTGGTCGCCGCGCAGGGCAGCAAAGCCTGGATCACGCACCGGCTGGACTTCGCCGTGGTGCTGCGCGGCGACGCGGCCACGGTGCGCCCGTTCGTGCTGTCCGTCGCCGTGGAAACGGCCCTTGTGCTGCTCGTCCTCATCGCGGCGAGCTTTCTCGTCACGGCCTATCCGGGCGCGTGATGTTCACAGATTGGAAGGAGCTCACGGGAATGGGAGATCCACCCATGACCACACCTCAGCCGTCGGGGAGCACGTCTCCGGCGACAAGGCGCTCGTCGCGGTTGGGCGCGCGTCGCGGGGTGCTCGGTGTTGTCGCCGCGGCGGCCGTGGCGAGCTGTCTGCTCGCCCTGTCCGCGCTGTCCAGTGGCTCCACCGCGGCGCCGGCTCCGTCGGCCGCCGCACCGCAGGTGAGCCTGGCGGCCGTGCAGGCGGGCGCCGCTGACGCGCTGAACAGCCTCAACGCGGCCCCCGCCGCTGCCGGCACGGTGCGCATCGCCATCCAGAACTACGCGTTCGCGCCGGCCACGGTGACCATCACCCCCGGCACGACCGTCGTCTGGACCAATGAGGACAGTGTTCCGCACAATGTGCACGTGACGTCCGGTCCGGCGACGGCCACGTCACCGATGTTGCAGAAGGGCGACTCGTACACGTACACCTTCACCAAGTCGGGCGCGTACTCGTACGTCTGCGACTACCACCCGGACATGAAGGCGTCGCTGACGGTCTCCGGGGCGACCACCACCACGGTCCCGCCGACCACGACGACGGCGCCGACCACGACCGGTGGCACCACCACCACGATGCCCATGTCCACCACCACGACCAGCGGTGGTAGCGGCACGTGCCTGGTCAGCGGCATCCTCACCCCGCTGATCACGCACATCAACGCCACGCACCTTGGCGAGTCGCCGGGACAGCAGGTCCAGGACCTGCTGAACCTCGACCAGTACGTCAAGACGCACACGGCGTTGATCGCTTCCATGCTCAACCCGTTGACCAACGGTGGCCTGGTCAACCTGTTGAACGGCACGCTCACCCCGCTGATCGTGCACCTCAACGCGACCCACCTCGGTGAGTCGCCGGGACAGCAGGTGCAGGACCTGCTGAACACCGATCAGTACATCAAGACGCACACCGCGTTGATCTCCAACATGTTGTTGCCGTTGGAGGGCGCGACCTGCTGAGTGCCCGATGAGACGGCGGTGGCCCGGCCGAGGACTGGTCGGCCGGGCCACCGCTCCCCATCCTGCACCCACCCGTGCACAGAGCAACGATCGAATCAGGAGTCAGCCGTGTCCGACCACAGCGACGACACCGACGTCATGACCGCCGTGCTGACCGCCGATCGGCGCGGCGCAGATCACAGCGCAGATCACAGTGCCGACCAGAATGCCGATCTCGATCCCGGCACCTATCAACTGAACGCGGACACCTGCGCCATCGAGGTTTCGCTGCGGCTGTTCGGATTCACCGTGGCGCGGGCCCGACTGCGCGCCCTGGACGGCTGGCTGACCACGGCCGATATCCCGCTGGCCGCCGCGATCGAGGTCGATGTCGCGGCCCGGATCGTCCGGGCAAGTCCGTCGTTTCTCGCCGGCCGGCTCAACCGCGCCGTCCCCCGCCGGCTGACGCTGCGGTTCACCGCGTCCGACATCGACGTCGCCGGTCGGCCGCCGCGCGCGGCCCGCCAGCCGGTGGCGCTGGCCGCCGAGCTGAGCGCCGAGACAGACACCGACGAGCCTGGTTGGGCGCTGCCGCTGACCGCGCGGTTCATCCGTTTCGATGACCTGGATGTGGTGTTGGCCGTGCGCGGACCGGCTCGGCCCAGCCACCGACCAACCTCATTCCTCTTCTCACGGATGTGGGTTGAGGCTGCCGCGGAGTTCACCCGATGATCGCTCGTCCCACCGTCCGGCTCGCGCTCGTCTTCGCCGTGCTCGCTGTGCTCACGCCATCAGTGCTGCTCGGCGTCTTCGCGCCGCCGGCCGCCGCGGCCGGGCACTCGGTCACCATGGCGCACTACCAGTTCAGCCCGACCTCGCTGACGATCACCGCCGGCGACACCGTCACCTGGACCAACACCGACCAGGCCACGCACAACGTGGTGACGTCCAGCGCGCCGGCGTCGATCAGCTCCGGGGACATCACCACCGGAGGGTCGTTCAGCTACCGGTTCACCGTGCCGGGCACGTACTCGTACGTGTGCACGTACCACCCGGGCATGGACGCCACCATCACCGTGCAGCCGGCGGCCGCTTCGGTGCCCGTGCCGGCTCCGGCGCCGACCTCGGCGAACCGTGTCGCGCCAACCAGAACGGCGCGGCCGCCGAGCACCGGTGTCCCGGTGACCACCGTGGCACCGTCCACTTCGGCCGGTGCGGCGCCGGTCGCCACCACCGCTCCGCCGTCGACCAGCGCCAGCATGGACATGGGCACCGCCACACCGCAGCCGGCCGCGGCCAACACCGCGTCCGCGTCCGCCTCGTCGTCCAGCGCCCTGAATCCGTTGTTGCTGGTGGCTGGGCTGGTCGCCGCCGTGGCCACGCTGTGCCTGTTGCTGATCGGCTCGAAACCGGACACGGGCTCCTGACAATCTGGAATTGGCGTGCGTCATCGGGACCCGGGAGCAAGTGTCCCGATGACGTGGACACGAGCACACTCCTGACGTTCGTCGGCGCGGTCGCCATCCTCAGCCTGGTGCCCGGACCCGACATGGTTCGCGCGCTGGGCGTGCTGTTCCTGCTCTATCTCGCGGTGAACTTTGTTCCGCGCCGCCGGGCCGTTCGCCATCGCGGTCGGCATCATGATCGACGGCGCCATCGGGCTGGCGGCTGGCCGGCTGTCGGACCTTTCACATGTCGCGGTGTCGGTGCGGCGAAGCGATCGCACAACGTCCGGTAACGGCGATGTGCGGCAGTTGCTCATGAGCGCCGGCCTTGGCAGGCTTCGCACATGTCTTCCTTCCCGGCGACCTTTGCCCTGGACGTCATTCATCAGCCTGCCCAGGCCCAGTTCGAGGCTTTCCTCGACGAACATCGCGGTGCGCTGCACGGCTGTGTGGACGGGCTGACCGAGGAGCAGGTTCGCCGCTCGTTGGTGCCCTCCCGGACGACGCTGCTGGGGTTGGTGAAACATGCGACTTTCGTCGAGAAGGTCTGGTTCGATGAAGCCGTCACGTGCCGGTCACGCGCCGAGATAGGCCTTCCGTCGACCCCAGACGAGTCGTTCATCCTCGATGACGACGACACCATCGCCACGATCCAGCGAGCCCACCGCGACGCATGCGAGGCAGCCCGCCGCGCGACGTCGGCCCTGGGGCTCGAGGACGTGCTCCATGGCAACCGGCGCGGGCCGCTCCCGCTGCGCTGGGTGTACTTGCACGTGCTGCGCGAGCTCGCTCAGCACTGCGGGCACGCGGACATCCTGCGTGAGCAGCTCATCAGCGAGTAGCGCGCCGTCTCGCGTCAGTCGGCGAGTTGGTCGATGGCGCGGTAGACCCGTTTGTCCGAGATCGGGTACGCGGTGCCCAGGGTCTGCGCGAAGTAGCTGATCCGTAGTTCCTCGATCATCCAGCGAATCTCCGCTGTCGCCTCCGAACCGAGCTGGTCGCGGCGCTCCCGGTAGGCGTGCAGGACGTCGGCCAGCCGGCTTGTCAATTCCTGGTCGCGGCGCGGATTCTCGGCCAACTTGTCCAGCCGGCGGTCGATCCCGCGCAGATAGCGCAGTACGTCGGCCAGCCGGCGTCGGCCGGTCTCGGTGATGAATCCCTTGTGTACCAGTGAATCGAGCTGTCCGCGAACATCATCCACTGAGGACGGAAGGCCGTGCGAGCGACCCAGCTTGTCCTCGACGGTGTGCGCGACGGCGAGGATCTGCCGCGCCAGGTCCAGGACGTCCAGCACGGTCTCGCCGAGCTGCGGCCGCACGGCGTCGACCAATCGGGTGAAACCGGCCGCGTCCCAAGCCACTCCGCCGGCCTCGGTGACCAGCGAGTCGGCGGCGGCCGTGATGGCGTCGTCCAGCAGCGCGGCGACGCCACCATGCGGGTTGCGGCCCAGCGTCAGCTTCGCCTGGTTGTCCAGCGCGCGGGTGACCATCTTGACCGGCGACGGCAGCCGCAGCAGCACCAGCCTCCTGGTGCCGGCCCACATCGCCCGCCGCTGCTCGGCTTCGCTGCCGACCAGCCGGATCGCCACGCTGTCGCCGGCGTCGACCAGGGTGGGATAGCCGGTCACCACGACGCCGTGGCGTTCCCGCCGCTGGCTGCGCGGCAGTTCGCCGAAGTCCCAGTCGCGCAGGCCGGTCCGGGCGATATCCGCCGCCGCGTGGTCCAGCTCCTCGCGTACCCGCTCGGCCAGCTTGCGTTGCAGCGAACCAAGATCCTTGCTCTCGGCCACGGTTGCGCCTTCGTCGTCCAGCACACGAAAGGTGACCCGCAGGTGACTCGGCAGTTTGCCCAGGTCCCAGGCATCGCGCGGCACGTCCACGCCGGTGAGGTTCCGCAGCTCGCGGGACAGCGCGTCGGTCAGCGATTCCTCGCCGGGCTTGATCCGGTCCAGCAGCGCGCGGGTCACGTCCGGGGCCGGGACGAAGTTGCGGCGCAACGGTTTGGGCAGCGAGCGGATCAGCGCGGTCACCAGTTCGGCGCGCAGGCCCGGCACCTGCCAACTGAACTGTGCCGCGGACACCTGGTGCAAGGCCGCCAGCGGCACCCGCACGGTCACGCCGTCGTCGGCTTCGCCGGGCTCGAACTGGTACGACAGCTCCAGCGCAACCTCGTCGGCTGGCCAGGAGTCGGGATAGGACGAAGGGTCGAGCTCGTCGGCGGTTTCGGTGGCCAGCATGGACTTGTCGAAGGTGAGCAGGTCCGGATCGGTGGCCCGGACGCGCTTCCACCAGGAGTCGAAATGCCGCGCGGAGACGACCTCGGGGCCGATTCGCTGGTCGTAGAAATCGAACAGCACGTCCTCGTGCACCAGGATGTCGCGGCGACGCGCCCGCTGCTCCAGTTCCTCGACCTCGGCGAGCAGTTCCCGGTTCCGTTGGAAGAAGCCGTGATCGGTGGTCCAGTCGCCGTCGACCAGGGCGTGCCGGATGAACAGCTCGCGGGCCAGTTTCGGATCGACTCGGCCGAAGTTGACCGTGCGGGCCGGCACGATCGGCAGTCCGTAGAGGCTGACCTTCTCCATGCCAAGCACCGCGCCACGCCGGGCGTCCCAGTGCGGTTCGCTGTAGCTGCGCCGGACCAGTTGCGGGGCCAGCCGTTCCGCCCATTCCGGCTCGACGCGGGCGACCATCCGTCCCCACAGCCGGGAGGTCTCGACCAGTTCGGCCGCCATTACCCATGGGGGTGGCTTCTTGGCGAGCGCGGAGCCGGGGAAGATGGCGAACCGGGCGTTACGCGCGCCCTGGTACTCCACCGACGAGCGGCCCTGCTGCGGCTTGGTTCGGCTGTCCTTGAGCCCGAGGTGCGACAGCAGGCCGGCCAGCAGCGACAGGTGCACCCGCCGCTCATCGCCGGGCGTGTCATTGCGGGTCATGCCCAGGTTCTTGGTCATCTGGTTGAGTTGGCCGTACAGGTCCTGCCATTCCCGGACCCGGAGATAATTCAGGTACTCGGCCCGGCACAGTTTGCGAAACTGGTTGCCGGACAACGATTTCTGCTGCTCGCGAAGATAATCCCAGAGTCGCAGGAAGGTGAGAAAATCGGATTCCGGTGTGCTGAACCGGGCGTGCTTCGCGTCCGCGTCCTGCTGTCGGTCCGACGGCCGCTCGCGTGGGTCCTGAATGGACAAAGCGGCCGCGATCACCATGACTTCGTGCAGGCAGCCGTTGTTGTTCGCCTCGGCGACCATCCGCGCCATCCGGGGGTCGATCGGCAACTGGGCCAGGGTCCGGCCGATCGGGGTGAGCCGTGGGGTGTTGCTGTCCGAGTTGGACGCTTCGATGGCGCCGAGTTCGCGCAGCAGTGCGATGCCGTCGGCGATGGCGCGGCGGTCGGGAGGGTCGAGGAACGGGAACGCGGTAAGGTCGCCCAGACCCAGCGAGGTCATTCGGAGAATGACCGAGGCGAGGTTGGTGCGCAGGATTTCCGGTTCGGTGAACTCGGGTCGGGCGATGAAATCGGCCTCGCTGTACAACCGGACGCAGATACCGTCGGAAAGTCGGCCGCAGCGGCCCTTGCGCTGATTCGCGGATGCCTGGGACACCGGCTCGATGGGTAGCCGCTGTACCTTGAGCCGGGTGCTGTAGCGGGAGATGCGGGCGGCGCCGGGGTCGATGACGTACCGGATGCCGGGGACGGTGAGCGAGGTTTCGGCGACATTGGTGGCGAGCACGATGCGCCGGCCGGTGTGCGGCTGGAACACCCGATGCTGTTCGGCCGCCGACAGCCGCGCGTACAGTGGCACGACCTCGGTGTTGACGAGGTTCAGCCGATTGAGTGAGTCCGCGGTGTCGCGGATCTCCCGTTCGCCGGAGCAGAACACCAGGATGTCGCCCGGTCCGGCGGCGCCGAGTTCGCGCACCGCGTCCCCGATCGCCTGGGTGGTGTCCCGGTCGGGGTCGGCGTTCGGATCGTCAGGATCGACCACGGGCCGGTAGCGGACCTCGACCGGGTACGTGCGGCCCGACACCTCCACGATCGGTGCGTCCGCGAAGTGCCGGGAGAACCGCTGCGGATCGATGGTGGCCGAGGTGATGATCACTGTGAGGTCGGGCCGGCGGGGCAGAATTCGTTTGAGGTAGCCAAGAATGAAGTCGATGTTGAGGCTACGCTCGTGTGCTTCGTCGATGATGAGCGTGTCGTAGCGGTGCAATTGGCGATCGTCGGCGATCTCGGCCAGCAGGATGCCGTCGGTCATCAGCTTGACCAGGCTGCGCTCGCCGACCTGACCGGTGAAGCGGACCTGGTAGCCGACGACGTCGCCGAGTTCGCCGCCCAGTTCCTCGGCGATCCGCTCGGCGACCGCGCGGGCGGCGATGCGGCGGGGCTGGGTGTGGCCGATCATGCCGCGGGTGCCCCGGCCGGCTTCGAGACAGATTTTGGGCAGCTGGGTGGTCTTGCCGGAGCCGGTCTCGCCGGCCACGATCACCACCTGGTGGTCCCGGATCGCGGCGAGGATGTCGTCTTTGCGCTGGCTGACGGGCAGTTCGGCCGGGTATGTGATGGTGGGGACGCTGGCAGCGCGGGCGGCCACCCTGGCCTCGGCCGCTGTCACCTCGGCGGCGATCGACTCGGCGACGGTCCGCTGTTGATCGTGATCCTGGATCCGGCGTGCGCGGTCGACCCGACGCCGCAGGCGACGTTCGTCGCGCGGCATCAGGCGGGGGAGGCGTTCGTCCAGTTCGGCGAGCGGTGATGACATACCGCCACCAGGGTAAGCAATGGCGCCAACTGGTTAACGGCCGTCCTCCGGTCGGTGGCGTGATCAGACGTTGGCCGACGCACCCGGACGGGAGGCCGAGCGGCGTGTGGTCACCGGTAGATGTCGGCGGGTTTCACGGCGACATGGGTCAGCAGCTCTGTCTTGCCCACCCACCGCCAGCCCTCCACGACCAGCAACTCGGCGATGCCGCTCGCCATCCGACGGTTGAGCAGCGTCAGCTCGTCGACGCCGTCGAAGAAAGTGCGGCAGATGATCTTACAGGAGATTATCTGGCGCCGGCAAATCTTGCGCGAGACATTGATCGGCGACTCGCCCGAGCGCGACCACTCGCCGCCACACCACCTTCGGCACCAACCTGGCTGGGCGGTTTCAAGGGGTCAGCGCGCTGCCCGATCGGGTTGTGGCGGAGGATCCAGGACATCGCGGGAACTTCTTGGCACCGTGGTCCGACCTGTGCCATATGAGCCATGGTTCCGCTATCCCGTTGCGGGATGTGCTGGTCGTTGTCTTCGCGGTGGTTGCCGTTTTTCACCTGCGACACCTGCGGACGCAACATCGGCGCCTGCGTGCGTGGCACTCGTTGCACGTCGTCATGGCCGTGGGCATGATCGCCATGCTCCTGGCCTCGGACGTTCGGCAACTCGCAGCCCTCTTCGGGGCGATCGCGTTGGGTGTCGGCGGGTTCTCGGTCTCCAGGCTGGTGCGCGGCAACCAGTCGGGGCTGCTCTGGCTGATCGTCGCGGCCGACACAGCGGCCATGGTGTACATGCTCGTCATGCCCATGAATCCGCCAATCTGGCTGACCATAGTGATTGCCGCCTGGTTCGTTGTGCAGGCAACGGGCTGGATCACGGGCCGGCTGCGAGGGATTCAACTGGCCGGGACCGTGGACTCGCCGCAATCGGCCGCACCGGCTCTCGGTCCGTCGTCCCGGACGTCTCTGGGAGTAGCGAGTGCCGGCATGGCGTACATGGTGGTCGCCATGCAGTTCAGCATGGGCGCGACGGGTGCGATGCCCGGGATGGCCAGCAACATGCCCGGCATGAACAGCATGCCAGGTATGGGCGGCGGGTCCGGCAAGAACACTATGCCGGGCATGGCCGGCGGGCCGGGCATGAACAGCGGGCCGGGTATGGCGGCCATGCCAGCGGGCACTGGCCCAATGTCGACTATGGACAGTCCGCGGATCAAGAGCATGTCGGATATGGGAACCGTGTCGTCGGTGCGCATGTCGCGGATGAAGACGCCGGCGCCGCCAGGCATGGCAGCGGGCATGTCGGGCGCGGGTACTGCTGCCGCGAACCAACCCATCGTGCTCATGGGCATCACCACGTCGATGCCGGTCACCACGCCCGTCACCGGCAAACCCGCCAAGGTCTCGGCTCCTGGCCCGGCGCCTGACAACCGGGACCGGGACCGGGGCAGGGATCGAGACCGCAACCGCGGCTGCTCGGGACTGGGTCATCCCCAACCGGGTCAAGCCCGGGACTCTGACAACGGATTCAAGACGAAACATCCGGCCGAGTCCAAGCCGGACCAGCGACCAGAGCGCGGCACGCGACACGCCGGCTCTCATGAAGCGGGGGAACACGGTGCGTGAGTTGGGGTGGCGCCTACGTCGGCACGGCGACGTGCGCCGGGCGTCGAACAGATCAGTTGATGAGGTCTATGGCGCAATTGATGCCATGGGCGGCCGTGAGTTTGCCGTCGCAGGTGATCAAGGTGGCGTGAAGCTGCTCGGCGAGGGCGACATATGCGGCGTCATAGGCCGTGACGTTGTCCCGGAGCTGCCATATCCGGCCCAACAAAGGTGCCAGTGGCATCCGCCGGATTGGAAAGCCCGCGAGATGGCCCAGCGCAGTGGGTACCGCCGCGGCTAGGACGGGGTTACCCCGGGCCATCCCGCGCAACGCGGATACCACCTCGGCGTCCAAGTGGGCGGGGGCGAACAGGGCATGTCCGGCCGCGAGGCGCTCGACTGTCCGCGGTCGACGAGGATCGGCCGCAGCGTAATAGGCGACGAGCGCCGAGGCGTCGACAACAGCCAGACTCACGATGCTTCCCGTACGTCGCGTACCGCCGCGACAGCGTCATCGAGCGTGATTCCGGTGTCAGCCGGCGGCCGGTACGACGCCAGGTAGTCGGCGATGTCGATCACCTGTGCCAGTTCGGCGAGCTGACTCACCACGAACGAGTTGAGCGACTGGTGGTGCGTTTCGGCGCCGCGAACGAGGGTGGAGTAGACGTCGTCCGGCACGTCACGCAAGTTCATTCTCTTCATGGCACCAGTATGGCACCACTTGATCTGGGAAGCGAGCGGGCTGGCCGATGTGGCCTCGCACGGCCTCCGTCAACCGGCCGGTATGCCCGTAGCCGCTGTGAAAACACCTCAAAGATCTACGTAAAAGATCTACGTATCGCGACGGCAGGTGCCGTGCCACCGCTACGACCACCCGGCTCCAAGTTTGGCCAGCTCGTCGGCGGTGAGCGGCGGGCCGTCCAGCGGCGGGTCGGCCGGGCCGCGCAGCGTCGCCAGCACGAGGTCCGGGCCGAGCAATCGGTTGAAGGAACCCGAAAGGGTGAACGCGGCGAGTATCGCGTCGGTCACCGCCGGGCGGCTGGCCGCCGTGCGCATCAGCCGGTCCACGTAACGCTGAAACAGGCTCGCCAACGGCGCTGACCGACCGCCAATCGTTTGCGGATAGCGGGCGTCCTGGCCGGTGGCCATCATCCAGGCGGCGTCCACGATGCCGGCGACCGCGCGCTGGGTTCGCCCGATGGCCTCCGGTCCCAGCTCATGCTCGCGCAACTCGTCCCGCAGCGCGACGGCAGACTGCGCCGCGACCGACATGCCGTGTCCGTACACCGGATTGAACGTGCACAGCGCGTCGCCCAGGATCAGCAACCCCTGTGGCCACCGCGGCATCCGCTCAAAACGTCGACGCCGGTTGGTGGTGCTGCGAAAACCGTGCGGCGGACCGGCCGGGCTGGCCGTCCGAATCAGATCCGCGATCAGCGGGTGCCGCAGGTCGCGTGCGTACGGCTCGAACCGGGCCGCATCGGCCGGCGGCTCGGCGCCCCTGGTGCCGGCCAGGGTGATCAGCCAGCGGCCTTCCTCGATCGGCATCAGCGCGCCGCCGACGCCGGGCTTCCCAGTGCCCGGCACCGCCTGCACGGTCACATGCGGGAACCCGTCGGCCACGCCGGTCGGGGCCTGGAACATCCGGCTCACGTACGCCAGTCCAGGGTCCACCAGTTCTTCGGGCACCGCCGGCAAACCCAGTGCGGCCAGCCATTCGGTGGATTTCGAGGTGCGGCCGGTGGCGTCGATCACCACATCGGCGTCGATGGTGCGCTCCTCGCCGGTGTCTCGATCGCGCACCCTCGCTCCGGTCACCCGGTCCGCGCCGCCGGTCAGGCCACGGACCTCGGTCGCCGGGATCAGCGTGACACGGCGGTCGCCCAGCAGCTGATCCCGAATCGTCCAGTCGAGCAGATTTCGGCTGCACCCAACCAGGAACTGCATTTCCGGGAACCGTCGCCACCAGCCCTGCGCGGTGAGCGTGACGAGCTGTGTCGGCATCGCGATCCGGTGCGCGCCCGCCGCCCACAGCCGGTCCAGCGTGCCCGGCAACAAGGATTCGATCGCCCGCGCCCCGCCGGACAGCAGGGCGTGCACATGGTTCGCCTGCGGCACGCCCTTGCGCGGCGCCGGCCCGTCCGGCAGCCGGTCGCGGTCGACCACCGTCACCGCCTCAACCTGCGGTGCGATCGCGGCGCCGGCGAGCAGGCCGGCTATCCCGGCGCCCAGCACGAGGGCATGCGATCCGCTCATGCCGGGCCCGCCGCGACGGCCAGCACCTCAGCGACGACGGCACCGACGATGGGGGAGCGGTGGAATGCCCTGGCCACTTTGACCAGACGGTTCCGTTCGGTGGCGACGGCCAGCGTGGTGCGCACCGGAACATCATCGGGTTCGGCGGGAAAATCCGCATCCCGCTCGACACGGGCGCCCTGTCGGATGGCGGCCAGCGCCGCCTTCACCTGCGCCGCCTCGACGATCGCCCACGTGTCGTCGACTCCGACGCCGCCGCTGGCGCAATGCCGCTCGGCGATCGGGATCACGTGCGGGTGAACGTAGGGCCGCAGTTTCCATTCCCAGTCCCGGATCTCGGCCAGTCGCCAGAACAGCCGCAGCCGCACGGTCAGCCGTTCGCCCAGCGACGCCGGCTGGTGCACCAGCTTCGGCTCGATCGGGCACAGCGCCGAATGCAGCGGCGTGAGCGCCCAATAGGCCCAGGTGTCCACCGGCAGCCGGACAATTCCGTTGCGGGCAGCCTTGAGCCGGCGTGCCACGGGCGGGCCGAGCCGCGGAATGATCGCCCCGATCAACACCAACGGCGTGCTGATCCCGCAGACCAGGGACGGTATTATTATGGCATTCCAGTTTGCCAGGGTGACCGGATCGCCGATATTTGCCCAACGCAACCCGACAACAGTGATCTTGCCCAGCGGGTAAGCGGCGCCACCGGCCAATCCGGCGGCGGTGAACAGCAATGCCCGACGCAGCCAAGGATCCACCACCTCGGCCGACCAGCGCCAGCACGAAAAGGCGGCGAGCACGATGGAGACAACCAGGGCGATGTAGAACACCATCAGGTATTCGGTGATGAACGGCGCCCCGGCGTAGGCGGTTTCGAAATCGGCCGGATGCTCCACCGGCGCCGAACCCAGGAACCACAGCGTCACCATCGCGCACACCACGAGTCCGTACACCGGAATCCGCCGGCGGGTGCGCTGCCACGCCCGCTCGGCGGGCAGTCGCCAGTAGAACAGCATTGCCTGCGCCGAGCAGCACCACCAGGTAGCCAGGCAATAGCCGATCATCGGGGCGAGATTGGGCCGGCCGACTTCCCGGTCGAACCACGCGGCGACCTCGGGCGCGGTAGCCACATATGCCGTGCCGACCAGCGCCAGCGAGTACAACACCGGCCGCAGCGGGGGCCGGCCGGCGGGTGTCCGCCGACGCAGCGCGGCGAACTTGTAGCCGAAGAAAACCCAGATCACCGCCGCGAAGAACAGATAGCCGACGGTCATCGGCCACCGCATCGAGTCACTCATCGCCGGCCCGCCCAGCGCCCGCGCCGAATGACCACCACAGCCGTTTCTCCAACCCGTCCCAACTCGGCGGCGTCGAGTCGGGACGCCGCTCCGCCCAGTCGGTGAGCAGCAATGTCAGTCGGGAGGCCACGTGCTCCGCCTCTCGCTCCTGCCGGCTGTTGTCCATCGCGAAATGCGTGCGCAGCAGCGTCGCCGCCATTTCCGGAGTGAGGTCGGGAAACAGCAGCTGGCTGCTTTCCGCTTCGTACAACGGCGCCGGGGCGTGCTCGCAGAGAATATGTGCGATCTCATGAATGATGAGCAACAGCCGATGGACCCAGCTTTTCGACCGGGCGCACAGAATGATGTCGATCTTGCGGCCGTCGGTGGTCTCCAGATTGGTGCGTCCCCAGGCCGCGCTGGGGCCGTCCTCGGGCAGCTCGGCGAAATGCAGGCGCAGCTCCCGGCCGATTCTGGCCCCGACGACCTCGCACAGCCGATAGCAGAGATCTTTGGTCGTCGCGGACTCGTCCAGCCGCAGGTCGCGGATCAGCTCGTCGCCGAGTCGCCGTACCCGGCGGGCGGTCATGCCGTTCCGGCCGCGCCGCGGTCCCGTCCAGGTGAGCACGATCAGGAGTCCTTGTCGTCGATGCTGTTCTGGTCCGCGCTGTTCTGGTCCGCGTCGAGTTCGGTCGCGAGGGCGCGCATCGCGGTTCGCGGCGTGACGCCGATCGGCCGCAGCGCGTCGACCAGCGCGCGAACCAGGCTCGCCCGAGCATCGGGTGACAGTGCTTCGGCGGTCTGGGCGGCCCGGGTCGCCACCGAGGTCAACCCCAGCCGGTGCAGCAGCTTGTACTGGGTGATCTGCTCGTCCACCTGCGCGGCCAACTCGTCATCGAGAAAGTACGCGGGCTTGACCTGGAAGAAATCGGCCAATGCCAACAGATGTCGCCAGGTCGGGTTGGGATTCTCGCCGTGCCGTAACTCGGCGACGGTGTTCGGCGAGATCGTCCATTGCGGATCGCGCAGCTCCCGGCCACGGGCGCGCACCGCGGTGGCGACGGCCTCATGGCCGTACTCGCCGGCGCGGTCGGGCCGGGGGACATTGCCGAACAGGAAGTTCAGCCGGTCTTGAAACGACCGGCGCGCGCCGGTTGGGTGAGCGGGATCTCGCCGGCCACCAACGAAATACGCCGGATGGACGCCGAGCACGTCCGCGAACTGCGCCACCTGGCGCAGTGTCGGATTGTCGCGAATGCCCCGGCGAAGCTGCGCGATATAGCTGTTGGTGACCTTGCCGCCGCGTTCGCCGATGGCCCTGGCCAGCGCCACATTGGAGTACCGGCCGCCATCGGGCGCGCTGGCCTGGGAGCACAGTTCGTTCAGCACCGCGGCGAACGGACGGGGCCGGTCGTCATCCATGCGA
>DASZLR010000298.1:0-5249 GCA_035552275.1 Pseudonocardiaceae bacterium | reverse complement strand
GTCCTCGTGGTCGCCATCCTCGTGCTGCTGGCCGCCGTCTACTTTGGCCGCCGTGGCCGCAGCCGGGCCCGGCGTAAGGCGACCAACGGCGGCAGCTGAACGCCTGCCGGGACGAGCGGTGTCGCTCGTCGGACGATTACGGAGCGGATACAGTCAGGCCTAATACCGCCAGCCGTTTGGCGCAGCGTTGTGACCGGCGGCCGGCCCAAATCCGCATTTCGTTTCGTTCCGTAGTGCAACTTGCGGCAACATGGTCGGCATCGGGAGGAGCCCACTGCCGGTTGTTGGTGGCGTGCCGGCGAACGCGCACGAGGAGGAGTTGATGTGACGGTCGTGCACGCACGCCCGGGCCTACCCGATGGGATTGGTGACGTCCAGCAGCCGCAGTCCGCCGTGCTGCTTGAGGATGATGGCGTCACCATGGCACCGGTGGATGACATCGGCGCTGGTCGTGGCCCGTCCTGGTTGGACGGCTGGCTGGCGGCGAACCTGGGCGACCTGCTGGCCTGGCGACGGAGCGTGCACGCGCACCCCGAGCTGTCCAGGCACGAATACGCCACTACCGATCTTGTCGCGGAGTTGCTTCGCTCGGCCGGGCTGAGCCCTCGGGTGTTGCCCGGCGGGACAGGACTGTGGTGCGACGTCGGCGCCGGTGCCGATATCAGCGCCGGCGAACGGTGCGTGGCGTTGCGCGCCGATCTGGACGCGCTGCCGCTGGCCGAGAACACCAACCTGCCGTACCGGTCGACGGTCGATGACGTGAGCCACGCCTGCGGCCACGACCTGCACACGGTCGCGCTGCTCGGCGCCGGGCTGGCGCTGGCCAATGCCGGCGAACTGCCCGGCCGCATCAGGCTGATCTTCCAGCCCGCCGAGGAGGCCATGCCCGGCGGTGCGCTGGACGTGATCGACGCCGGCGGCCTGGAGGGCGTGGAGCGCATCTTCGGACTGCATTGTGACCCGCGGCTCGCGGTCGGCCGGGTCGGCACCCGCATCGGCCCGATCACCGCCGCGGCCGACCTGCTCGAACTGCGGCTTACCTCGCCGGGCGGCCACACTTCCCGTCCGCACCTGACCGCCGATCTGGTGCACGCGCTGGGCACCGTCATCACCGGATTGCCGGCGCTGCTCTCCCGCCGGGTGGACCCGCGGTCGGGCACGGTGCTGGTGTGGGGCGCCGTGCATGCCGGCGAGGCGGCCAACGCGGTGCCGCAGGACGGCGTGCTGCGCGGCACCCTGCGCACGGGCGACCAGGACATCTGGGTCGAGCTGGAGCCGCTGGTCGCCGACCTGGTGCGGTCGCTGCTGCTGCCGACCGGGGTCGGCTTCGAGCTCCGGCACCAGCGCGGCGTGCCGCCGGTGGTCAACGATGCGGAGAGCACCGAACTGCTGCGGGCCGGCGTGCTCGCCGCGCTCGGCGACGACGCACCGGCCGGCACCCCGCAGTCCTCCGGCGGCGAGGACTTCGGCTGGTACCTGCGCCACATTCCGGGATCGTTCGCCCGGCTGGGCGTGTGGCCCGGCGAAGGCCCGATGGGCGATCTGCACCAGCCGACCTTCACCCTGGACGAACGGGCACTGCCCAACGCGGTCCGGGTGCTGACGCACGCAGCGCTGGCAGCATTGGCGAGCTGACCCGCGACCGCAAGCAATCCCGCGAACAACCTGGCCATCAGTCCCACTTCCGATCGCCGCTCGGCCGGGCAGTGGGCACGGCGTTGGACATTGCGTCGGACATTGCGTTGGACCCAGCAGCGGACACAGCAGCCGACATGGCGGTCGGGCTGATGGCGACCGGCACGACGGCGGCCTGGGCTGGTGTGGCGGCATTCGCCTTGAACGCCGCCCGCAGCCGGATGACCAGCGCGGTGGGATCGCGCAGATCCGGCCAACTCGCGTGCACGATCCGCCAGCCGAACTGCCGAAGATCGGCCTCGTCGGACTGCTCGTCGGCTGGATCGTGGTTCGGATCATGGCCGTACACCAGCCCAACCTTGGCGCTGGGCCAGGCGAGGCTGAGCCGGCGCGGCGGCCAGCCATGGTTGACCACCTCGTGCTGACACGTCGGGATGGGGAAACCGCCGTCCACCACAGTGAGCAGCAACGCGCTCTCGACCGGATGCTCGGGTTTTCCGGTCGCCAGCGCGAGCAGCTGGTGGGCCTGTTTGGTGCCCCGCTGGTCGTTTCGCGCGCCCAGCCGCCGGATGATGTCGGTGCGCAACGCGATGCGTTCCGATGGACGCAGCGAGCGCAGCACCTGATCGGCGCAGGCGAGCGCGCCGCGCCGGGACGCCGAGCACAGCACGTCCGTGATGGCCCATTCCAGGCAGGCCACCCGCATCCCGTCGTAGAGCTGGATATCGTCCTCGTTCAGATAGCCCTGGTGGACGATCAGGCCATCCCGGGACCGCACCCGCCGCTCGTAGGGAACCTTGAGGTGGACGGGGAATCCGCCCGGGACGGTGCAGCCGTACAGCGCGGCGGCCGTCGGCCCGACGACCACACTGGACGGACCGGCCAGCAGCAGCGCCCCGGCACAGCGGGTGCGCAGCTCGTCGGCGCGGTCGCCGTCGAGCAGCACGCCCCGGCCGAACCCGACCAGCTCACCTCGGTCGACCCGGCTGCGTAGCTGGCCGTGGAACATCGCTCGTGCGCGTTGAACTGTGTAGGCGCCGTGCAGGCCGTCCGGAAGATCGGCGTGGGCGCTCTCGGTTGCGGTGATCATGTGTCCAGCTTGCGCATGAACAGCGTCGAGGGAAAGGACGATCTTCAACCTGTGGATAACTCGGGAAAACGGGCCGAGCGAGACCTCAGGTGTCCAGGCCGCGACAAGGCCGGTTGCGCAGGTTCGCCACATAGTCCGCCGGCGCGGCGGCCGCCTCCGCCGCATCGGCGATCACGCCGATATACCGGGCCGACGGCAGGCCGCCCTCATAGGCGTCGAGCGTGTACAGCCAGGCCAGCACCGAGCCTTCCAGGGTCTGCACCCGCAGCCGGATCTTCTTGTGCAGGCCCAGTTCCGAGCCCTCCCACTTGTCCAGTCCGAGCTCGTCATCGGGCATCATGTCGTACAGCACGCAGAACACTTCCGACCGCTGGTCCTCGACCACGGTCGCCAGCGCGCCCTCCCAGGCAAGATCCTCGCCGCCGAAGGTCAGGCGCCAACCGAGCAACCACCCGGTACCCGCCATCGGCGAGTGCGGAGCTCGCTCCATCATCTGGGCCGGATCCATGTTCGACCCATACGCGGCGTACAACGGCACGCAGCACAGCCTAGCGGCACCGGCCAAGCTCGCCCGATCGACAAGAACATCAAGTCTGATCGGCGAGGACTCGGCGCGGACTCGACGCGAACAGCGGCCGGAACATCGGCGTGAACAGAACCGGCCGGCGCGCGTACGGTGGGCGCGGCGAATACCGCCGCACAGCGGCGAACATCCGCAAGGAGGAGCAGTGTCCCGGATCGTCATCATGGGCGGCGGCCCGGCCGGTTACGAGGCGGCCCTGGTCGCCGCCCAGCACGGCGCCGACGTGACGGTCATCGAGCCGGCGGGGCTCGGCGGCGCCTGCGTGCTCTACGACTGCGTGCCCTCCAAGACGTTCATCGCCTCGGCCGGCGCGCGCTCGGCCTTCCGCGGCGCCGATGAGCTCGGCATCCGCAGCTATGACCAGGACGCCGAGGTGGACGTGCCGACCGTGCACGGCCGGGTGCGCGGACTCGCGCTGGCGCAGTCCGCGGACGTCAAGTCCCGGGTGCAGCGCGAGGGCGTGCGGGTGATCGCCGGCTACGCCCGGTTCGCCGACGAGTCGCCCGGCCTCGCCCAGCACCGGGTGGCGATCGAACTGAACGACGGCGGCGTCGAGTCGCTGGACGCCGACGTCGTGCTGATCGCCACCGGCGCCACGCCCCGCGTGCTGCCGGGCGCGCAGCCGGATGGCGAGCGGGTGCTGACCTGGCGGCAGATCTACGACCTGCCGAGCCTGCCGGAAAAGCTGGTGGTGGTCGGATCCGGCGTCACCGGCGCCGAGTTCGCCTCCGCCTACACCGAACTCGGCGTGGACGTCACCGTGGTGTCCAGTCGGGACCGGGTGCTGCCCTATGAGGACGCCGACGCCGCCGCCGTGCTGGAGGACGTGTTCGCCGAACGCGGGGTGCGACTGGTCAAGAACGTGCGCGCGGAGAAGGTCGAGCGGGTCGGCGACGGTGTCGTGGTGCATCTCGGTGACGGCGGGCGGCTCGCGGCCAGCCATGTGCTGATGACCGTCGGATCGGTGCCCAACACCGGCGACATCGGCTTGGAGCGGGTCGGCGTCACGCCGGGTCCGGGCGGTTTCGTGTCCGTCGATCGGGTGTCCCGCACCGGCGTCTCCGGGGTGTACGCGGCCGGCGACTGCACCGGCGTGCTGATGCTGGCGTCGGTGGCGCAGATGCAGGGCCGGATCGCGATGTGGCACGCCTTGGGCGAGGGCGTCACGCCGATCAAGCTGAAGACGGTGGCCGCAAACGTTTTCACCCATCCGGAGATCGCCAACGTCGGCATCAGCCAGCAGGCGATCGACTCCGGCGCGGTGCCGGCCCGGACGGTCATGCTGCCGCTGGCGACCAACGCCCGCGCCAAAATGGAGGGCCTGCACCGAGGTTTCGTCAAGCTGTTCTGCCGTCCGGCGACCGGAGTGGTGATCGGTGGTGTGGTGGTCGCGCCGAACGCCAGCGAACTGATCCTGCCGATCGCGCTGGCCGTGCAGAACCAGCTCAGCGTGGAGCATCTGGCGTTGACCTTCTCGGTGTATCCGTCGCTGTCCGGCTCGATCACCGAGGCGGCGCGGCAGTTGATGCGGCACGACGACCTGGGCTGACTGGGGGTCGCGGGCGCAACCTGGGAGTCAGCGCGACGTCTCCTTGAGTGTCGGGGATTCCACTGGCAGCTGGGAGGATTGTCATGCGTGTCAACAAATTCGTCGCCATCGGTGACTGAGGATGACCAGCTCGGGTCGGGCGCGCGCGGCGGGCGGTGGCGTTCTGGGGGGGTCGTCATCCCGGTCATCATCGCGGCGCTCGCGCTGCTGGGCGTGCGGTTCGGTGGTGGGCGCGCCCACCACCGGGCCCAGCTCGACGGTCACGTCCGCCTCGACGTCCGCGGCGGGCATGGTCCGCTCGATTCCGGTGTCGGTGGTTGGTTCGACGGCCCCACGCCCGGCGAGATCGGGCCGGCGGTGATCCTCGGCCATGTCGACGGCGACAGGCAGAT
>DASZLR010000297.1:0-10151 GCA_035552275.1 Pseudonocardiaceae bacterium | reverse complement strand
CCTGTACACAGCGTGGAGTGGGTCCACGGCTGGGCAGCGGGGAGGGGCCAGATGCCGATCGGCATCGCGGAAGCGGCAAAATCCCGGACAATGCCACGGGCACGGGGCAACAGCCCGTGGCTCGCGTTAGACGTGCGGCGGGACAGGGATATCACGATGAGCGACGACCCTCCGTGGTGGGAGTTGGCCGGGCACGAGCGGCACGCGGCCTGTCTGGTGGCCGCCCGTTCGGGCGATCGCGGCGCGCTGGACGCGCTGGTGGTCGACCTGACGCCGCTGGTCTGGCATGTGGCCAGGGGCCATGGCCTGGACCGTACTCGCGCCGAGGACGTGGTGCAGACGGTCTGGTTGACCCTGCTGCGCAGCCTCAACGCGATCGCCGAGCCCCGCGCGCTGGCGCGGTGGCTGATCACCACCACGAGACGTGAAGCACAGCGCGGTCGAGTGCACGGCGATCATGAGGCGCCGCTGGCCGACGAGATCTTGGCAAGCCTGGCCACCGACGATGGCCTGCCCGAGCCCGAGTTGCTGCGCAGTGAACGGAACGGCCAGTTGTGGTCGGCGTTTCGCCAGTTGCCGGCCCGCTGCCAGGAACTGCTGCGGCTGACCGTGCTCGCCGGCCGGGTCGAATATCGCGAGGTGGCCGAGGCGCTGCGGATGCCGCGCGGCAGCATCGGGCCGACTCGCGGCCGGTGCCTGGCCAATCTGCGCGGTCTGCTGGACGCGGAAGGGGGTGCGTGATGAACTCGGTCGAACATTCCGGCGATGAGCCGTTGGGGGAGGACGCCGTGTTGTTGGCGGAGCTGGCTGACCTGCTGGACACAGCCGACCCGGTGCCGGCGGGCCTCACCGACCGGATCGGTTTCGCCATGGACCTGGAACATCTCGACGTCGAGGTCGCTCGCTGGGAGCCGATGGACCGACTGACCGGCGTGCGGGGACATGCCGCGCCGAGCACGATCACCTTCACTATCGAGGAATTGACGGTGATGGTCACCCTCGCCCCGGCCGTCCAGGGTCACCGGTTCGACGGCTGGGTGGTGCCCAGCGGCGAGCACCGGATCGAGGTGCGCGTCAACGGTCACAACGCGATGACCACCGCCGCGGACGAGGGCGGCCGGTTCGCGCTGGCGGACGTGCCATCAGGGCTCACTCAGATTCTCGTGCACATCACCGTTCCCGGTGGTCAGCGGCCGAGGACGGTGATTACCCCGACGATCATGCTCTGAGCTCAGCGGGCCGCCACGACCAAGATCTCAGGTTGTGGTGATATAGGAGTGTGCCTGCGGAAACTCGGACGGATCGCCCATCTCGTCGGCTCACTCCACTAGAGCGGCGGCAGCGCGCGGCCGAATTGCACCGGTCGGGAAAAGATGCCGGGAACGCATGGCGTTACCGGGACGCGGCGGCGCTGTTGCGCAAGGCACTGCGACTGCTGGACACCGGCGGAGACGATCACGAGGACATCGAGCTTCGGATCCGGGTATTGATCAGCCTTGCCTTCGATGACGGTGAGGTGCGGAGCTTGGCAGCCGGTGTCGCGCACCTTCGCGCCGCCGAGGAACTACTGCCCGCGTTGCCGGACGAACTGCTCCGGTCCGATCTGCGCGCCATCATTCGGGGGCAGCACGGCGTGATGCTCATGCGGGTACGTCGCATCGACGAGGCCATCGAGTTCGTCAGCGAGGCGATCGCGATCGGCGAGCAGGCAATTGGCCAGGGCCGACGCAGTCATCTCGCACTCGCCACCGATCTGGGCAATCTCGGCATCGCGCACGGTCTCGCCGGCCTGGCCGGCCCAGCCCGGAACGACTATCGCCGCAGCGCTGAGGTTGCCGAACAGGCGCTGCGGGACGGTTCGCCAGATGATGTCCGAGCCGCGATGATGATCGCGGCCAAGGCCCAGTACAACTTGGGTGAGCTGGAAGCGCGAGTCGGCGATATCCCGACCGCGCTGCGTCACTATGAGGAGAGCAGCCGGCGTTTTCGCGAGATCGACCCGAGCTTGCTGGCCAACCTGCGTTCGCACCAGGCCGAGGCGTTGCTGGCAGCCGGATTGGCCGAGGAGGCCGCGCGGCAGTTGGACGAGGCCATCCCGGAACTGCGTCGGCACGGCGATCACAACGATCTCGGCGAGGCGCAGATGTTCCGTGCGGCTGCGGCCGTGCTGGAGGGTGACCCGCAGGCAGCCCGGAAGCTGGCGAATGCCGCCCAGCGTCAGTTTTTGCGGCGGGGCAGCGAGGTGTGGGCGACCATCGCCGCCCTCACTGGACTGCGGGCTGAGGTGAGCGCGGCACTGAATCGCGGCCGGGTGCCGGCCAAACTGCCCGGCCGGGCCTTGACGCTGGCCGATGAGCTGACTCGGTTGCGGTTGGTGGACGAGGCGACGGTGGCCCGGCTGCTCGCGGTGCGGCTGCACCTCCGGCGTGGTGCGGTCGACGCCGCCGCGGCCTTGCTGGACCAGGTGCGGAAGCTGCGGCTGGCCGCGCCCATCGACCACCGCATGTTGCTGCGGTTGTGCCGGGCGGAGTTGGCGGTGGCGCGCGGCGAGCACCGGCGGGCGTTTCGGCAGGCCGATGTCGGCCTGGTCGAGCTGGGCCGGGTGCGGGACCGGATGGGCGGGTTGGAACTGGTCTGTGGCACCGCCGTGCACGGCCGGGAACTGGGCGAGCTGGCCGTTCGGCTGGTGCTGGACCGGCGACAGCCGGCGCGCCGGCTGTTCGTCTGGTCGGAGCGGACCCGCGCTCAGGTGTACCGGTACGAACCGTTGCCGCCGATCGACAATCCGGTGCTGGCTCAGCGGTTGGAGGAGTACCGGCACCTCAGCCGGATGGCGCAGGGCGCCGCGTTGACCGGCGAACCTCGGCGGGAACTGCTCACCCGGCACGCGGCGCTGCAACGCGAGGTGATGCGGCTGGGCTGGCGGGACAGTCCGTGGGGCCGGCCGCGGCCGATCGCCGAACTCGCTGACGTCGCCACTCGATTGGGTGATCGGGTGCTGGTCAGTTACGTGGCCTCGGGCGGGGAACTGGTCGCCGTGGTGGTCGCGGACGGGCGGGCCAGGATGGTCCGGCTCGGCTCGGGCGCGCCGGCCGCCGCCGCGGCCCGGGAACTGCACGCGGACCTGGACGCGCTGTCCCCGGACCGACTGCCCGCGCCGCTGGTCGAGGCGGTGTCCCGGTCAGCGCGGACCAGGGCGGCGCGATTGGACGAGCAGTTGTTGCGGCCGCTGGACCGGATCATCGGCGACCGGGAAGTGGTCGTGGTGCCGACCGGGGCGTTGTACGCGGTGGCGTGGGGTGTGTTGCCATCGTTGCGCGGCCGGCCGGTGGTGGTGGCGCCCTCGGCCACAGCGTGGTTCGGCGCGGCCGGCCAGGACAGCCGGCCCGGACACACCGTGCTGGTCGGCGGTCCGGGCCTGTCGGCGACGGTCGGCGAGGTCGGCCGGTTGCGCGAGCACCATCCGGGCGCGCGGCTGATCGATGCCGAGCGAGCCACCGTGAGCGCGGTGCGGGACGCGCTGGACGGGGCCACCTTGGCGCACTTGGCCGCGCATGGCGCGCACGAGCCGGAGAATGCCCTGTTCTCGCATTTGGAGCTGGTCGACGGCGCGCTGTACGCGCACGAGACGGCCCGGTTGCGTCGGCCGCCGGAGCATGTCGTGCTGGCCGCGTGTGAACTGGCGCTGTCCAGGATCAGGTCGGGTGACGAGGCGCTGGGGTTCGCGGGGGCGCTGCTCGCGGCCGGCGGGCGAACCGTGACGGCGGCGGTGTCCCGGGTCGGCGACGAGGCGGCGGCCGCGGCGATGGCCGACTACCACCAACGGCTGGCGTTGGGCGCGCCGCCGGCGACCGCGCTGGCCGAGGCGACGGCCACCGAGCCGTTGCGTCGCCCGTTCGTGTGCCTGGGCGCCAGCCGGGACTGACTCGATCAGCTCGGCAGCGGCTGCCCGTCCAGCCGGATCACGTGCATGTCGCTGGTGCGGATCGGTTTTCCGCAGTGTGCGCAGACGGTCGCCGGGTGCAGCACCGCGCCGCAGTCATGGCCCCAGACGGTCGGCGGCTCGCCCTCGGTGACGTACCGGTCGCCCCAGTCCATCAGGGTGATCAGCACGGTGTGCAGGGCCCGGCCGGACTCGGTGAGCACATACTCGTGCCGGGGCGGATGTTCTTCGTACTGGCGCTTTTCCAGCAGGCCGGCGTCGACCAGCTTGCGTAGTCGGGCGGCCAGGATGTCCCGGCTGGCGCCGGTGTTGCGGGCGATCTGGTCGAACCGGCGGACGCCGAAGAAGATCTCCCGGAGGGCCAGCAGGCTCCATCGCTCGCCGATGACGCTCAGCGCGTTGGCGATCGAGCAGTCCCGGGGCCGACCCGTCATCGACCGTCCTCCTTCGAGTGTCGCGTCCGACACATCGACTTCATCTTGTTTTCCAACCTAGCATGTGGATAGCGTCAGTTTGATTTCACAACTCGCTTCGGAGCTTCGGAGGTAGGCCATGCGGGACGCGGTGATCGTTGAGGCGGTGCGAACGCCGATCGGCAAGGGCAAGCCGGGCGGGGCGTTGCACCCGGTTCACCCGGTCGAGTTGCTCGGCGACGTGCTCGAAGCGCTGGTGCGCAGGTCCGGCGTGGACCCGGCCACCATCGACGACGTGATCGGTGGTTGCGTCGATCAGGTGGGCGAGCAGGCGCAGAACACCACCAGGTGGGCGATGCTCTCGGCCGGGCTGCCGGAGACCGTGCCGGCGACGACGGTGGACCGGCAGTGCGGCAGTAGCCAGCAGGCCGTGCACTTCGCCGCCCAGGGCGTGCTCGCCGGAGCGTATGACGTGGTAATCGCCTGCGGCATCGAGTCGATGAGCCGGGTGCCGATGTGGTCGAACGTTCGGCCCGGCGATGATCCGTTCGGGCCCGGCATCGCCGCGCGTTACCCGGAAGGGCTGGTGCCGCAGGGCATCAGCGCCGAGTTGATCGCCGCGAAGTGGTCGCTGAGCCGGGAGGCGATGGACGATTTCGCCACCGTCTCGCACCAGCGCGCTGCCGCCGCGACCGCCGAGGGCCGGTTCGCCGACGAGATCGTGCCGGTCGACGTTGACGGCCGGTGGGTCACGGTGGACGAGTCGGTCCGGCCGGGCACCACACCAGAGGTGCTGGCCGGCCTGCGCCCGGCGTTCGCCGACCCGGTGATGGCCGCGCGATTCCCGCAGATCAGCTGGTCGGTCACCGCCGGCAACAGCAGTCCGATCAACGACGGGGCGTCGGCGGTGCTCATCACATCGAGTGAAACCGCCGCTCGGCTGGGACTGCGGCCCAAGGCGCGGCTGCACAGTTTCGCCGTCACCGGCTCGGATCCGCTGCTGATGCTGACCGGCGTCATCCCGGCCACCGAGAAGGTGTTGCGCAAGGCCGGTCTGTCCATGTCGGACATTGACCTGTTCGAGGTCAATGAGGCGTTCGCCAGCGTGGTGCTGGCCTGGTCGCAGGAGACCGGCGCGGACCCGGCGAAGCTCAACGTGCACGGCGGCGCGATCGCGCTCGGGCATCCGCTGGGTGCCAGCGGCACCCGGCTGATGACCACGCTGGTCAACGCGATGAGCCAGCGCGGCGCGCACTTCGGCCTACAGACCATGTGCGAGGCCGGCGGCCTGGCCAACGCCACCATCCTGGAAGCCCTGTGACAGCACGGCTTATCGGCCGCCGCGGCCGGTGATACGTAGCTGAAATTCGGCGATGCGACGTCTGCCGACAGTGAGCGTTCGCTTATATCGCGCCGGAGACGAAGGCCGTGACGGCGAGAGTTCGCCGTTGTCTCGCGCACGGTTATGCGGGACCGCTTCTTTTCGTGGTGCTGTCCGCGATCGTGTTCTTCGCTGGGTCGCCGGCTCGCCACAACAGCGCGGCGCCGTGCCCGCGCAGCCACCAGGTGCGAATGTCCAGATCGCCGAGTTGTTCGGCCGGCAGCCAACGGGCGTGTGCGGTGCTGGATCGAAAAGAGAAGGGCACCGCGCGGAATTCCCATGGTCGGCGGTCGTCCGCCGCAAGTCCCTTCGCGTCGAAGGTGAGGCGTTCGACGTAGCAGGGATAGGGCGCCTGCCAATAGCAGAATCCGTCGTCGGTGCGCTGCAACGTCGTCAACCGCACCACCAGCCGTTCGATCGAGCGGACCTCGTCGTGGGCGATACTCCGCAGGTCGTATTCGAAGATACGCAGGTCGCTGAGGTGGTCGCGGGCGTTGAGCCGAGGCTGCGGCCCGGTGGCCTCCCGGAAGAAGGTCAGGTACTCCGGCCATCGGTCGAACTTGACCTCCTGCGGCCGGATCGGAGTGAGGTCAGCCTCTCGCCGTTCGTCGTCCTTGTCCCGGTAGCTGATGCCGATCTGCACTGACGGCAGCACCGCGTCGGTCGAGTGCTCGAACAGGGACGCGTCGAGCACGAACCACATGTCGAACAGCGGCAACCGGCAACTGGAGCTGATCAGGTCGCGGAGCAGGGCGTCGCAGGTCGCGAAGATGACGAACCGGTTGGCGGTGACGTTCTTGCGGAAGCTGTAGCTGATCGTGGACGTCAGGTGGTAGTTCTCATGGTCCAGGGACTGCAACTCGTAGCCCACCGTGGTGTGCGTGCTGATCGCCAGGTCACCGCCGGCCGGGTGCCGGCCCTCACCGCCGAGCACGCCGGCGACCACGTCCCGGTTCGCCTCGTTCGGACCGTAGATGTTGGCCAGGAAACTGTGCAGCGTCTCCTGCGGCAGCAGGGCCTCGACAATCCGCGGACCGGCGAAGCGGATGAGCTCGGCCACCAGCCGCCGGTGCAGGTAGGTCTCGTAGCCGAACAGCGTCGCGGAGGCCAGCACCAACAGCGGCCAAGCCTCGGACGCGAACTGGTACAGGGCCCGGGACCGGGGAGCGTCGGTGGCCGGCTGCCAGACCAGCGCCGTCGCGAGCAGAGCGACACCCAGCACGCCCAGCACCGCCGCGAGCCGGAGCACACTGCGTCGGCTGTCAGCGCTGGGCGGGGCGGTGTCGGGCCCGTCGTCGGTCACCACGGTCACAGATCCCCTCGCCGCCGTGTGTCTACATCCTCACTCGCGGGGCGGCGCAGGCAACAGGTCCGTTCGGCTGATCTTGGCTAGTCGTCCTTTCGCCAGATCGGTTCGTCGTGCACGCCGACGTAGGTGGTCAGCGCGGCGGGTTGGTCCGGCGACTGGCTCCCGCCCACCGCCAGGTCGTTGTACAGGCCGAGCAGGTGGGTGGTCATCGCCGTCCGCGCGGCCACCTCGTCGTGTCGGCGCAGGAACATCACCACCTGGTGATGGTCGTTGGCGGAGCGGGTGTGCACCTCGTGGCTGGTGTAACTGTCGCGCCGTTTTTCCCGCAGCAGTGGCACCAGTCGCAGATAGAGCCGTTCCAGGAACTCGTTGTGGCTGGCCCGCACCACCGCCGAGTGGAACGCCTCGTCGGTGCGCAGCAGCTCGTCCTGGTCCGTGTGCGCGCTGTTCGCGTGCTGCGCGCTGGCCTTCGCGATGTCGTCGAGTTCACCGGACTCGGCCCGGACCGCGGCCAGGCTGACCGCCGTGGTTTCCAACGCGATCCGCACTTCGAGCAGGTCGTGATCGCTGTACCGGTGCTCGGTGGCCTCATCGAGCCGCGCCGAACGCGGCGCCCGCACATACCAGCCGCGACCGCGCTTGACCTCAACGATGCCCTGCAGTTGCAGCCGCTGCAGGGCGGTGCGCAGGGAGCTGCGGGCGACTTCCAGCCGGCCGGCCAGTTCGGGTTCGGTGGGCAGTCGGTCGCCGGGGGAGAACACGCCGCGGTGAATCAGCCCGCGGAGCTTGCCCTCGATCAGCTCGGGCAGCGGGCGGCGGGAGTCCGGCGGAAGCGCCCAGCTCTGGGCGCTGTCCGACGCGTCGGGCGTTTCGCGGTCGGTCATGTCCTCGTCCGTCTTCGAGTGCCGGAACGCACCGAGTGAGCATAAGTCTGTCTGACAGCATACGCAAGATGTCTGTCAACCGAGAACAGTTGACAGACAACAGACAACAACGAATCATGGTGTTGTCAGGTCGCCAGACGACTGGTGCCACAGGGCTAGCTGGCGATCACCCGGCCAACGGAGGTTGCCATGCTCAGCGCCAGTACCACCCTCGCCGTTGTGCTGATCGTCGCCATCTCCGTCGGCGTGTTCGGCGTACGCCGGCTGGTCCTGCTGGTCATCACGGCGATGATCGCGCTGGCCGTGATCGGTCTGGTCAATGTGCTGTTGATCTGACTGCTGTCAGACAGCGGCCCACGGCGTGCCGGGCGAACCGGAGCGATAAAGTGGTCCATGCCATCGGCCGATCTGCTCGCGAGTGACATCGACGCGAGCCTGGTGCACGCGGCGATCGCGCCCGCCTCGACGTTGCTGGCGGACCGCCGCGCGCTGTACCGACTGGCCGCCGACCTGCTCGGCGCCGATGTCGAAGAGGCCGAGTTGCCGGACGACCTCTTGGACAGTCCGCTGGTCCGGTTCCGCATCGGTGAGGCGCTCGCCGGTCGCCGGTCGTTCTCCCGGGCCGATCTTGCCCCGGCGGTCGCGGCGATGGAGAAGGAGCACGAGGTCCGCCACGGTCCGGCGCGGCTTCGGGTGCTGGCCGGTCCACGCGCCGAAGAGTTGTGGGCCGACGCGCTGCGCGCGATCGCCGAGCCCGCCGGCATCCATCCGCCACCGCGACCGTTGACCGAGGCCGACGGCGCGCGGTTCCGGTCGGCCCTGGAAATCGTGGCGGACGGGTTGAAGCTGGCCCGACAGATCAGCCCGACGCTCGTTGATGACCTGCTCGCCCACGTCGAACTGCTGGCGATCCTCGATCCGGCGACCACCAACGGGCTGGTGTCGGCCTCATCCCGGTTCTTTCCGGGACTGGTGGTCATCGATCTGCCGGCCACGCCATTGGAGGTCGCCGAGGCCCTGGTGCACGAGGGCGCGCACGAGAAATTCTTCGACCTCGCCACCACCCACAGCTTCCTCGGTGTCGGGGCCGAGCCGACGAACCCGTTCCAGCCGTCCTGGTCGACCGCGCGCTTTCCGTTCGAGCAGGCCATGGCCGCCTGGCACGCCTACACCTGCCTGGCCCAGTTCGCGTTGGACGCGGGTGTCAGCACGAGTGCTCGACCAACGCACGCCGGGTCGCTGCTGCCGGTGGCCCGAGAACGGTCCGCCGAGATCGGCTCCTGGTTGCTGGCCAACGAGAACTACCTGTTGCCGGACGCGCGATGGATGTTGCGGTCGCTGTTGGGGGCCACAGCGGTCGCCCCCGTCGAAGTACCGCTGGCGACGATGCCGGACGGCTTGTACGCACTGGATCCGCGCGTCCGGATGGCCCGACCGGGCGAGGCCGGTCGAATGCTGGCGGCGCGCGAGGGCGCTCCGCCGGAGCTGTACTGGCTGGACGGGGACGCCGCTGACGTGCTCGGGCTACTGACATTGGACGCCCGGTCGACCGAACAGTTGGCGGCCGAACTCGCCGAACGCTGGGACACGGATCGGCGTGCCGCCGAACTCCGGCTGTCTCCGGCCCTGGACGTTCTTGCTCATTCGCTACTGACGGTGCGAGTGCCGCATCGGTAATGCGGTCCGTTTCGGTATGTGGGGGCTGGTCCTTTTACCTCGCGGTACCTGATCGACATTTGATCGACACCTTGCTGTCCGGTGCTGTCGGCTCCGGTGTTTCGCGACATTCTGACTGCTTGGGTCGGTCGCACCCCCGCCAATGGACGCGCGTAGCGTTGCGGCAGCCATCGGGTAGCCCACCTGCGGATGGTGCGTGATCCTGCGGTCACGCCCCGCTGCGGACGGGACTCCCGTCCTGTCCACGAGGGTCGCTGATGAGTACCGGCTCGGCGTTTTTTCCGCACCGAACGAGTTCCGTGCGGAGATTCTCTGTGCCGTATCGGACATCACCGAACTTTGTGGTCGGCTATGCAAGTTGCCGGTTACGGGGCGCGGCCCCGCGCAGCAAACGGGGCGCGACGGCGCTACTGTCCTCTTCGGACGTTATTCCATCATTGAAAGGAACTCGATGGCGTCACAGCAGCCCGACCGTCCCGTGCTGAACCAGCGCGGCGAGTTGGGCACGCCGCAGCGGCCCGGCGTCGACCCGCACGCACCAGTG
>DASZLR010000296.1:0-14546 GCA_035552275.1 Pseudonocardiaceae bacterium | reverse complement strand
TGCCGGTGAACTGCAACGCCAGCCCGAACAGCAGCGGCCCCAGCGCGCTGGACCCGGAGCTGGAGATCTCGTAGGCGCTGAAGTACTCCGCTTCCTTGCCGGACGGGATCATGCTCGAGTACAACGACCGGGACAGCGCCTGGCTGCCACCGAGCACAATGGACAGCACCATCGCCAGCGCGTAGAACTGCACCGCGCTGCCGGCCTGGAGGAAGTACGCGGCCGCGACGACGCCGATCCACACCACCAGGCTGCCCGCGATCACCCGCTTCGCGCCCCACCGCTGCGCCAGCCGGCCCAGCAGCAGCGCCCCGCCGAACGCGGCGAACTGCACGATCAGGATCGCGGTCAGCAGCGTGTTCTGGGTGAGTTTCAGCTCTTCCTGGCCGTAGTCGGCGGCCAGTGTGGTGACCGTGTTGATGCCGTCGTAGTAGACCAGGTAGGCGATCAGGAACAGCAGCGTCATGGGGAACGCGCGAGCGCCGCGGAGGGTGTCGCCGAGTTCGCGGAATCCGGCGGTCAGCATGGTGCCCCGGGGCGCCTGCCGCTGGTGTTCGGTGCGTGGCGCGTTGTGCATGACGAACACCGGGATCAGCGCGAACGCCGCCCACCAGATGCCCGCCGCCGACAGCGACAGCCGCGCCAGCAACGCCGAGTCCGAGATGAAGAACGAGCCGACGAAGCTGACCGCCAACAGCAGCCCGCCACCGACGTAGCCCGACGCCCAGCCGTAGGAAGAGATCCGGTCCCGGTCGTTGGGCAGCGCCAGGTCCGACAGCATCGAGTTCATCACGACCTTGGCGCAGGTGTACGTGATGTAGGCGGCGATCAGCAGGACGGTGCCCAGCGCCCAGTCCGTGCCGCCGACGAACCACATCGCCGCGCAACTGGCCGCGCCCAGATAGCCGAAGGTCAACATCAGCTCGCGCTTGCGGCCGGTGCGGTCGGCCACCGCGCCGGCGATCGGCATCAGGAAGATCAACACGATCGCGCAGAACGACACCACGTAGGCGAACAGCGAGCCGGGCGCGATCGGCACACCCAGGATGTGCAACCGGCCGTTGGCGCCGACCGCGTTCTTCGCCACCGCCGGCAGGTACCGGCTCATGAACACGGCGATCACGCTGGTCTCGAAGGTGTGCGCACCCCAGGCGTAGGCGTACCAGGCGCGCCGCTGCCGGCGCAGCGGCGCCGGATCACCGGTGAGCAGGCCGCCCGCGCCACCTCCCGCGCGCCCAGCCGCACCCACCGCGTCGTTCACCGCGTCCGCCGTCCTTCCCTCGTTCGCCTGGCCAGGCGTGGCGCGACTGTAGTCCGCAGCTGGCGGGCGCGGTGCGGCCGACGCCCAACGTTCACCGGCGAAGTACAGCCGAATATCAATTCCGGCTGGTTGGCGTGTCGCTGCGGTAACCCAGCTGGGTGACACCTGATACTAGGGAGTTCCCTGTTGCGGTTGTGGCGGGTGTGACACCGGCTTACCTTCTCGCCCGTGACCCACCTCCGCCGCATCGCCGGCCCCCTGGTCGGCTCGCTCGTCACCACCCTGCTCACCGCCGTTGTGGTGCCACTGGCCCTGCCGGGCACCGCATCCGCCGACCCCGCCGCCAGCTCCTGGTCGCGGCTGCGCGACTGCGAGTCCGGCGGCAACTACGCGGCCGTGTCCGGCAGCGGCCGCTACTACGGCGCCTACCAGTTCGACGTCGGCACCTGGCGCTCCGTCGGCGGCGCCGGCTACCCCAACCAGGCCAGTCCGCTGGAACAGGACTACCGCGCGCTGTACCTGTACCGGATGCGCGGCTGGCGGCCGTGGACCTGCGCGGCCACGCTCGGGCTGCGCACGGACGGAGACGCCGCGAGCCACCGGGTGCCCAGCTACGCCGACGCCGCCCGGATCACCGGCGGCGGCCCGGCGGCCGCTGTCGCACCGGGCGCACCAGGTGTGCCGGGGTGGCCCGGACGGGTGTACCGGCCCGGCAACTGCGATCCGGCGCTGCGCACCTGGCAGTTGCGGATGAACGCCTTCGGCTTCCGATTCGCCGGAACCGGTTGCTACGAAACCAAAACCGTCGCCGCGGTGGCCGCCGTGCAGCGCGCCAACGGGATCACCAACGAACCGGGACAACTCGGCCCACGGACGTGGACCGCCGCCTGGGCCGGGCACGCGCCGAAACCGTGATCACCAGCAGCGTCGGTCGGTCAGACTCGCTCGGGCCAGGCGCCTCGGTCCCGCAACACCGCACGCAGCAGGTCCGGCCGGTCGGTCACCAGGCCGTCCACACCCAGATCCAACAGCTCGATCATCTGCGCCCGCTCGTCCACCGTCCACACGTGCACCTCGACGCCACACCGCCGCGCCACCCGCACGAACCGGGGCCCCACCACGGTCAGCTGCCCGCGCCGCACCGGCACCTGCGCCATCGCGCCGCGCGCCAACCCGCCCAGCAGCGGCACGCCGATCCGGCCGCCGGCCCACAGCATCGCCACCGAGTTCGGCCCCATCGACGTCAGCAGCCGCGGCCCGGCCAACCGGCGCAACCGCGCCAACCTGGCGTCCGAAAAGGACGCCAGACACACCCGATCCCAGGCGGCGCAGCGGCGCAGCACCTCCAGCACCGGCTCGACCGCCTGATCCGACTTGACGTCGATGTTCAACAGCGCGTCCGGCAGTTCCTCCAGCAGCTGTTCCAACCGGCACACCGGTTCCCGGCGCCCGATCCGCGCCCGGCCCACCACCGACCACGGCAGCTCGCCGATTACCCCGACCCCATCGGTGGTGCGGTCCAGCACATCGTCGTGGTGCACGACCACGACACCATCGGCGGTGGCGTGCACATCGGTTTCCAGATAGCGGTAGCCCTCGCGGACCGCCCTGCGCAACGCCGACAGCGAATTCTCCATGCCGGCCAGGTCATCGACGTGCCAGCCGCGATGGGCGAACGCCCGTGGATAGGGCCCGGACAGGTACGGATGGCGGCGCACCCGCACGAGTGTGCGCCCCCGGCGTGGCGAGCAGCTAATCATCAGGTGTCCGACTAGCGTCGCGCCGGTGGTTATCGCGACGCGGCGCAGCCAGCCGGCGCCGACCAGGACGCTTGCCGGGGGACTGGGGGAGCGGGGGAGCGCCGGCGCGCACTGCGCGTGGTGCGGTCGGCGGCTGCCCGAGGACACCAAGATCGGCCGGCCGCGCCGGTACTGCGGCCAGCCGTGTCGGCAGCGCGCCTACGAACGCCGCACCGCCGCCCAGCGCGGCGGGCTGCCCGAGGACGCCGTGGTGCTGTCCGCCGCCGAACTCGCCGACCTGCAGGACCGGCTGTTCCGGCTGCGCTGCGCCGCCGAGGACATCCGGACCGCCGTCGACGACGGCGCCGACCGACGCGAGCTGACCGACTTGGCCGGCGAACTCACCCAACTCGCCGAGGACGCCGAACGGCTGCGCTGACGTGCGCCGCGACGCCGGCGGCGACCTCGGCGCGCGCCCGGTCCAGCACCGCCGGATCGGCGTCGGGACCGAAGCCCAGCACCGCCGCGCCGACCAGCGGCGGCACGGTGACCATCCCGACCTCGACAGCGGGCGCGAACGCCGCCAACCTCCGCCGCACCGCCGGCAGCAGCAGGTCCGAATTGGACACCAGCACGCCACCCCCCAGCGACACCGCGACCGGCGAACTCGGCGCGGCGAGCAGATCCAGTCGCCGCAGGCACGCCGCCGCCATCGCGACCACCTCATCCGCGAGCCGGTCGACCAGCGCGATCGATACCGCGTCTTCCGTCCTGGTCGCCGCGAAGATCAGCGGCGGCAACTCGTGCAGCCGGTCGAACGGGATCTTCCCGCTGTGCACGCCTTCGGCCGCGGCCCGCACCGAATCCGAGCCCCACAGCGCACACACCGCGTCGGCCAGCGCCGTCGCCGGCCCACGACCGTCCTCGGCGCGCGAGGCCGCGAACAGCACCTCCAACGCCAGCTGCGTCCCGCCGCCCCAGTCGCCGGTGAGCTGACCCAACGCCGGAAACCGCACCGTGGCGCCGTCGGCGCGCAGCCCCATCGCGTTGATCCCGCCGCCGCACACCACGACGACCGCGTTGCCCTGATGCGGTCGGGTGTGCAGCAGCGCCACCAGATCCGTGTCCACTATGGACTGATTGGCCCAGCCGAACTCGGTGGCCCACCTGGTGATCCGCTCAACATCGGCGGGCAGGTCGGCCCCGGCCAGGCACAGCGCGGCGACGTCGGCGACCGGCCCGACCCCGGCCAGGCCGGCCCGCGCACGCACCGATTCGATCAACCCGGCCACCGTGTCCCGCGCGGCATCCGCCCCGACCGTCTGGTGGTTGCTGCCCGCGCCCCGGGCGTGCCCGAGCAGCGAGCCGTCGGCGGCCAGCAGCGCCACGTCCGTCTTGCTGTTGCCGCCGTCCACGGCCAGCACCGCCGCCGTCACGCCCACGGCAGATACCGGGTGTTCAGGGCGATCAGCTTGTCCGCCAACCGTTCCGCCAACTCGGCCTGACCGATCAGCGGATGCGCCAGCAGCGTCCGGATCACCCGATCCCGGCCGCCGCGCAGCGCCGCGTCCACCGCCAACGACTCGTAACCGGACACGTGCCCGATCAGGCCGGCGGCGAGTGGATCGACCGGCTCCGCCGGCAGCGGCCGCGGACCGGACCCGTCGACCGCGCAGGGCACCTCGATCACCGTGTCATCGGCCAGGAACGGCAACGTGCCGCGGTTGCGCACATTCAGCACCTGCCGCGAAGCACCCCCGGCCGGGCCGGTGAGGGCCGACATCAGCTCCACGGCCGCCTCCGAGTAGAACGCCCCGCCGCGCTGGTCGAGCACCTCCGGCTTGGTGTCCACAGTCGGATCGGCGTACTGCGCCAACAACTCCCGTTCGATCGCCTCGACCTCGTCGGCCCGGGTGCTGCCCGCCTTCAGCCCGGCGACGACGTTGTCATGATCGTAGTAATAGCGCAGGTAGGGGGAGGGGAGCGCGCCGATCCGCCGCACGTGCCGGGCGTCCAGGCCAGTCAGCCCGAACGTCAACCCGTCGTTGGCCAGAATCTCCGGCAGCCGATCCGCGCCGTCCACCCGCAGCGACCGCACCCAGCTCAGATGGTTCAGCCCGACATGATCCAGCTCGACCTCGCCGGGCCGCACGTCCAGCGCCGCCGCCGTCCACCGCTGACAGGTGATCGCGACATTGCACAGCCCGACCGCACGATGACCGGCATCCAGCAGCGCGCGGGTGACGATGCCGACCGGGTTGGTGAAGTCCAGAATCCACGCGCGCGGCGACACCCGGCGCACCCGCTCGGCGATGTCCAACACCACCGGCACCGTGCGCAGCGCCTTCGCCAACCCGCCCGCGCCGGTCGTCTCCTGGCCAAGACAGCATTCCGCCAACGGAAACGTCTCATCGGTGCGCCGCGCCGCCTGCCCGCCGACGCGCAACTGGATGAGCACGATCTCCGCGCCGTCCACCGCCGCTTCCAGGTCGTCGCCCCAGCTCACCCGCGCCGGATGGCCGTGCCGCGCCAGCATCCGCCGGGCCAGACCACCCACGACCGAGACTCGATCCGCCGCCGGGTCGACCAGCGCCAACTCGGTGACCGCCAGCCCGTCGCCAAGCCGGCCGATCCCGTCGACCAACTCCGGCGTGTACGTCGATCCGCCGCCGACCACGGCCACCTTCATCGCGTGTCCTCCGGACACGATGATGACCCATCAGCGCGCCGCAGCGACAACGGACCCGCTGATGGGCGATGATTTTCGCGACCCAGGGAGGTCAGACCAGGCATGAGCACAGTCACCTGCCAGATCTCGATATCATTGGACGGCTTCGTCGCCGGGCCGAACCAGACCATGGACACCCCGCTCGGCGAGGGCGGCCTGCGCCTGCACGACTGGGTGTTCAAGACCGCCAGTTGGCGCGCGCAGCACGGACAGGACGGTGGCGAGCGATCCGCGGACTCCGACGTCGTCGACGAGGTCAGCCGCAACGTCGGCGCCTACATCATGGGCCGCAAGATGTTCGGCGGCGGCGACGGACCGTGGGACGAGAGCTGGCACGGCTGGTGGGGTGAGAACCCGCCGTACCACGTGCCGGTCTTCGTACTCAGCCATCACCCGCGCGAGCCGCTGCCGATGGCCGGCGGCACCACCTTCAACGTCGTCACCACCGGGATCGAGTCGGCGCTGGAACAGGCTCGCGCCGCCGCCGGCGACAAGAACGTGTCGATCGCCGGCGGCGCCAGCACGGTGGGCCAGTACCTGGCCGCCGGGCTGCTGGACGAGCTATACCTGCACATCGTTCCGGTCGTGCTCGGTGCCGGCGAACGGCTGCTGGACGGCGTCGGCGACCCCGTGCTGGAACCGGTGCGGGTGGTCGACTCGCCAGCCGTCACCCACATCAAATACCGCGTCGTCCACTGACCGCTCGGTCGCCGACTTCTTGGCTGCCTATTTGCCGATGAAACCCTTGCTCTGCAACCAGGTCCGGGCCACGTCGGCCGCCTGCTGGCCGTTGATGTCCACATCGGCGTTGAGCTGCTGAATGGTGGCCAGGTCCAGCGCCTGGGCGATCGGGTTGATGACCTTGGCCAGATTCGGGTTCGCGTTGGCCACCGACTGGCGGACGGTCAGCGCCGGGTTGTAGATCGGGAAGAACTGCTTGTCGTCGGTGAGCGCGATCAGCCCGAGGCCCTTGATCCGGCCGTCGGTGGTGTCGCCCTCGCCGAAGTTGCACGGATTGCCCTTGGCGACCGCGTTGTAGATCGCGCCCTCGGCGATCGTGGCGAGACTGCCCGACGCCAGCTTGAATCCGTAGGTGCTTTCCAGGCCCGGTAGGCCGTCGTCGCGGCCCTCGAACTCGGTGGCCGCGCACATCGAGGCCTGCGACGGGTTGGCCGCGACCAACTTCGCGTAGTCGGACAACGTCTTGACACCCAACTGCTGCGCGACGCTGGACTTGACCACGATCGCGTAGGTGCTGTTGTAGGGCGCGGGATCCAGCCACACGATGTGGTTCTGGGTCAGGTCCTGCTGGGCGACGGCCTGGTACTGGGCGGCCGCGCCGGCGATCGGCTTGGTGTGTTGCAGGTAGCCGATCCAGGCGGTGCCCGCGTACTCCCAGTACATGTCGATGCTGCCCGAGGTGAGCGCGGTGCGGACCGTGGTGCTGCCATTGAGGCCGCACTGCTGGTGCACGGTCGCGCCCGCCGACTCCAACGCCTCAATGGTGATATTGCACAGGATCAGCTGCTCGGTGAACTCCTTGGACCCCACCGTGAACGTCGCGCCCTTCAACGACGCGTTCTGCGCCAGCGAACCAGGCTGCGCGGTCGACGTGCTGCCGATCGAACACGCGCTCAGGCCCAGTGCGGCGACCAGCAACGCCGCGACAACGGGCAACGATCGGCGGGCGCGACGAGGGACGCGGGGGTCACGGGGCGCGAACAGTGCGGGCACGGCACTTCCTTTCCAGAGTGGTTACAACCCACGGGGTCGCAGGATTCGTTCGGCGAGCCCGCCGAGCCAGTCGACGGTGAGGGCCAGCAGCGCGGTGAGGACGCTTCCGGTGATCAGCACCGGCATCCGGTCGAAGGCGATCCCGGAGTTGATCAGGGTGCCCAGGCCGCCGGCGTTGGTGAACGTCGCCAGCGTCGCCGAACCCACGTTGAGGATCAGCGCGATCCGGATGCCGGCCAGGATCACCGGCACAGCCAACGGAAGTTCGACCCGGAACAGCACCGCGGTCCGGGTCATCCCCATGCCGCGGCCGGCGTCGATCAGCGACCGGTCGACCTGGGTCAAGCCCACCATCGTGTTGCGCAGCACCGGCAGCACCGAGGCCAGCACGAGCGCGAACACCGCCTCCCGAAAGCCGATGCCGACCGCGACCGCCAGCAGCACGAGCACGCCGATCGACGGGATGGCCTGGCCGATGTTGGCCACCGCCAGGATCGGCGCCCCGGCCCGGCGCAGCCAGTGCCGGGTCAGCAGCACCCCCAGCGGCACCGCGATGACGATGACGGCGAGGCTGGACACCGCGGTGAGCTGCACATGCTGCCAGAGCAACTGGCTGATCACCGGGCCGTTGATCGAGCGCCGCTCGATATCGTCCAGTTGCTGGCCGTGCAGATACCACCACAGCGCGCCCGCGATCACCGCGATGACCGCCGGCCGCACCAGCAGCCCGGCCGCCCAACCGCCGCGCCCGCCACGACCATCGCGGCGAACGGACTCGCGCTCGGCCAGCGCCGTCGTCGTCATCGCGACCCGCTCACATCGCCGGCGCTCAGGTCACCGGCGTTCGGGTCGCTGGTGGTGGGCCGGGTCCGGTGCAGCACCGCGTCCCAGCGCAGCTGACCGCGAATCGCGCCCTCGGTGCTGAGCACAACGGCCACATCGTCGTGGGCCCGCAACATGGCGTCCAGCGCGTCATACAGGCTCGCGTCGCTGCCGACCACGGCCACCGCTCCGTTCGTCCCCCCAGACCCGGCGCCGTCCAGCCAGCGAGCCGGCCGCCCGTCGCCGTCGACCAACAGCCGGCGCGCGGCGGACTCGCCCGCCCCCGCCTGGTCGACCACATCGACGTCCTCCAGCGGCAGTTCGCCCACCGACTGCAGGCCGAGGCTGCGCACCGCGGCGCCCGACCCGATGAACGACGCGACGAACTCGTCCGCGGGATCGGCGAGAATCCGGGCCGGGGTGTCGTACTGGGCGATCCGGCCGCCCTCGGCGAAGATCGCGATCCGGTCGCCGAGCTTGATCGCCTCCTGGATGTCGTGCGTGACAAAGACAATCGTCTTGCGGATGCGCGCCTGCAACGCCAGCAGCTCGTCCTGCAACCGCTCGCGGGTGATCGGGTCGATCGCGCCGAACGGCTCGTCCATCAACATCACCGGCGGATCGGCGGCCAGGGCGCGGGCCACGCCGACCCGCTGCTGCTGACCACCGGAGAGCTGCTTGGGATAACGCCGGCGGAACGTGCCCGGGTCGAGGCCGACCAGGACGAGCATGTCGTCAACGCGGGCCCGGACCCGCTTGCGGTCCCAGCCCAGAGTGCGGGGGATGAGCCCGATGTTCGCCGCGACCGTCAGGTGCGGAAACAGCCCGACCTGCTGGATGACGTAGCCGACGCGCCGCCGCAACTGGTCGGCGTTGACGCCGGTGACGTCCTCGCCATCGAGATAGATCCGCCCGCCGCTCGGTTCGATCAGCCGGTTGATCAGCCGCATCGTGGTGGTCTTGCCGCAGCCGGACGGGCCGACCAGAACCACGATCTCGCCGGCGTCGACGTCGATCGACAGGTCCGACACGGCAGCGCCGGCGGTGCCCGGATACCTCTTGCTGACATGCTCCAGGCGAATCATCGGGTGGGTTGCGGAATCAACCACGAAGGCCTCGCGATGTGGTCAGACGGGACACCAGGACGAAGAGGAGGTCGAGGATCAGCGCGAGCAGCGCGATGCCGAGCACGCCGGCGAGGGTCTCGTTGAGCGCGTTCGCGCCGCCGATCTGCGCCAGCCCCTCGAAGATCAGCTGGCCGAGCCCGGGTCCGGCGACCGCGGCGGCGATGGCCGCGATGCCCACGTTCATGATGGTGGCGACCCGGATGCCGGTGAGCACGATCGGCCAGGCCAGCGGGAGCCGCACGATGAGCAGCCGCCGCCAGCCGGGCAGGCCCATGCCGCGCGCGGCGTCCACGATGTCGGCCGACACGGATTCCAGTCCGGTGATGGTGTTGCGCAGCACCGGGAAGATCGCGTACAGGGTCAGCGCCGCGATCGCCGGCGTGCTGCCCAGCCCGAAGACCGGGATCAGCAGGCCGAACAGGGCGAACGAGGGGATGGTCAGCATCGTCCCGGTGACCGCCAGCACCGCCTGGCTGATCGCCTGGTGGCCCTCGACCAGAATGCCGCCGCCGATCCCGACCACGGCCGCGATCGCGACGGCGATCAGCACCACCTCGGCATGTTGGATGGTGAGGTCGAGAATGTCGGGCCACTCCTGCGTCAGGTACTCCTGGAAGCTCATGCCGGGCCTCCTGTGATCGTCAGCTGGCGATACGCGAGGGGTGCGATCCGGTTACCTCCTGACTACCTCCGGGACGCTGGTCGACATGTGGTTCATGGTCAACGTACTCGATGGTCAGCGCATTCGTCAGGTCTTCGCCGGCATCTGACTTACTTCGTCACTACGTCACTGTGACTTAATTGCCTCGGTAGATTGGCCGGTCGGGCAAGCAGCCGCGCCGGGCCGTGCTGGCCGGGCCGCGCACCGATCGGATAGACTCGGGTGTGTCGATCAGCGCGGGAGCGAACCGGACGCCGGGTAACGGCTATCAAGCCCGGTGGGAACGGCACAATACCGGTCGGCAGACCCGCATTCTGGAAGCCGCCGTCGAACTCCTTGAGGACGGCCAGACCGGCGCGGAGATTTCGGTCCAGCAGATCGCGCAACGGGCCGGACTCGCCAAATCGGTGGTGTACCGGCAGTTCCGGGACCGCGAGGATCTCGACCGCCGGGTCCGGTCCTATCTGGTCGACGAGTTCGCCGGCACGCTCGCCACGAAGCTGGACATCTCCGACGGCTCGCTTGAGGAAATCCTCGTCCGCAGCATCAACACGGTCGCGGAATGGATGTCCGACCATCCCCGCCTGCACGAGTTCGTGCGCAGCGGCCCCACCCACTACGACGACACCGGCATCGACGCGGTCAGCAGCCTGAAAGCCGCGATCGCCGGACGCGCCCGGGACATCATCGCAGGCGTCTCGAAATCGATCGACGTCGACGACAGCGCGTTCGAATCGCTGGCGCTCGCCCTCGTCACCATGGTGGAAGGAACGCTCGCCCACTGGGTCCGCGGCCAGGACCCCGAACTCACCAGGGCCAAGATCGTCGACGACCTGGCCACCTACGCCTGGTACGTGCTGGACGGCGCGGCACGGACGCTCGGGGTCCACATCGACCCCCAGGCGAAACTCGTCACCGTCATCAACCAGTTGACCGTCACGACACCGCCCGCTGCCGCCGCCGATCCAGCAACGCGGACAGTTCAGCCTGCCCGGCCGCCGGCCCCGTCAGTTCGCCCGCGTTGAACGCGTCGACCAGCGCGGTCACCGTCTCCAGCGCGCAGGCCTTGTTGGTGCCGATAAAGCCGGTCGGGCCACGCTTGATCCAGCCGGTGACGAACGCGCCCGGCACGACCCGCCCGGTGCCAGGGTCCATAACGCGGCCACGCTCGTTCGGCACGATGCCGGTCACGGTGTCGAACGGCAGGCCCGGCACCGCCACCCCCCGGTAGCCGATCGACGTCAGCACCAGCCCCGCGTCCATCGACTCCAACCGGCCCGTCGGTTCGGCACGACCGTCGACCAGCACGGTCCGCTCGAACTCGATCCCCTCGGCCCGGTCCCGGCCGGTGATCCGCACCGGGGACAGCAAGTACCGCAACAGGATCCGCCGCGACCCGCCCGTGCCGGGCGCCAGACCACGCAGCAACTCGAGTTTCCGGTCCGGACCGCTCTCGCCCGCCAGGTCCTCCGGCCACGCCACCAGATCCACACCGGGCGTGGCGCGCAACCCGACCAGTTCGGGCACCGTGAACGCCGACTGCGCCGGTCCACGCCTGCCGGCCACCACGACTTCCTTGATCCCGCTGCCGCGCAACACGGCCAGCGCGGCGGGCGAGATGTCGGTGTCGTGGAACGTGGCCGGGTCGACGGTGAGGATCCGGGCCAGGTCCAGCGCCACGTTGCCGTTGCCGATCACCACGGCGCGGCGATGCGACAGGTCGAAGGTGCGCTCCGCGAAATCCGGATGACCGTTGTACCAGGCCACGAACTCGGTGGCGGACGCGGTTCCGGGCAGATCGATGCCCGGGATGTCAAGCCTGCGGTCCGCGGACGCGCCCACCGCGTAGATCACCGCATGGTGGTGCCGGAGCAGTTCGTCGTACGTGACGTCGGCGCCGACATCCACCCCGGCGAACAGGCGCAGCCGGTCCTCGTCCCGGATTCGGTCGAACTGCCTGCTGATCCGCCTGGTGCGCGAATGGTCCGGAGCCACGCCCAGCCGGGCCAGACCGTAGGGCACCGGCAACCGTTCGAACAGGTTGACCCGCGCACCGGGAATGGTGAGGATCTCGTCGGCCGCGTACATCGCCGCAGGCCCGGACCCCACCACCGCGACCCTCGGCGGCTCCGGTCGCGCGCGTACGGCCAGCCGTGGCACGACCGGAGCCAGCAGCGCCCGCGGCCTCGGTTCCCGGTACAGATCGGTGTTGATCTCCAGGAACACCCGCTCGTCCTCGGTGAGCTTGGTGTGCGGTTTGATCGCGTCCACCGGGCACGCCGGCACGCACGCCCCGCAGTCGACGCAGGTCGCCGGGTCGATGGACAGCATCTCCGCGGTCAGGTAGTCGGGTTCGTCCGGCGTCGGATGGATGCAGTTCACCGGGCAGGCGTAGACGCACGACGCGTCCGCGCAACAGGACTGCGTGACGACGTGCGGCATCAGGTCAGCGCCCGCGCCTGGCGATCCGGCTCACCTCGGTACCGCGACGGCTTCCCGTCGATGCACATCCGCTTCCACAGCCACCTGCTGGCCCGGTTCATCAGGCCGAGGTCACCGGCGAGCTTGCGCACGTCGCCGAAGTATCCGCTGAGGATTGCGCGGGAGTGCGCACCACGCCAGAACGCCTCCCGGAACACCTCTTTCGGAATGTCGAACTCCCTGGCGAATGACCGCGGTGGGGTCATGATCTCGCCCGCGAGCCACCGCATCACCAGCGGGAACGCCATCGAGCACACCGCCCGTCCCGCCCGGCCCATCTTCCCCACGTGCACCCGCAGGAAGTCGTTGGCGAACGAGATGTGCCGCGCCTCCTCGGCGATGTGGATCTCCATCGTGCGCAGCATCGCGGGCGGCATGCTCGCGCCCGCGCGGATGACCGCCTTCTGATAGTGGTCGATCGGTTCCTCGCCGCCCAGGATGCCGATGAACAGGATGACGTGGGCGTAGCCGCCCGCCACACCGATGAACGGCGACAACGCCCGGAACAACGGCCGCATCCCGGGCACGTCGACGCCGACGCGGTTGACCAGTTCCTGGAACATCTGGATGTGGTTGCACTCTTCGGCCATCTCGTGCAGGCAGTAGCGGAATTCCGGCGACCCGTTGGGCAGCTTCATGATGTACTGCATCATTCCGCGGATCAGGACGCTCTCGAACGCGGCGCCGACCCGCACCGAGTTGGCCATCCGCCACTTCCCGATCTCGATCTGCCGCGTCAGGGGCAGGTCCCGGTACCACTGGGTCGCGCCGAGCGGATCGATCTCGGGGGAGAGCACCCAGCGCCGGTCGTCCGAGTCGATGGCGAGCGCGGGCGCATCCCAGTCGATGTCCAGGAAGGGGTCGAAACGCCGGTGCACCGAGCCCTCGGACAGGGTCCGCAGCAGGTCACGATACGACGGGTCGAACGGGCCAGACGGGTGGGAAGTGGACAGAGTCATCGTTGGCTCCTCGTCGTGACGGGTCCAGGCTCGGCCACACGTCGCCGACGCAGCATGCGGCCCACTGCCCGCAATTTACTGGGACCGCATGTCTCATGCAAGGGGTCGGTGTCCTCGCGATCCTTGAATCAAGGACCCCTCTCGGGCAGGCCGGATCAACGCCGATAATGTACATTATGTCAACTAGTGCTGCTCGGCCCGCAAATGGCCCGCGGGTCCAGGCCGGTGTGAACGCCAGCGATGGAGGCTGGTCAGCAGCCCGGTCGTCGCCGTCTCATTCGTCTTGGGGGAAGTCCGCGCTTCGGGAGAGCCTCTCGTGTGCGCGTATGCCGGCGAGGGTCTGTTCGAGCTTCTCGATGACCTTTTCGTAGCCGGGACTGCCGAGCACAAGTTTGTGTGGTGGGTTGTCGTCGCTGATCGCCGCGACAACTGCCCGCGCACCTCTCCGGGGGTCGCCGGGCTGGTTGCCGTTCTGTTCGATCATGGCCGCGTTGACCGTTTCCAGCATGGGCAGGTGGTCTACGATGGTCTCCCGGATCGGCTCGTTGGCGAAGCCGGCGTAGGCCCGAGTGCGGAAAGCTCCTGGTTCTACGGCCATTACTTTGATGCCCAGCGGCGCCACTTCCTGGCGCAGCACGTCCGTTATCCCTTCGATCGCGTGCTTCGCCGCGGTGTAGTAGCCGAAGCCGGGAACGCCTACCAGACCCGCTACCGACGACATGTTGACGATCCACCCGCTGCGTCGGGAACGCATGCCGGGCAGGACGGCGCGGGTGACCGCCAGCACCGCGAAGAAGTTCAGTTCGAACAGTTGGCGCACGGCAGCGTCGTCCATGCCTTCCACTGAGCCGACCCATCCCCTGCCCGCATTGTTGACCAGGACGTCGACGCCGCCGAAGTGTGCTGTGGCGGCCGACACGGCCGCATGGATCTGCGGGGTGTCAGCGACATCGAGCGGTAGGACGAGGACCCTGTCGCCGTGGGCCTCGGCCCATTCGCGCAGCGGATCGAGTTTGCGTGCGGTGAGCACGACA
>DASZLR010000295.1:0-9177 GCA_035552275.1 Pseudonocardiaceae bacterium | reverse complement strand
GAGAACTCCTGCCGTGGTGGCTCGTCCCGGGCAGGAGTCTGTTCGCGTGGCCCGACCAGGGCCGAGATGAGGGGTTCGTCGTGTCCCAACCTGGACGCTTGTCCGGTTTGTTGTCCGCCCTGCTGCCCGACGCCGGCCTGCGCACCGTCGTGCAGGCCGCCGGCACCGGCCTGCTGGAGCTCGAAGGCCCGCCGGCCGCCCGCCCGCTGGTCGTCGCCGCGCTGGCCGCCGGGAAGTCCGAAGCGGCTGAGAAAGCCGGCGGGGCCGGTCGGACCGTGTTGGTGATCACCGCGACCGGCCGGGAGACCGACGAACTGGCCGATGTGCTCGCCGACCTGCTCGGACCGGACCAGGTGGCCACCTTCCCGAGTTGGGAAACCCTGCCGCACGAACGGTTGTCGCCACGCGCGGACACGGTCGGGACGCGGCTGGCCGTGCTGCGCCGGCTCGCGCATCCCGAGGAACACCCCACCGGCGCCGCGCCGGCCGTCGTGGTCGCCGGGGTCCGCAGCCTGATCCAGCCGCTCGCGCCCGGCCTCGGCGAGCTGGCCCCGGTGACCCTCCGGGTCGGCGCGGAGCATGACTTTGAACACACCGTCGCCCGGCTGACCGACATCGCCTACGCCCGCGTCGACATGGTGGAGAAGCGCGGCGAGTACGCGGTGCGCGGCGGCATCCTCGACGTGTTCCCGCCGACGGCCGACCACCCGGTCCGGGTCGAGTTCTGGGGCGACGAGGTCGCCGAGATCCGCCCGTTCTCCGTCGCCGACCAGCGTTCGCTGCCGGCGGAGATCACCGAGGTCACCGCGTCGCCGTGCCGGGAACTGCTGCTCACCGACGAGGTGCGGGCCCGCGCCGCCGAACTGGCCGTGGCGCACGCCGGCGACGCGCAGTTGGCCGAGATGCTGGACAAACTCGCCCAGGGCATCCCGAGCGAGGGCATGGAGGCGCTGATTCCGGCGCTGTGCGCGGGGGAGATGCAACTGCTCACCGACGTGGTGCCCGAGGGCGCGCATGTGCTGCTCGCCGATCCGGAGAAGATCCGCACCCGAGCGCACGATCTGGTGCGCACTGGCCAGGAGTTCCTGGAAGCCGCCTGGCTGGCCTCGGCCGGCGGCAACAAGCCGGGCACGGCGCCGATCGACCTCGGCGCGTCGGCGTACCGGACGCTGGCCGAGATCGCTGCCCACGCCCACGACACCAAACGTCCATGGTGGACTCTGTCGCAGCTCACCAGCGAGGGCGGTGACGTGGTCCGGCTGGACCTGCGCCCGGTCGAGGCGTACCGGGGCGACGTCGGCCGCGCCTTCACCGATCTGCGCGCGCACGTCGCCACCGGCGGCGGCGCGGTGCTGGTGGTGCCCGGCTCCGGCACCGCCGCCCGCGCGGTGGAACAGCTGCGCGAGGCCGAGGTTCCGGCGGTGCTCGCCGAGGACGGCCTGACCGAGCCGCCAACGACCGGCACGGTGACCGTCGTTCGCGGCGCGCTCGAAGACGGCTTCGCCGCGCCGGACACCGGGTACGTCGTGCTCACCGAGACCGACCTCACCGGCGGCCGCGGCGGAACGTCCACAAGGGACATGCGCAAGAGCCTGCCGTCCCGGCGGCGCAACGGGGTCGACCCGCTCGCCCTGCGACCCGGCGACTACGTGGTGCACGAGCAACACGGCATCGGCCGGTTCGTCGAGATGGTGCAGCGCACCATCAAGGATTCCACCGGCGCCCGGCACACCCGCGAGTATCTGGTCGTGGAGTACGGGTCCAGCAAGCGCGGCCAGCCCGGCGACCGGCTGTTCGTGCCCACCGACGCGCTGGACGAGATCACCCGCTATGTCGGCGGCGAACTGCCGACGCTGAACAAGCTCGGCGGCGCGGACTGGAAGTCCACCAAGGCCAAGGCGCGCAAGGCGGTCAAGCAGATCGCCGCGCAGCTCGTCCAGCTCTACGCCGCCCGCCAGTCCGCGCCCGGCCACCCGTTCGGCCCGGACAACCCGTGGCAGCGCGAACTGGAGGACGCCTTCCCGTTCACCGAGACGCCCGACCAGCTCGCCGCCATCGACGAGGTCAAGGTGGACATGGAGAAGGCGGTGCCGATGGACCGGGTGATCTGCGGCGACGTCGGCTACGGCAAGACCGAGATCGCCGTCCGGGCCGCGTTCAAGGCGGTGCAGGACGGCAAGCAGGTCGTCGTGCTGGTGCCCACCACCCTGCTCGCCCAGCAGCACCTGAACACCTTCACCGAACGTATGCACTCCTTCCCGGTGACGATCCGCGGCCTGTCCCGGTTCACCGATCCGATCGAGACCGAGCAGACGGTCGCCGGCCTCGCGGACGGTTCGGTGGACATCGTGATCGGCACGCATCGCCTGTTGCAGACCGGAATCCGGTGGAAGGACCTCGGCCTGGTGATCGTGGACGAGGAGCAGCGGTTCGGCGTCGAGCACAAGGAGCACATCAAGGCGCTGCGCACCCACGTGGACGTGCTCACCATGTCCGCCACGCCGATCCCGCGCACACTGGAGATGAGCCTGGCCGGCATCCGGGAGATGTCCACGATCCTCACCCCGCCCGAGGAACGGCACCCGATCCTGACCTACGTGGGCGGCTACGACGCCAAGCAGGTGGGCGCCGCGATCCGCCGCGAGCTGCTGCGCGACGGCCAGGTCTTCTTCGTGCACAACCGGGTTTCCTCGATCGAGCGGGCCGCCCGGACGCTGCGCGAGCTGGTGCCCGACGCGCGGATCGCCACCGCGCACGGCCAAATGAACGAGGACCGGCTGGAGAAGGTCATCCAGGGCTTCTGGGAACGTGAGACCGATGTGCTGGTGTGCACGACGATCGTGGAGACCGGGCTGGACATCTCCAACGCCAACACGCTGATCGTGGAGCGCGGCGACCTGCTCGGCCTGGCCCAGCTGCACCAGCTGCGTGGCCGGGTGGGCCGGGGCCGCGAGCGCGGCTACGCCTACTTCCTGTACCCGCCGGAGGCGCCGCTGACCGAGACCGCGCACGACCGGCTGGCGACCATCGCGCAGAACACCGAACTCGGCTCCGGTATGGCGGTGGCCATGAAGGACCTGGAGATCCGCGGCGCCGGCAACATTCTCGGCGCGGAGCAGTCCGGACACATCGCCGGCGTCGGTTTCGATCTCTACGTCCGGCTGGTCGGCGAGGCGGTGGAGTCCTACCGGGCCGCGTTCTCGAAGGACGGCGCCGGCGTCGAGACCGAGCAGGAGCTGGCCGAGGTGCGGGTCGACCTGCCGGTGGACGCGCACGTCCCGCACGACTACGTGTCCGGCGAACGGCTGCGGCTGGAGGCGTACGGCAAGATCGCCGCCGCGGCCGACGCCGACGACCTGACCGCGGTCCGCGAGGAACTCCTCGACCGCTACGGCCCGCTGCCGGCCGCCGTGGAGAACCTGCTCGCCGTCGCCGCGTTCCGGCAGGCTTGCCGGCGGCACGGCGTCACCGAGGTGGCCACCCAGGGCAGCACCATCCGGTTCGCGCCGGTCGAGCTCCGCGACTCCCAGCAGATCCGGCTGCACCGGCTGTATCCGAAGGCGCTGTACAAGCCGACCACTCGCACGGTCGCGGTGCCCCGGCCGACCGAGGGTCCGGCCGGGGGTCGGGTGGGCGCGCCTGCGCTGCGTGACCGGACGCTGTTGGACTGGTGCGCGAGCCTGCTGGATTCACTCACGGGAGCACCCGTTGGAGTGTCTTCGTGACGGAAGGTGAGAATGCGCGACGATCTCTTGTCGATCGAGTAGCGACCACTAGTCCGATCGGGTGTATGTGGCTGCCATGAACCACTTTCAGCATTAAGGTCGGGCATTGTTCACGGCGATCAGCCGATTGCTGCCACCCGGTGGTCGCGCTGGTCGTCACACAGTGTGCACGGTCGGGGCCGTATCGGTAGTCGAGCTGCTCAGGAGCACATCGTGGCGCAGACGGCGCGGAATTTGGCGCAGAGAACGAAGTGGACGACGGGAGATGCCGGCATCGTGGCCCCCCATCGGCAGCGGTAGGCGCGGCAGGTCGTCACGGCGAGTAGTCGATTCCGCAGGACCAGTGATGGCATCCCCCTCGAATCCCGGCCGCCCACCCACCGGCGTCTCCGGGTACCCAGACGACTTCGGCCTCCCCGACCGGGCGGATGTGGCCCGCCGATGGGCGACGGCGCTCACCGTCGCCACCTGCGCGCCGCTGCCCCGATCCGAGCTCGGCGACGAACTGCGCACCCTGGTTGACGAACTGCTCGACGCGTGCTGCGCGGACCCGTTCACCGCGACCGCCGGGGAGCGGGTCGGCCACGCGCTGGTCGACGTGGGCTGCACCACCGACGAGAGCCTGCCGGCGACGATCACCACACTCACCCAGCCGCTGCTGGCGTTCGCGATCACTTGTGGCATCGCCGATCCGGTCGCCCGCGTCGCCGCGCTGACCGGTGCGATCACCGCCGGCTACGTCACCGCCTTGCGCGACTGGCTGTTCGGCCAGCAGGAGAACGTCAAGAAGGCGATGTTGTTGGCCGAGTCCAAAGCCGAGCAGGACCTGTACCGGCAGGAAGAGCAGCTCCGCGAGATGTTCAACCGGGCGCCGGTCGGCATCGCCCGCGCCGATGTGGACGGCACGCTGATCCGGGTGAACCCGGCGCTGCGGGAGATCCTCGGCCGCGACGCGGACGAACTGCTCGGCCACCGGCTGGACGAGTTCTTCCACCCCGAGGACGCCAGCCTGATGGACAGCTACCAGGAGCTGTTCGAGCGGCGCGGCGACCGGTTCCGCAGGCGCCGCCGGCTGGTGGGCGGCGACGGCACGGTCTCCTGGGTGTACCTCGCGGTGTCGGCGCTCGGCGAGGCGGACGGCGAGCCCACCGGCTCGCTCACCATCGTGGAGAACGTCAGCGAGCTGCACTACCTGCAGGAGGGGATGATCCAGCAGGCGCTGCACGACGGGCTGACCAACCTGCCCAACCGGCAGTACCTGCTGTCCCGGCTGCAGACCGTGCTCGGCCAGCCGCGCGGCGCTGACGCTTCGGGGGTCACCCTCTACCACCTCGACCTGGACGGTTTTTCCGTTGTCAACAACGGAATCGGGCCGGCGGCCGGCGACCGGCTGCTGTCCACCATCGCCCGCCGGCTGGAGGATCTGTTCGTCGTCGGTTCCGGTGATCCGGACGCTGAGGCCAACGAGGCGTTGGTCGCCCGGATCGGCGGCGACGAGTTCGCCGTGCTGCTGCCGGAGAACCCCGATGACGCCGCCGGCCAGCCGGATGTGCTGGGCACGGTGAACCGGATCAACGAGGAACTGGCCGAACCGGTCTATCTGGAAGAGGCGGGCGGGATCGGCGTCGCCGTCTCGGCGTGCGTCGGCGTCGCGCACGGGCGGACCGGCGAGACCGAGCCGGCGGAACTGATCCGGCAGGCCGACGTCACGCTGCGCCGGGCGCGGGCGATCGGCAAGCGACAGTGGAGTCTCTACGACGTCTACCGCGACCACCAGGACCGGGAACGGCTCACCCTGGCCGCCGCGCTGCCCGGCGCGCTGGAGTTCGGCGAACTGACCGTCGCCTGGCAGCCGTGGACCTCACTGGCCGACGACAGTCTGGGTAGCCTCGGCGGCATCGCGGCCCGATTGCGTTGGCAGCACCCGGAACGCGGCCTGCTCGGCCACGCCGAGTGCCTGGAACTGGCCGAGGAGACCGGCGCGGTGCTGTCGCTGGGCGGCTGGCTGGTACGCGCGGCGTACGCGCAGGCGATGCGCTGGCGCGAGCGGTTCGGCGCGCGGACCCCGGCCGTCGGCGTCGGGCTGACCGTGTCGCAGGCCAGCGATCCAGATCTGGTGCGGACCGTGCGGACGGCGCTGCGCGAGTACGCGGCGCCGCCGGACGCGGTGTGGCTGGGCTTCCCGACGCCCGCGCTGCGCGGTGTCGACGGGGACGCGCGGGAGAACCTGGAAGTGTTGGTGGGCATGGGAGTCGGCGTGATGCTGACCGACTTCGGCGCGTCCGCCAGCGATCTGCTGTTCGTGGACGAGTGGCCGATCAGGGCCGCCGAGATCGGTCCGTGGCTGGTCCGGCAGGCCGAGGCGACACCGCAGGCGCTGGTCACCAGGCTCGGTCCGGCGGTCGCCGGCGTGCTGCGCGAACTGGGCTGCGAGATCATCGTGCCGGATGTGGCCAGCGACAAGGCATTGGCGCGCTGGCGTGCCGGCGGTGTGACCGCGGTCTGCCGGCGCGACACGATGTCCGCCGACCAGATCACCGCCGACATCGCCGCCATGCTCGCCGACCCCACGCCGGCCAAGCCCGGCGAGGGACCGGTGGCCGGACCTGTGGCACAGTAGGCGGCTGTGAGAAGGATCATCCTGCTGGCGGTCACCGCCTGCGCCGGGTCGATCGGGCTCGCCGGCTGCGCGTCCGGCCCCAGCCAGGTCAACGCGGCGGCCATCGTGGGCAACACGGTGATCTCGGTGGACACCGTGCAGCAGGAGCTGACCACCATCCTCAACGCGCAGGCGCAGGCCCGCACCGATCAGCAGCAGGGCACCCTGGACACGGTGTCCCGGATGATCGTCGGCGAGCGGGTGACGCACCAACTGGTGCTGGCCGCGCAGCAGCGCGAGCGGCTCACCGTCGACCAGCAACAGGTGGACCAGGCCATCGCCAGCAGCGGCGGCGCGGACGCGGTCGCCAAGCAGCTCACCTACGACCCGGCCGCGGTCAACGACCTCGCCTACGACAGCGTGGCCGAGGAATCGTTGGCCCGCGCCTACGCCGACCGGCTCTCGGTCACCTTCGACTACGTGGCGCTGACCAACCGGACCGACGCGGTCAACACCGCCCACCAACTCGCCGCCAACCCGGACTCGTTCCCCTCGGTGCTCACGGCGGCGAAGCAGGCCGGCGGCTCGGGCCAGGTCGGCCAGGCGTACTCGCTGGCGGACGTGTTCGCCAGCGCCGCGCAGAACGAGGCCAACAACCAACAGCCGTACAACGACTACCCGCTGTTCGGCGTCGCCGCCGGGACGGTCGTGGTGTACCAGCGTCAGCAGGGCGGGCCGTGGACCGTCGCGGTCGTCCGCCAGCGCGACATTGTTCCGGCGACCCCGGCCACCACCGCCGGGCACGCGGCCGCCAACGCGGACGCGCAGACGCTGGTCAACGTCGGAACCGCGCTGCTGCAACCGATCGCGAGCCAACTCGGGGTCCGGATCAGCCCGCGTTACGGCGTCTGGGACCCGGTGAGCGTGACGGTGGTGGCGTCGGCGGACCAGGCGCTGGGCGTGGAGATCCCGGTCCGTACCGTTCGATCGTGACCTCCGCGCACTCCCTGTCCGCTCCGTCCGCACTGTCCGAATCCGCTGTCGTGGTGCTGGATCCCCGGTTGGGGGCCGTGCTGCCGGTCGCCGCCGTGCCGCTGCTGCGCACCGCCGCCCGTGTCTATGTCGGCGCTGGTCTGCGCGCTGAATCCGCCGCCTTCACGTCCTTTGAGCCGGCGCCGGCACCCGAGGCGCTGTGCCGGGAGGCGGTGGAGCATCCGGTGCTGCTGATCGTCGCCGACACCGACGACCCCGGAGCGTCCGCCGCGCTCGCCGCCGGAATCCCGTTGATCGGCACGGCGTCGCCGGCCGGCGCGGAGCTGCTGGCCGCCGTGTCGGTGATGGACCGGCTGCGCTCGCCGGGCGGCTGCCCGTGGGACGCGGCGCAGACCCACCAGACCCTGCGGCAGTACCTGGTCGAAGAGACCTTCGAGCTGCTGGACGCGATCGAGGACGGCGATCGGGTCGCGTTGCGCGAGGAACTTGGCGATGTGCTGTTGCAGGTGCTGTTCCACGCGCGGGTCGCGGCCGAGGACGCCGGCGATCCGTTCACCGTCGACGACGTCGCCGGCGAGTTGGTGGCCAAGCTCGTCGGCCGGCACCCGCATGTGTTCGCCGAGGGCGACCCGGCGGTGAAGGACGCGGCGTCCCAGGAACGCCGCTGGGAAGAGCTGAAGCGCGAGGAGAAACAGCGCGAGTCCAGTGTGGACGGTGTGGCGCTCGGTCAGCCGGCGGTCGCGCTGGCCGCCAAGCTGGTGCAGCGGGCGACCCGCGCCGGGCTGCCGGCGGACCTGCTGCCCGGCGGTGACGGCGAGCCGGGAACCGAGCTGGTTGGGTTGGCGCTGTTCGGCTTGGCCGCTCGGGCGAAGCTGGCCGGCGGCGAGCCCGAGGGGGAGTTGCGCGCGGTGGCTCGCCAGTTCGCCGCCGACATCCGTGCCGCCGAGCGATCGGCCCGTGCCGCCGGCCTTGATCCGGCCACGCTCGACGCCGACGCCTGGCGGGCGCACTGGCCGGTTGGCTAGTCGTCATGGCACCGGCATGACGGATGTCAGCCCACAGTTGTGCGGCTTGACAGGTCCGCCGATTCGGCCGCGCCCATAGCGTTGCTGGCAACAGGGAAAGCCGAAACCGCCCGGACGGAGCCAGCCATGTCGGTCACCATCACTGCCACCGCGACTGTGAACCCGGCGAACCCCGCCGACCAAGCCGCCCCGACCTCCCCGATTCCGTCGGCCCAGCAGGTCGGCGGCCCGGCGATGGTGCGTGGCCTGCTGCCGAGCCTGGTCCGCGACATCGGCGCCCCGACCGCCGCCTACTACGGCCTGCACGCCCTGGGCGTCAGCGACTGGGGCGCGCTGCTGGCCGGCGCGCTGGTATCCGGCTGCCTGCTGGTCGCGGAGGCGATCAAGGCCCGGCGGCTGGAGATCTTCTCCGGCTTCATGCTCGGCGTCTTCACCATCGGCCTGCTCAGCGCGCTCGTCTCCGGCGACCCGCGGTTCCTGATCGTCAAGGACTCGTTCGGCACCGGGCTGCTGGCCGCCGCGTTCCTGATCAGCGCGGTGATCGGCAAGCCGCTGGTCTACTACGCCGCCCGCAGGTTCGCCGGCGAGCGCGCGGCCGAGATGGAGGCTCGATACGCCGCATCGCCGGGGATGCGACGCGGCGTCCGGCTGAGCAGCGTGATCTGGGGCGTCGGCCTGCTGACCGAGGCGATCGTGCGGATTCCGCTGGCGTACAGCCTGCCGGTGTCGACCATGGCCGGCTTGTCCCAGGTGCTGATGATCGGCACGATCGGCACGCTGATGACGGTCAACATCGTCGTCATGCGGCGCGGGATCCGCCGCGCCGCCCAGGCCG
>DASZLR010000294.1:0-14211 GCA_035552275.1 Pseudonocardiaceae bacterium | reverse complement strand
CGTCACCCGCAGCCAGGTCTACCGGGAGCTGCCCGCGCTGGCCGAGGCCGGCCTGGTCCGCCTCGGCAAGCAGGGCCCCCGGTCGAGCCAGCAGTACGTGATCACCGCCGCCGGCAAGCGGACCTTCAAGTCCTGGCTGGTCTCCGAGGCCGGCCCGGACCACCTGCGCAGCCCGCTGATCCTGCGCGTGGTGCACGCCCAGGCGCTGACCCCGAAACAGCGGGCGAGCCTGGTGGACACCGCTCGCGCCGCATACACGGCCCAGGTCGAGGGATCGCGGGCGGCGGCCAAGGAGGCGAACGCCGACCCATACGCCAAGGCGGTCGCCGACTTCGCCACCGCACACGCTCGGGCGGTGCTGAAACTGCTGGACTCGGTGCCCATCGACTGACCACCACGCGAAGCTCACTCACGCGCGCAAACCCGACGTCAAGTAACCTTCACGGCCGTGAACCCGGACGTCGCGGCCGACCTCAAAGAACTGTCATCCACCCTCGCCGGAATCGAGGCGGTGATGGACTTGGCGGCGCTGCGCGCTCAGGTGGCCGAGTTGGAAGAGGAGTCGGCGCGGCCAGACCTCTGGGACGACTCGGAGCACGCCCAGAAGGTGACGAGTCAGCTCTCGCACAAGCAGGCCGACCTGCGTCGGGTCAGCGATCTGCGGCAGCGGCTGGACGACCTCACGGTGCTCTACGAGCTGGCCGAGGACGAGGACGACCCGGCCAGCCTGGCCGAAGCGGAGACCGAGCGGGCCAAGCTGCGCAAGGACATCGAGTCCATGGAAGTGCGCACGCTGCTGTCCGGCGAGTACGACGAGCGGGACGCGCTGGTCACCGTGCGGGCCGAGGCCGGCGGGGTGGACGCCGCCGACTTCGCCGAGACGCTGATGCGGATGTACCTGCGGTGGGCGGAGCGACACGACTACCGCACCGAGGTCTACGAGGTGTCCTATGCGGAGGAGGCCGGCATCAAGTCGGCCACCTTCAAGGTGATCGCGCCCTACGCGTACGGGACGCTGTCCGTGGAGCAGGGCACGCACCGGATGGTGCGGATCTCGCCGTACGACAACCAGGGCCGGCGGCAGACGTCCTTCGCCGGGGTCGAGGTCATCCCGGTGGTCGAGCAGCAGGACCACGTGGACATCGACGAGAAGGAACTGCGCGTCGACGTGTACCGCTCGTCCGGTCCCGGCGGGCAGGGGGTGAACACCACCGACTCGGCGGTGCGGATCACCCACCTGCCCACCGGGATCGTGGTCTCCTGCCAGAACGAGCGCAGTCAGTTGCAGAACAAGGCCAGCGCGATGGCGGTGCTCCAGGCGAAACTGCTGGAACGGCAGCGCCAGGAGGACAAGGCCAAAATGGACGCGCTGCGCGGCGACGGCGGATCGAGCTGGGGCAACCAGATGCGCTCCTACGTCCTGCACCCCTACCAGATGGTCAAGGATCTCCGGACCGACCACGAGGTGGGCAACCCGGGCACCGTGCTCGACGGCGACATCGACGGATTCCTGGAAGCGGGCATCCGTTGGCGCCGGCAGCACCAGAACTGACCGATCAGGTTACTGAACGTGGAACACGACTTACCGTGAGCGACCGTCGGGGCCCGTTTTGGTCTCGGTCACGATTAAGTACCGATCCGCGCACGACTTGATGACACCGGTGGCGATTCAAAGCCGGGGGGAGACCGGGACTTCACAGGTCGCACCGGTAGACTCGCCGCTCGTGATTCGGCTCGAACACGTGACCAAGGTCTACAAGACCTCAACCCGGCCCGCGTTGGACAACATCTCCGTCGATGTGGACCGAGGCGAGTTCGTGTTCCTCATCGGTCCCTCCGGCTCCGGAAAATCCACTTTCCTGCGGCTGCTGCTCCGCGAGGACGTTCCGTCGAAGGGCCGGGTCTACGTCTCGAACTTCGATGTGGCGAAGATGGCCCGCCGCCGGATCCCCCGGCTGCGCCAGTCGATCGGCTGCGTCTTCCAGGACTTCCGGTTGCTGGCCAACAAGACCGTCGCGGAAAATGTCGCCTTCGCGCTGGAAGTGATCGGAAAGCCGCACCACACGATCCGCAAGGTCGTGCCCGAGGTGCTGCAACTGGTCGGCCTGGACGGCAAGGCGAATCGCATGCCGCACGAGCTCTCCGGCGGCGAGCAGCAGCGCGTCGCGATCGCCCGGGCGTTCGTCAACCGCCCCCTGGTGCTGATCGCCGACGAGCCCACCGGAAACCTCGACCCGGACACCAGCCAGGACATCATGCTGCTGCTGGAGCGGATCAACCGGACCGGCACCACGGTGCTGATGGCCACCCACGATCACTCCATCGTGGACTCGATGCGCCGCCGGGTGGTCGAGCTCAGCCTCGGCAAGGTCGTCCGGGACGACAAGCGGGGGGTCTACGGTGTCGGCCGCTGACCGCCCGAGCTCCACCGGTCGGCTGAAGTCCCCGGTAGACCGATAGACCTCGTTCTCCACCCACCCGATCGCAAGGAATCCCCTCGATGCGCGCCAGTTTCGTCTTCAGCGAAGTCCTGACCGGACTCCGGCGGAACGTCACGATGACGGTGGCGATGATCCTCACCACGGCCATCTCGCTCGGTCTGCTCGGCGGGGGTCTGCTGGTCGTCCGCACGATCGGCAAGATGCAGGACATCTACCTGTCCAAGCTCCAGGTGTCGGTCGACCTCACCGCCGACGTCAGCTCCAACGACCCCAACTGCGGCGGGGCGATCTGCGCCGGGCTGCGCCAGCAACTGGTCAACACGCCGGGCGTCAAGGACGTGCAGTTCGAAAGCCAGGGCGCGGCCTACACGCGGTACCGGCAGATGTTCGCGGCCATGCCACAGATGATCGAGCTGGGCCGGCCCGGGGCGCTGCCGGCGTCGCTGCACGTGGAAATGGACGATCCGAGCCGGTCGGACGTGATCGTGCAGGAGTTCACCGGAAAGCTGGGCGTCAAGGACGTCAACAACGAGGGCGTGTTCCTGCAGAAGCTGATCAACGTGCTGAACGGCGTGCGCAACGCGACCTTCGTCATCGCGGTCATCCAGGCGTTGGCGGCACTGCTGCTGATCTCCAACACCATCCAGGTGTCCGCGTTCACCCGACGAAACGAAGTCGGCATCATGCGGTTGGTCGGCGCGACCCGGTGGTACACCCAGCTTCCCTTTCTGCTGGAGGCGGTGGTCGCCGGCATTGTCGGCGCGGTGCTGTCGATCCTCGGCCTGATCGCGGCGAAACTGACCTTCCTGGACAGCGCGCTCGCGCCGCTGACCTCATCCGGCGTCATACCGCAGATCCAGCTCGCCGACGTGGGCATCGTGTCGCCGTGGCTGCTGATCACCGCGATCGGCATCTCGGCGCTGACCGGCTACGTGACGCTGCGGATGTACGTGCGGCTCTGATCACGCGCGGCTTTACTCGCCGCCATCACCAGCCCCTGTCACGTAAAGTAGTTGGTATGCCCAGGGAACAAGGCCGCAAGGTCATCGCCACCAATCGCAAGGCGAGGCACGACTACGCCATCCTGGACACCTATGAGGCCGGGGTGGCGCTGGTCGGCACCGAGGTGAAGAGCCTGCGGCTGGGCCGCGCGTCGCTGGTGGACGCGTTCGCCACGGTGGACGACGGCGAGGTGTGGCTGCGCGGCGTGCACATCGCCGAGTACGTGCAGGGCACCTGGACCAACCACGAGCCGCGGCGCAACCGGAAACTGTTGCTGCACAAGGGCGAGATCCTTCGGCTGATCGGCAAGACGAAGGAGAGCGGCCTGTCGCTGGTGCCGCTGTCGATGTACTTCAAGGACGGCAAGGTCAAGGTCGAGATCGGGCTGGCGCGCGGCAAGAAGGCCTACGACAAGCGCCAGACACTGGCCAAACGGGACGCCGAACGGGAAATCTCCCGCGCCGCCGGCCGCGCACTCAAGGGCCGCTACTAAATTTCCGCCACCGAGCTCTCGGGGCGCCCCCCGAGATCCAGCCTATCGGCGCTGGTCAGGGGCGCGCGCGGGAATATTGAGCACTGTGGACAGACATCCCGGGCTGTGGATGGCCCGGGACGTCGATCCAAGAATCGTGCTATGGCGGTGAGATCGCGCTGGGCAGCGATATGCGGCGACAGACAGCGAAGATGCGGCGACGGACAGGGCTAGACATGGTCGTTCGTGGTGAGCGCCCGCAGCTGGGCCAGCAGGTCGCTGCGGCTGGTGGCGCCCAGCCGCTGGCGCATCCGCGCCATGTGGTGCTCCACGGTCTTCGCCGAGATGAACAGCCGGTCGCCGATCTGCTTGTAGGTCAGGCCGGCGAGCACCAGGCTGGCGACCTCACGCTCCCGTTCGGACAGTCTGCTGGTGCCCATGGTGGCCGACGTCGCCTCGGCCCGGCTGGTCGCCGCCACGCTGCCCGGCGGCATCGCGGAGCCGGCGGCACCGGCCGCGGAAGTCGCCGGGCGGGCCGGCCGGCCCTGCAACAACCGCGCGCACTCCAGCAGCCGCACCATCGCCTTCCGGTCCGGCGTGCGGATCGCCGCCTGTCCGGCCAGCCGAGCGCCGTCCCACCACAGTCCGATCGCCTGCAGGCCGCGCGCCGCCGGCTCGACCTTGGCCGGGTCCACCTTGCCGGTGACCACCGCCAGCCAGCACTCGGCCGCCGCCGCCAGCACCGCGCAGTACCGGCCGGCCCCGGCGTTGGCGGTCAGCGCGGCGGCGTGCTCCTCGGCGACCGGATACTGCTCGGCGATCAGCGCCGCGTGCAGCCCGCTCCAGTGCAGCGGCGTCGACCACAGCGGCGGGTCGCCCAACTCGTGCAGCAGCGCGCGGGCTTCGGCCAGATGCGGGGCCAACCGGCCCTGGTCGCGAAGCCGGGCGGCGGCGACCGCGAACTCGCCCAGCGGCAGCAGGGTGAACAGGTCCACCGGGTGCCGCATCACCGCTTCGCTGGCATGGCCCCAGGTCTGTCGCAGCGCCGGCAGATCGCTGTTGCGGCGGGCCAGCCCGACCTCGATCGCGATGGCGAACAACTCGTCGCGCGGTTCCAGGCCACGGGGCTCCAGACCGCGGGCGCCGTTCCGGTCCGCCGCACGATCGGCCGTCCGGTCACCGGTCTTCGCCCCGGCCAGGAACTCGCGGGCCATCGACGTCTTGCCGCGCACCATGCAGATCCACGCCTGCAACAGCCGGTGCCGCGCGGCCATCAGCCGGCCGCCGGTCTGCGCCGCGATCGCCCGGGTCAGCACCGATTCGGCGATGGTCAGCTCGCCGCAGTGCATCGCGATCAGCGCGGCCAGGGCGGCCGGGCTGTCCGGCAGCAGCACGCCGCGACCGGTGGGCTCCAGCAGCGCCGAGGCGCGGACCAATTTGGACAGTGCGGTGGTCGTCGACCCGATCACCGAGTCCCGCACGCCGGCGGCCGTCAACGCGGCCGCGCCGGACAGCAGCGTGGGCGGTCCCCCGCCGGTGTGGGTCTCCATCAACCGGTCGGCGTCGCCGAGATGACCGGTGCCGATCATGCCGACCACCGCGAACGCGCTCGACGGGCCGGTGCCGGACCAGCGGAACAGTTCGGCGCTGCGGTTGAGCTGGCCGCGATGCGCCAGCGCGGCCGCGGCCACCTGCGCGGCGTCGCCGCGAACCGCCGTGTCCTCCGAGCCGATCACCTGGTCGGCCAACCGCAGCGCGGTGTCCAGGTCGCCGGCCAGCGCGGCCGCGTGCGACCAGCCGGCCGCCACCGTCGGCAGCGGGGCGCCGGCCTGCACGGCAGCGGCGAACAACTCGGCGGCCTGCGCCGGCTCGGCCGCCAGCGCCTCCCGGGCCGCCGCCCGGAAGATCGTCGCCATCCTGGTGCCGCCGATGCCCGCGCCGAGCAGCGAACGGGCCAGCCCGAGCACCGGCCCGCCCCGCTCCAGCTGCAGCTCCGCCAGCCGCTGCCGGACGTCGATCCGGCGCTCGGCGGGCAGCAGCGCCGCGATCGCCCGGCGGCCGATCGGCAGTAGCGTGCCGTCCTCGCCGACCAGTCCAGTCGCGCGGGCGGCGGCCATCAGCTCGCCGATCGCCGCGCCGTCCCGCTCCAGCAGCGGGCCGAGCAGGTCGGTGTGCGGGCCGACGCCGGCTTCCAGGGCGAGCAGGAACCGGTGCAGGTCGGGGTCCAGCGCCTCCAGATCGGGCCGGAACCGTTCGATGGCGGCGCGCGGCAGCTGGATCGCGGCCTGGTCGCCCGCGCCCGCCGGCAGCTCCACCAGGGCGGCCAACCGGGCGACGAACCGGGGCACCCCGCCGGTCTGGGTGTGCAGGAAATCCACCAGCGCCGGGTGCGCCGCCACCCGCGTCGAAGCCGAGATCAACGACCGGATCTGGGCCGGGTCGAACCGGCCGGGCCGCAGCGGCGGCCGGGACCGGCCGAGCAGTTCGGCGAGGTCGGTCAGCGCCGGGCTGGTCGGCCACGGCCGGTACGCCACGATCACCCGGGATCGCGGCGACCGCGCCACCGCGCACACCTGACGCAGCCGCGGTTCGGCGAGCTGGTGGGCGTCGTCCACCACCAGCACGGAATCGGCGAGCACGTCGGCCAGCGCGTCCGGGCGCTGCGGGTGCTGGTGCGGCGCGCCGGTCCCAGCCGAGTCGATCGACTCGGTGCCCATCGACTCGGCTGGCAGGTCCGCGATCCCGGCCACCGGCACGCCGGCGCGCCGGTAGGTCTCGCTCAGCTCGCGCAGCAGCAGGCTCTTGCCATAGCCGCCGGGCGCCACGATGGCCACGGCGGTCGGCAGGAACGGGTCAGCGGCGACTGTGTCCAGCAGCTCGCGGGTGGACGGGTCGAAGATCGGTTTGGCGGGCGTCACTGCGCGGGCGGTCAACTGGCGTCCTAGTTGTGATCGGTGGTGCCGGGGTTGGCAGTGCTGTTCGTGTCGGTAACAGCGGTCTCGGGTTGCTGGGTGGCCTGGACCGTCTGGGTGGCGGCCGAGGAACCACCCTGCACGGTTCCGCCGGTCAGCGACGATCCCCGGTTGGAGGTGCCGGACTGGAAAATGAACGTCACCGTCACGATCGCGGCGGCCAGCAGCACCGCGAGGCCGCCCATGACCGCCGGCCGGGCGCCGGGAATCAGGGTGCCCAGGTTCCGTCGCCGGGGCAGGTCCAGTGGGTCGATGTCGACCGACGGGCGGGGCGGCGGTAGATCATCTTCCTCGGCGGCGACCCGCTGCAGGACTTCGGTCGGAAACTGCACCGACCCGTCGCGGGCGGCCGGCACCACATGTCGACCGTCTCGGCTGTCCCGGCCCTCCCCTGTGCCCCGGCCGTTCGGCGGGCCGCCGGCGAGGACCAGCGCGCCGGCCGGACGGGAAGCCGCGGGCACGTCGGCGCCGGTCATCCGGCGATAGCCCGCCAGCGCGGCACCGGTCGCCACCGTCGCCTGCGGGTCCTCGTCCACCGCGATCCGGCCGGGCATCGCCGCGGTCACCAGCTCGCGCAGCACCGGCATCCGGGCCGGACCGCCGGCCAGCGTCACGGCTGCGAGCCGCTCGGCGTCCATGCCCGACGCGCGCACCGCCCGCAGCAGCGTGCCCACGCTGCCGGCCAGGATCGGCCGGGCCAGCGCGTCCAACGCCGGCCGGGTCAGCGCCGGCTGGTACACGCCGTGCGGCAGCCGCACGTCCACGGTCGTCTCGGCGGTGTCCGACAGCCGTTCCTTGGCCGCCCGGCACTCCTGCCGCAGCCGGGCCATGATGAGCGCGGTCTGCGGGTCGGCCGGGTCGAGTTGGCCCAGCGGGTCGGCGAGTTCGGCAGCCAGCCAGTCCAGCACGGCGTCGTCGATCCGCTCGCCGCCGCCGGGCTCGCCGTCCTCGGCCTGGCCCAGCAGAACGAACGCGCCGTTGTCGGTGCGCCGCACGACCGCGCCGTAACACCAGTCGCCGCCCAGACCACAGACGGCCAGCACATCGCCGGGATCGACCACCGTGCGCCAGGCGTGGCTCTCGCCCACCGCGATCGGCTCCGGCAGCAGGGTGACCTCGGCGAGCTCGACCTGGCGCAGCGCCGCGCGGAGCACGCCCCGCCGGTGCGGCCCCCAGGACGCCGGATGGGTGACCACCACATGCTCGGCGGGGCCGCCCTCGCGCTCCGCCAACTGGTCGGTGACCCACACGATCAGCGCGGCCGTGAGCTCCTCGGCGCTGTAGGCGACACCGTCGACCACGAACGGCACGTCGTCGCCGACCCGCCGGCTGAACCCGCGCGCCAGCCGCTGCGGCTCGGTCAGCGCCAACCGGGGATCGATGTCGCCGACCACCACCGAGCCGTCTCCCGGCAGGTAGAGCGTGGAGGCGACGGCGTTGGAACCTGGGTTGGAACCTGGGTTTGACCGGGACCCGAGCCGGGCCGTCCGCACCGAGCCCGCCGCCGGCCCGCCCAGCCGGCACACTGCCGCGCTGGTGTGGCTTGTGCCGACGTCGATCCCCAGGACGTAGGGCATACGTTGGGTTCCTTCGTGCTGAGTCCTGTCACCCGATCAGGGTCACCTGTTCGTACCAAAGATGTGCCGATGTCGGAACACAGAGGATGTAACACGGTCCCTAATCCCCTAACGGGCGAGGCACCTATCCCCTATTGGTGGCTACAAGCTAGCGCCCGGCGTGATCCCCGATGACGGGGGTGCGCCAGTCTCCTACCGTCTGTGATCACGTTGGGCCGGCGCGCCCAGCAAGTTGGGCTAGCGCCCAGCACCTACAACGACACGTGCATATCTCCAAGGGAGCCCCCGTCTCATGGCGCTCGAACAGAGCCTCCACCATTTCGTGTTCCAACTGGTCAGCGACCCGGATCAGCTCGCGGCCTTCCAGAGCGACCCGGCGGGTGCGCTGTCGGCCGCCGGCCTGAGCGACATCAACGCGGACGACGTCCGTGACGTCCTCCCGCTGGTCGCCGACAACCTGCCAGCCACCTCCGGCCTCGAGTCGCTGCTGTCCGAACTGCCCTCCAGCGGTGAGGCCACCAGCGGGATCGAGCAGCTGCAGGCCGTCGCCTACGCGGTCAGCTCCCAGGTCGCCGGCTCCGACTTCGGTCCGGCCGACCTCACCGGCCCGCTGTCCAGCGGCCTGAGCGACCCGGCCGCCGCGCTGGGTGACCTCAGCTCGCTGGCCCCGACCGACGCGCTGTCCGGCGCCGTCGGCTCGCTGCCGAACCCGACCACCGGTCTGGAGACGGTCAACGAGCAGGTCACCTGGGCCATCGGCGCGGTCAGCGACACCACCAGCACGCTGGTGAACGCCGACTCGACCGGCACCCTGGCGTCGCTGAGCGAGGCTGGCAGCACCATCGCCAGCGCGACCACCGGCTTCACCTCGGTGTCCGACGTCGCCGAGACGCTGGACTCCGAGGCGCTGTCCAACGCGACCGCGCTGACCTCGGTCGCCGAGAGCACGCTGGCCGACCCGGCCGGCAGCTTCACCACGCTGGCAGCGGACGTGCAGCAGTTCGCCACCAGCTCGCTGACCGTCGACCACGGCTTCGCCGTTGCCGGTGACCTGAACTCCGACGGCGTCACCGTCGCCAGCCAGGTTCAGCCGGTCGTGGACGACCTGGCCGCCGGCCACGCCCCGCTGGACGACGCGCTGAACACCGCGCACTCGCTGGCCATCACCGACAGCGCCACGCTGACCGATCAGTTGGGTATCTCCAACCTGATCGCCGGCGACCCGGCTCTGTCGGCCGGCCACACGGCGCTGACCAACACGATCAACGCCGTCGAGTCGCACCTGCCGCTGGACACCGTGGGCACCACGGTGCACAACGCGCAGACCACGGTCAACGGCGTGCTGGAGGGCACTGGCGTCAGCGACGCCATCAGCCACAGCCCGCTGGCGAGCGCCTCGACCACCGGACCGGCCGTCGCCGGCGAGCTGTCCAGCGACGCCACGCATGTCACCGACACCGTGCACGACGTGGTGACCGGACTCGACCTGCACCTCCCCGGCCAGTGATGCCCGCGCCGACGGCGGTCCCGCACCCGCCGTCGGCGCACCGGCTCACGATGGCCAACCGATGGCTGGACCTGTCATGCCCCGACAGGTCCAGCCATCGCTTTTTGTGCGGGTTTCCGCAGTTGGCCGCACTGAGTAGCACATCCAGCACGGGGCACCCTTCCCCCGAACGAGGGACACCCGGCACACTGATCGGGTGATCGCGACGCCATGGCTCGATGCGCTCGACCAGACCATCGGGGCGTGCGCGAGACATGAACGGCTGGAACTCGCCGACCGGCTTCGTCGTCGGCGGGCCCAGCTGGTCGACCCGAGGCTGCGGGTGCTGGTCATCGGTGGCCCGAATCAGGGCAAGAGCCAGCTGGTGAACGCGCTGGTCAACGCCCCGGTCTGCGCGGTCGGCGACGATCTGACGACCGGCACGACCACCACCATCGCGCACGCTGACACGCCGTCCGCCGTGCTGGTGCGGGCCCCGGCCGACGAGCAGCCGGACCCGACGGCGATCGGCGCCGGACCCGACCGGCGGCCCATCCCGATCGACGAGGTGCCCGAGCAGGTCACCCGAACGGCTGTTGCCGGCACGGCCAGCGCACCCGCGGTCACCGTCGAGGTGGGCATCCCGCGCAAGCTGCTCGCGTCCGGGCTGGTGCTGATCGACACCCCCGCGATTGGCGAGACCGACTCGACCCGCGCCCCAGCCGTGTCCCGGGCGCTGACCACGGCGCTGCGCGGAGCCGATGTGGTGCTGCTCGCCTCGGACGCCACCGCCGAGTTGTCCGAGACCGAGCTCAACCTGCTGTCCGACGTGACCAAGTCCTGCCCGAACATCATCGTGGCGCTGACCAAGATCGACCTGTCGCCGTGGTGGCGGCACATCGCCGAGCGGGACCGCCGCAAGCTCGCCGACGCCGGAGTGCCGGCCCGGCTGGTGCCGGTGTCGGCGACGCTGCGGCTGCACGCCGCTCGCACCGGCGACACCGCGCTGAACGCGGAGTCCGGCTTCCCGCAGCTGATCAGCATGCTCCGGCAGGACGTGACGGCCAAGCCGGACCGGCTGGCGCCGCGCTCGATCGCGGTGCTGGCCAGCACCGCGCTGGCCGGGCTGATCACCTCGCTGCACGGCGAGCTGGGCGACCAGTCCGATTCGCCGCGCACCGCCAGCGCGCTGGCCAGGGTGGACACCGCCAGCCGCCGGCTGGACGATCTGCGGCACCAGGCGATGCTGTGCCAGACCGCGCTGTCCGACGACATCGCCGACCTGATCTCCGACGTCGAGTACGACCTGCGGGACCGCACCCGGCAGATCCTCCGCGAGATCGACCGCGCGCTGGAGGAAGCCGACCCGCTCACCTGCTGGGATCAGCTCGCGGACTGGCTGGCGCAGCGGCTCGCGGAGGCGGCCGAGGCGAATTTCGGCTGGCTGATGGACCGTGCCGACTGGATCGTCCGGAAGGTGACCCGCGCCCTGCCGGCCAGCACGGGCCACCCGCCGGTGTCCGCGCCGGAGATCATCGGCGCGCTGGAGGGCATGCTGCCGCCGGCCGACCCCGCCGAATCGCCGAATCTGGAGCCGTTCACCATCGGCCAGAAGGCGTTCACCGCGATGCGCGGCTCCTACGGTGGACTGCTGATGTTCGGCCTGATCACCAGCCTCGCCGGCATGCCGCTGATCAACGGGATCTCGCTGGCCGCCGGCGCGACCTTCGGCGGCAAGAGCATCCGGGACGAGTCCGACATGCGGTGCAAGCGCCGGCAGGCGGCGGCCCGCTCGGCCGCCCAGCGGCAGTTGGACGACTTCTTCCTGGCATTCAGCAAGGAGACCCGGGACGCCGTGCGCGATCTTCAGCGCGGGCTGCGGGACCAGATCACCGAGTTGTCCCGGCACCTGGTGCAGCGGGCCGCCGAGGACGTCAACGCGGCGCGCGAGGCGGCCCGAGCCGAGGCGGTCCAGCACGACAGCGCCCATCGCGAGGTGCGGTCCGCGCTGACCCAGCTGATCACCCTGCACCGGCGGATCGAGACACTCGCCGCTGCTTCGACCGCGTCGGCGGCGTCCGCCGCGTCAGCCCCGCCGGTGGCCGCCGGCGCCACCCGCCCAACGCCCGGCCTGGAGATCACCGCGTGACGGTCGGCCCCGGCCTGGACCAGTCGGTCCGGGCGATTCTGCACGAAGCGCTCGAGGTGTACCGGGACAGCCCGCGGGCCGTCGGCTGGCTGCGCCACCAGCAGGCCCGGCTGGCCGCGCCGCTCGCGGTCGCGGTCGTCGGCGGGCCGAAGTCCGGAAAATCGACGCTGGTCAGCGCGTTCGTGGGCGAGGACGTGGCGCCGGTCGAGCTGGCCGACGGCAGCCAGGTGAGCACCTGGTACCAGGACGGCCCTCAGCCCCGGGCGGTGCTGTACGCGGCGCGCGGGCCCCGGCAGGAGGTGCCGGTCGCCCGCCGGGACCGCCGGCTGGACATCGACCTGCGACAGTGGCGCTCGCCCGGCGTCGACCGGATCGTGGTCGACTGGCCGGCGCGCAACCTCCGGGACGTCACCTTGATCGACACCCCGGCCCTGCCGCCGCCGGACTCCGACGCCGCGTCGGCGGCGATGGAGCGGATCGCCGGCGAGGCCGACGGGCTGCTGTACCTGGTCCGGGACACCCAAGGCGGCGAGCAGCCGGTGCTGCGGGCCGCGCACGACCGGGCCGCGCCGACGACCGGACCGGTGAGCACGCTGGTGGTGCTGTCCAGGGCCGACGAGATCGGCGCCGGCCGGATCGACGCGTTGTCCTCGGCCAAGCAGATCGTCCGCCGCTACCGGCGCGAGGGCGGGACTCCGGCGGTGTGCCAGAACGTGATCGCGCTGGCCGCACTGCTGGCGCAGGCCGGAAGAACGTTGCGGGACAACGAGTTCGCCGCGCTGACGGCGCTGGCGGGGGTGCCGCGCGCCGAGCTGGACGATTTCCTGCTGTCGGCGGACCGCTTCACCGGCGCGCGGTTCCCCATCGCGCTGGACGCCGACATCCGGCACGCTCTGCTGCGCCGGTTCGGCATCTTCGGGCTGAAACTCGTGACCACGCTGATCCGGCGCGGCAACGCGAATCCGACCACGCTGGCCGCGGAACTGGTGCGGCGCAGCGGCTTGGGTGAGCTACGCGAGTCGATCGGGCAGTTCCTGGTCGGTCGGCGCGAAGTGCTCAAGGCCCGGTCGGCGCTGATCGCGCTGGACACACTGTTGCGGGCCGAGCCGTTGCCGGCGGCCCGAAAACTGGTCGCCGATCTGGAACGACTGCTGGTCAGCGCGCACGACTTCCACGAACTGCGGCTGTTGTCGGCGATCGCGGCGGGTCGGGTGGCGCTGCCCGATGAGTTGGCCGCCGAGGCCGGGCGGTTGGTCGGTGGCGAGGGCACCACCCTGCCGGAGCGGCTGGGCATCGACTATCAGGCCGGTCCGGCCGAACTGCACCAGCGGGCGTTCGACGCGCTGCGCCGCTGGCACCGGGAGACGGTCAACCCACTGTTGTCCAGCACGGCGCGACGCGGAGCGGCCACCGTGGTGCGCAGTTGCGAGGCGATGCTGACCCAGCTCTCGGCCAGTTGACGCCGGTGGCCGATGGTGGCCGACCCGCCGAAACGCAGCGGCCACAATCCTGTTCTGTCCCGGCTACCAGCCGGCTGGTCCGCCCAAGAGGTGGAGCATCCACCCGCATCCAAACACTCCGGCGAACAAAACAAGCGTGACGACCACGAACCGTATGCACGCTGCGGTGTTACCTAGCACCCGGTCTGCGACCCGGCTCGTCAACGCTAGCCACGATTTCGGATCCGCGAGGGTCGCGTTCCTGATCACCGGACTGCCATTCCGAACCGGCATTGACCTGCGCCTACGGAGCCTATTTTGGTGATGGGCGTACCCATGGTTATGCTCCGTCACGTCGGAGCTCCTTCCTCGCATCAACCAGGCAGGTTGCATCGGCGACAAACTGACGGCCTCTCCGTTTGCCCCGGAGGGGCCGTCGTCGCTTCTGCGACCAACGGTGCTGACGATGGTCAGGCGACCGCGACGCCTGCCGCCACCGCGCAGCGGATCTGTCTTCAGGGCGAACTATAACGCCGGCTGAGCTTGACCCCCTGGCACGGACACCTGACGGGTGGCCCAGGAAACGTACGACTGTTGTCTGTTGTCTGTTCTGGACATCGATCTGCGACAGTGACGGTCACCCGGTGTCGACCGGATCACGCCAGCTCAGAGG
>DASZLR010000293.1:0-7372 GCA_035552275.1 Pseudonocardiaceae bacterium | reverse complement strand
GCTGCGGTCTGTTGCCGCCGACGAGAACATCGACCTGCTCACGCTGTACGCGCTGGTTGAGCCGGACAGCGTGGATCTGGTGGCGAGCGTGCCCACCGGAACGCCCGTCGTGGTCGCTGTCGGCGGCCTGGCCGATCAGGTCGGGGAGCAGCGCGCCCACCTGCACAAGATCGGCATTCCGACCGTGACCACCCCGTCCGCGGCGGCCGACGCGGTCCGGGCACTGGTCGCGGACGCCGACATTCGAGCGACCACCGGGCCGCCCGTCGCTGGAGTGTCCATTCCGGACACCGATGCGCCGCTGGACGAGGACGCGGCCAAGAACCTCCTGGCTCGGCTGAACATCGCCACCCCGGCCCGCCGCGCCTGCGGTTCGCCCGAGCAGGCACACGCGGCACTGGCCGAATTGGGCGGACCCGTGGTGGTGAAGGTGCTGGACGCCGCGGTGTCGCACAAGACCGAACTCGGCGGCGTGCACCTCAACATCCGCACGCCGACCGACCTCGATGACGCACTTCGCTCGCTGCACGGCATCGGCGCGCGGCGATACCTGGTCGAGACGATGGCGCCGGCCGGGCTGGAACTGGTGGTCGGCGCCCGACGCGACCCGGTGTTCGGGCCGATCGTGCTGCTGGGGCTGGGCGGCATCACCGCCGAGGCGTTGGCCGATGTGGCGATCCGGCTGGCGCCGCTGTCGGTCATCGAAGCCGCCGCGATGCGCGAAGACCTCGCCGGGCGGACACTGCTGGCTGGCTGGCGCGGCGGCCCGGTCGCGGACCCGGCCGAGCTCGGCGCCCTGGTGGCCGCGCTCGGCGGGGCGCTGGCCGCCAACCCGTGGCTGGCGGAGATCGAGATCAACCCGCTGCGGGTGACCGCGGACGGTCTGCTGGCGCTGGACGCCGTGGTCGTCAGGACGGAGGACAGCTGATGCTGACGCAGGGAATCGTTCCGTGGCCGGCCGACTACGCCGCCCACTACGTCGAACGCGGCTACTGGCAGGGCCGCGCGCTCGGTGATCTGCTGCTGGCCGTCGCGGACGCCCACCCGGACGCGATCGCGCTGGTGGCCGGCGAGCAGCGGCTGACCCATCGTGAGCTGGCCGATCGGTCCGGCGGGGCCGCGATCCGGCTGGCCGAACTCGGGCTGCGCGCGGACGACCGGATTGTGCTGCAACTGCCCAACACCGTCGAATTCGTGGTGCTGCTCTACGCCTGCCTGCGGCTGGGCGTGCTGCCCGTGTTGGCATTGCCCGCGCACCGCAAGCACGAGATCTCCTATCTGGCCGCGCATGCCGAAGCGGTCGCGATCGCGGTGCCGGCCGTGCACAAGGGCTTCGACCATCAAGCGATGGCGACCGAGGTCGCGGCCGCGACCTCCAGCGTGCGACATGTGCTGGTCGCCGGCGATGCCGCTCCCGGTCATGTCGATCTCCGCGCCCTCTGCGCCGCACCCGCTCACCCGGTGCGCAGCACGTCGCCGGAAAGCCGGGCGACCGCACTGTTCCTGCTCTCCGGCGGCACCACCGGCCTGCCGAAGCTGATCGCCCGCACCCATGACGACTACGCCTACAACGCCAGGCGCAGTGCCGAGGTCTGCGGATTCGGGCCGGACACCGTGTACCTGGCGGCGCTGCCGCTGGCACACAACTTCACGCTCGCCTGCCCGGGGTTGCTCGGCGCGCTGCTGTCCGGCGGCCGGGTGGTGCTGGGCTCGGTGGACCCGGTGACGGCGTTCGAGACGATCGAGCGCGAGAGGGTGACCGCGACCGCCGTGGTGCCCGCCGTCGCGCAGCGGTGGCTGGATGACCACCGGGCCGATCCCAGCCGTGACCTGAGTTCGCTGCGGGTGCTCCAGGTCGGCGGCGCCCGGCTGGCCGACAACCAGGCGAGTCGGGTCCGCCGCGAGCTGGACTGCACCTTGCAGCAGGTGTTCGGGATGGCGGAGGGCCTGCTCAACTACACCCGGCTGGACGATCCGGAGGACGTCATCCGCACCACTCAGGGCCGTCCAATGTGTCCGGACGACGAGCTTTTGGTGGTGGATGAGCTCGGTGAGCCGGTGCCGGACGGGCAGCCGGGGCTGCTGCTCACCCGGGGCCCGTACACGCCGCGCGGCTACTACCGGGCCGAGGAGCAGAATACCCGAGCGTTCACAGTGGACGGCTGGTATCGCACCGGCGATGTGGTCCGGTTGCGCGCCGATGGCAATCTGGTCGTCGAAGGCCGGGACAAGGACATGATCAACCGGGGCGGCGAGAACATCTCCGCCGAGGAGATCGAGAACTTCGCCTATCGGGTGCCGGGGGTGAGCATGGCGGCCGCGGTGGCGATGCCCGATCCAGACCTGGGCGAGCGGGTCTGCCTGTACGTGGTGCCCGAGCCCGGAGTGGTCGTCACGCTGGCGGACGTGTGCGCGGCGATGGAGCGGGCCGGCGCCGCGCGGTTCAAGTTTCCGGAGCACTTGGTGGCTGTCCGCGCGCTGACCACCACCAAGGTCGGCAAGATCGACAAGAAGGCGCTGCGGGCCGATATCGCCCGGCGGCTGGCCCGGTCTGGAGGCAACTCATGACGCACACCGACTCACCCGCCGACACCGAGCCGGCGCTGGCCGCGCTGTACGAGGACTTCGCCGCGGCCGGGTTGATTCCACTATGGACCGAGATCGGCAACCTGATGCCGGAGACGCCGGAGCCGTCCGCGCGCCCGCACATCTGGCACTGGCGGGACCTCTACCCGCTGGCGCGGCGGGCCGGCGAGCTGGTTCCGGTCGGCCGGGGCGGCGAGCGGCGGGCGATCGCGCTGGCCAACCCCGGACTGCCCGGAAGGCCCTACGCCACCCCGAATCTCTGGGCCGCGATCCAGTACCTCGGCGCCGGCGAGGTGGCGCCCGCGCATCGGCATTCGCAGGGCGCGTTCCGGTTCATCCTCGCGGGCGAGGGCGTGTGGACCGTGGTCAACGGCGATCCGGTGGAGATGCGGCCGGGCGACCTGCTGCTGACCCCGTCGATGAACTGGCACGGCCATCATCACGTCGGCGACGCGCCGATGGTGTGGCTGGACGGACTGGACATCCCGCTGGTGCACCAGCTGGACGCCGGCTTCTTCGAATTCGGCGACGACGGCGTGCCGGACAAGTCGACCCCGCACCGGTCGCGCTCGGAGAAGCTGTGGGGCCACCCCGGGCTGCGGCCGATTTCCGCCGAGGACACGCCGAACTCGCCATTGATGGCGTACCGCTGGGCTGACACCGACGACGCGCTGACCGCGCAGTTGGACCTGGAGGACGAGGAACTGCCGGGAGTGATCGAGCCTGGGCACGCCGGCATCCGGTTCACCAATCCCAGCACCGGCCGGGACGCGCTGCCGACGTTGCGCACCGAGATGCACCGGCTGCGCCCCGACGCCCGCACGCCGATTCGGCGGACGGTCGGCTCGTCGGTGTGGCAGGTGTTCCGCGGTTCCGGCGAAGTCCAGCTCGGTGACCAACGCCGCGAGATCATCGAAGGCGATCTGATCGCGGTGCCATCGTGGTGCCCGTTCCGGCTCGAAGCCGAAACCGAGCTGGATCTGTTCGCCTTCAACGACGCGCCGCTGTACGAGGCGCTGCGGCTGGCCCGCACCGAGATCGCAGGGAGCACCGTTCGATGAAGCTCGCCACCATTCGCACGGCCTTCGGGCGCACCGCCGCCGTCCGGATCGACGGGGACGAAGCTGTCGAACTCGGCTTCGGCGACGTCGGAGCCCTGCTCCGCGAACCGTCCTGGGGCGACCAGGCGAATCGGACCGCCGGCCGCCGCCACCAAATATCCACTGTGGACTATGCGCCCATCGTTCCCGTCCCGTCGAAGATCTTCTGCGTGGGCTTGAACTACCGGTCGCACATTCTGGAGATGGGCCGGGAGCTGCCGCGCTATCCGACGCTGTTCGCCAAGTTCGCCAACACGTTGCTCGGCGCGGCCGATGATCTCGTGCTGCCGTCGGTCAGCGAGCAGGTGGACTGGGAAGCTGAACTCGGGGTGATCATCGGCGCTCCGCTGCGCCGCGCGACCCCGGCCGAGGCCGCGGCGGCCATCGCCGGTTATACCGTGGTCAACGACATCTCAATGCGCGACTGGCAGTGGCGCAGCACGGAATGGTTGCAGGGCAAGGCCTTCGAGGCGAGTACGCCGGTCGGGCCGTGGCTGGTGACCCCCGACGAAGTGGACAACGCCGCTGATCTGGAGATCCGCTGCGAGGTCGACGGCGAGGTCAGGCAGCGGTCGCGGACGTCCGACCTGCTGTTCACGCCGGCCGACATCGCCGCATACATCAGCCAGTTCAGCACCCTGGAACCAGGCGACCTGATCGCCACCGGAACTCCGGGCGGCGTCGGCGCGGCCCGCGACCCGAAGGTGTTCCTCAAGCCCGGCCAGGTGGTGCGCACGATCGTGGACGGCGTTGGCGAATTGGTCAACACCTGTGTCGGGGACAAGTCGTGACCACGCCACCGCCGCTCGACGCCCTGCTCACCTGGGTCCATGATGGACAATCGCTGCTGGACAAGGCCGTCGCTGGTATGGCATCCGACGCGGTGGCCAGCCCGTCCGCGCTGCCGGGCTGGACCCGGGGTCATCTGCTCACCCACCTGTCCCGCAACGCCGACGCCCTGGTCAACCTGCTCACCTGGGCGCGGACCGGGATCCGCACACCGATGTACGCCACGCCCGAACAGCGCGAGGCCGACATCGAGGCGGGGGCCGGGCGGCCGCTCGCCGACCAGGTTGACGACCTGCGGGGCTCCGCGCGCCGGTTCGCCGAGGCGGCGACCGCGCTGCCGGCCGACCGGTGGTCCGCGGTCGTCACCAGCGCCCAGGGCCGGGAGATCCCGGCGTCCGAGGTGCCCTGGCTGCGGGTCCGGGAAGTCTGGGTTCACCTGGTCGATCTCGATCTCGGCTACCGGATGGGTGTGCTGCCCACCGAACTGGCGTCGACGCTGGTGCGGGACGTGTGCGGGTGGCGCAGCCGCAAGACCGGCGAGCCGATCGAGCCCGTGCCCGATGGTGTCCAGTTCGGACAGACCTTGGTGCGCGGAACGCCCGATCGGTTGGCGGGCTGGCTGACCGGCCGTGAACTCGACGGCGAGCTGCCGAGACTTCCGCGCTGGCTGTGACGCCCGCGCACTCGATCAAAGGAGATCGTGATGAGTGAGACATTCGTTCTGGTGCCCGGCGCCTGGCACGGTGGTTGGGCGTGGAACGCCGTCGCGGCCCAGTTGCGGGCGGCCGGGCACCGGACCTTCGCGCCGACCTCGCCCGGACTGGGCGTGGACGACGATCCGCGCGGCGTCACGCTGACCGACTGCGCGCGCAGCCTGGTCGACTACGTGGAGCGCGCGGACCTCGACGACGTGACCCTGGTCGGGCACAGCTGGGGTGGTTTCGTGCTGTGCGCGGCGGCGCCGGCATTGGCGTCCCGGCTGCGCCGGCTGGTGTTCTGGAGCGCGTTCGTGCCCGAGGACGGCGAGACGCTTATCGATGCCTGCCCGCCGCACTACGGTGAGCTGTTCCACGGTCTGGCCGCCGCTTCCGGCAACGACACCGTGCTGCTGCCGTTCGAGGTGTGGCAGCAGGCGTTCATGCAGGACGTCGGCGAGCAGGCGCAGCGGATCGTGCACGGGCTGCTGAAGCCGCAGCCACTGGGCACGTTCACCGAGAGTCCGGACCAGAAGCGGTTTTTCGGTCTCGACGTGCCGACCAGCTACGTGCTGTCCACGGAGGACCTGTCGCTGCCCGGTGAGTGGGCGTGGGAGAAGCGTTTCCCAAAGCGGCTGGACAACCCGGTGCTGGTGCACACGCCGGGCAGCCACGAGGGCTGTTTCACCCGTCCCGCCGAACTCGCCGAGGCGCTGATCAAGGCGACCGGATAGCCATCGGCCGCCATCGGCGGACCGGCGTCGACAACACACCCAGTTGCCAGGCGCGGGCGACGGCATGCGCCCGGTCTGCGGGGCCCACTGGCCCTTCCGTTAGTGGCCTGTCCGGAAAGCGGTCCGGCGCGCCCGCCGGTGCCCTGATCCCCGGTACGCTTCGCCTCCGATCGTCGGGGACAAGCAGAGGGAGCTCCATGAACGACAGCACAACGACGACGGCGGCGAACATCGCCGGCGGCACACTCGCGGTCATCCTGATCATCGGCGCGGTCGTCTTCGTGGCGCTGCTCATCGCCTACATCACGATCATCCGTAAGGCCGGTTACTCCGGCTGGTGGGTGCTGCTGATGTTCGTGCCGCTGGTCAACGTGATCATGCTGTTCGTGTTCGCGTTCTCCGAATGGCCGGTGGTGCGTGAGGCGCGGCAGTTCCGCGCGCAGTTCGGCGGCGGCCAACCCGGCTACGGCCCCGGTCCCGGCTACCCGCCGCCCCCGCCGGGCTACCCGCAGTCCTGATCAAGTCCACCGTCGGTTGGACAGCACACCGAGTTGGTAGGCGCGGGACACGGCGTGTGCCCGGTCCCGAGCCTCCAGCCGGCGGAGCAACTGCTTGATGTGGGTGCGCACGGTTTCCGGTGACACGACCAGTTTCTCGGCTATGCCCTGCGAGTTCAGGCCGGCCGCGATCAGGTCCAGGACCTGGCGCTGCCGAGCGGACAGCAGCGTGTCGGTGCTGTCGATCGGCCGATGCTCGGGTGGCGTGCCGGGCACCGGAACGAGGTCGGGGTCCACGAACCACCGGGTGTAGTGCGCGCGGAGGATCGCCGCGACCAGCGTCTCCGGTGCGGTGCTCCGGCGGACGAGGCCGTGCGCGCCGGCCGACTGGGCGATGCGCAGGTAGGTCGCGGTGCGGTGGTGATCGTTGAGCAGCGCCACCACGGTCAGTTCGGCATTCGCCGTGACGAGATCGTGGATCAGTCCGCCGCGCGGATCGAGGGCGCTGTCCAGGACCACCACGTTCGGGTGCAACCGGGGCAGGCCGCCGCGGACCGCGTGCGGGCTGCCGGTGGCGCCGAGCCACCGCAGGCCGGCGGCCTGTTCGATCACTTTCCGCAGCCCCTCGCGGACCAGCGGAGTCGCCTCGACGGCGAGCACCCGCAGCGTGGCGGTGGGACCGAGGCGTGAGTTCACGACGGTCTGCCCGGCTCGGTTGTCGGGTTGCCGGCCGTGCCTTGCGGCGCCTGGCCGAGAGCGGTGCGCCCCTCCCGGTGCAGGCGTTCGATCTCCGCTCGGGCTTCCCGCGCGGCTTGTTCCAGCCAGCCCAACAACCCGTCTGTCTCGGCCTCGGACACAGGTTTCCCCGTTTCTCCCAGGCGTCGTCGCTCAATGATCCGTGGCTCTCCCGTATTCCAGCCACGATGCCGCACCGCCACCTGGGGGTATCTCGAAGTAACGGATACAGCAAT
>DASZLR010000292.1:0-19723 GCA_035552275.1 Pseudonocardiaceae bacterium | reverse complement strand
GAGGCCGCTGCCGAAGGAGGCTGCGGCGACTATACCGAACGGTCCACCGGGACTGTTGATCTCGATGCGGTCAGCGTACCAGGTCAGCCTGATTGGCGCGTTCGTATTTTCGTAGCTCCGATGCATGACGGCGTTGCGGGCGACTTGTTGTAGGGCGGCGATCGGATAGTCCGGCGTCCGGCTCTCGGTGTTCGATGAGGTCAGATCGATCCTCGTGGAAATGTTGAGCGCCAGAGTCTCGTCCAGTTGCCGCAGTACAGCGAGCAGCGTTCCATCGATTCGCTTCTCATCTTTGATCGGCGCGGTGAGGTCGGTCCCGTCGAGTCGAAGGAACTGGACATAGGCCCCGGGCAGCCAGGCCAGCGGATCTTTACCGATGGTCAGGAGACCAGATGTGGTCGGAACGCCGTCGGTGTTGGTGAAGCGCAGCGAACTGAGCCTTTGCCGGATGCTGCGACCGTTCTCAGCCAGCACCGATGGGGGTACCAACGAGGTGAGAACGGTTTCCTCGAAGAGTCGAAGATCCAGATCATCGATCGTGGCGCCAGGCACCGGGCGTGCGTCGAAGGGGATGTCGAGGGATCGACGGCGTTCGTTGAGCCGCCGTTCGTCCTCCGAGTTCGCGATTCCCCGCCGGGGACCTACCCGGACCCAGATCCGGCCCTTGTAGGCCACCGGCGGAGAATTGGTCGGCTCGACTTCGACAACCGCCATGGTGATGCCGTTGAGGACAAGCTTTCGGACGGTCATGGACGGGGGCGGCAGAATGTGTCCCTGGTCCCGGTAGGAGGCCAGGTTCTGCAGCAACTGGTCGGTAATCGGCAGATCCGCCGATGCGCCGTTGTCCTTGACACCCACGAACAGCACGCCGGGCTTGCCGTGCGCCGGCAGATCATTGGCGAAGGCGCAGATTATCTGGCCGATCTTGTCCACATCACGGGCAGATTCCTTGCGCTCCGCACGATCGCACTCGATGTCGTTCAGCAGCGCGGTCAGCTCTGCGGTGGTCAGCGCCATGGCGACGATGCTACGGCGCGCGCTGTCCGGTGACTTGGCAGGTCACCGGACGCCGATACCATCGTAGCTGGTCGTGGCCTGTTGGTTGTCGCCGGAAATCGATCCGGACACGCCCTCGCCGATCGCGGAGAACAGGCCGAGCACGATGAACACGATCAGCAGCACCCGGGCGCCCTGGGTGACCAGGAGTGGCCGGGTGTCGCTGGTCGGCGCGGCTTCCTGCGCCGGCTCGGCGGCCTGCTCGGCGTCGCCGAAAAGGCGCTTCGGGTAGGCCGGCGTCAGCAACAGGAAGTACGCCTGGAGCCGGAAGCCGTAGCGCAGCACGGCAGCGGTCGCGCCGAAGACCGGCTTCGGGGTGCGGCCGAGAATCAGCACGATCAGCCAGATGAAGAACGACAGCGCGGCCCAGCCGGCCGCGGTCAGCTCGGCCACGATCGACGCCGGGATCACCAGGATGATGCGGAAGAGCACGGCCAGTCGGTTCAGCTTGCCCCGCTGCAGCGTGATCTGGACGGGATGTTCCGGCCCGTTCCAGGCGAACGGCGGGTAGCTGTCCACCAGCAGGTACCAGTAGGCGTAGACCCGGGTGTAGTAACCGAGGTAGCCGCCCAGGAAGTCAGCCGACCAGTCCGGCAGCCGGCCCAGGAACAGGGCTCCGAACCAGCTGATGACCGCCACTACGGCGACCGCGATTGCCAGCAGCCCCAGCCAGATGAAGTGCGGGATCAGCAGGATCGCTCGCAACAGGACGGTCCAGCGGCGCTGCCGTTCCGGCGCCTGGATGTCCAGTGTGGGCAGGAATTCGGGTTCGACGGTTTCCCCGACGGGCATGGCCATCGTGCGGCTCCATTCGCATGTGGACGATTAGCGGCGCACGCTAGCAGGTGATCAACTGACCAGCCACTTTACGGGATTCGGGCAGCCGATGGACGGGTCCGCTGGGTCCGTTGGTCAGTCCGGGACGAGCCAGAGCACGCCCGACGGCGGCAGCGACAGCACCGCCGACGCCGGACGGCCGTGCCAGGGCGTGTCGTCGGCCAGCACGCTGCCCAGGTTGCCCACCCCGGACCCGCCGTAGCGGCGCGCGTCAGTGTTGAGCACCTCGCGCCAGCGGCCGGTGTGCGGCAGCCCGAGCCGGTAGCCCAGGTGCGGCACGCCGGCGAAGTTCGCCACGCAGGCCACCGTCGAGCCCGGTTCGGCCGGATGTCCGCTGTGCCGCAGGAAACTCAGCACGTTGTTGCCGGCGTCGTTGCCGTCGATCCAGGAGAAGCCATCGGGCTCCCGGTCCATCCGGAACAGCGCCGGATGGGCGCGGTAGGCGGCATTGAGGTCGGCGACCATGTCACGCACGCCACGGTGCAGCGGCTCGTTGAGCAGCCCCCAATCGAGCGACTGGGCCTCCGACCACTCCCGCACCTGGCCGAACTCGCCGCCCATGAACAGCAACTGCTTGCCGGGGTGCGCCCACATGTACGCGAGCAGCGCGCGCAGACCGGCCGCGTGGTTCCAGTCGTCGCCGGGCATCCGGGACCACAGCGATCCCTTGCCGTGCACGACCTCGTCGTGCGACAGCGGCAGCACGAAGTTCTCGCTCCATGCGTACACCAGCGAGAACGTCATCTCATGGTGGTGGTACGAGCGGTGCACCGGGTCATGGCCGACATAGCCCAGGGTGTCGTGCATCCAGCCCATGTTCCACTTGAAGCCGAAGCCGAGACCGCCGAGATGGGTGGGCCGGGTGACGCCGGGCCACGCCGTGGACTCCTCGGCGACCATCATGATGCCGGGGTGTCGCTTGTAGACGGTGGCGTTCAGTTCCTGCAGGAAGGACACGGCTTCCAGATTTTCCCGTCCACCGTGGATGTTGGGCAGCCACTGGCCGTCGCCGCGCGAGTAGTCCAGGTACAGCATCGACGCCACCGCGTCCACCCGCAGGCCGTCGATGTGGAATTCCTCGACCCAGTACAGCGCGTTGGCGACCAGGAAGTTGCGCACCTCGTTGCGGCCGAAGTCGAAAACCAGGGTGCCCCAGTCCGGCTGCTCGCCGCGCCGCGGATCGGCGTGCTCGTACAGCGTCGGGCCGTCGAACCGGGCCAGCGCCCAGTCGTCCTTCGGGAAGTGCGCCGGCACCCAGTCCATCAGCACGCCGACCCCGCGCGAGTGCAGGTGATCCACGAAGAAGCGGAACTCGTCCGGGCTGCCGAACCGGGATGTGGGGGCGTAGTAGGAGGTGACCTGGTAGCCCCAGGAGCCGCTGAACGGGTGGCCGGACACCGGCAGCAACTCCACGTGGGTGAAACCGGTCTGCGCGACATGCTCGGCGAGTTGTTCGGCCAGCTCACGGTAACCCAGGCCGCGTCGCCACGAGCCCAGATGCACCTCGTAGACGCTTACCGGCGCCACCGACCAGTCGGTGGCCTCCCGCTGGGCCAACCAGTCCGCGTCCGACCAGGAGTACTCCGATTCGTACACAATGGACGCGGTCGCCGGCGGGACCTCGCTGGCGAAGGCGAGTGGATCGGCCTTCTCCCGCCAGCGGCCGTCGGCGCCGAGCAGTCGGAACTTGTACCGCGTGCCGACCGGCAGGCCGGGGATGAACACCTCCCACACGCCCGAGGAGCCCATCGAACGCAGCGGATTCGCCCGACCGTCCCAGCCGTCGAAGTCGCCGCACACCCGCACGCCCCGCGCGTTGGGCGCCCAGACCGCGAACGAGGTGCCGGTGACCGGGCCGTGCGCGCTGTCGTAGCGGCGGCGGTGCGCGCCGAGCACCTCCCACAGCCGCTCGTGCCGACCCTCTCGGATCAGGTGCTGGTCCAGTTCGCCGACCGTGGGCAGCCAGCGATAGGGGTCGTCGGTGGTCACGGTGTGATCGGGATAGCCGATCTCCAGCAGATAGTCGCCGGGCGGGATCGACACGATGCCGGAGAACAGCCCGTCGGCGATCTCGGCCAGCGGGTGCCGCTGATCGTCCCGGACCACGGCCACTGACCGGGCGTCGGGCCGGAACGCCCGGACGATCGCCCCGTCGGCGTGCGGATGCATGCCCAGCACCCGGTGCGGATCATGGTGCGAGCCGTCCAGCAGCCGCCGCACGTCCGCCGGCGCGGGCGCGTGGCTCGGCCATGCGTGCTGAACCGAATGAGCCGAAGAACCCATGTGGTGTCGTGCTCCCGATGCCGTTTGCGATCACGTCAAGACTAGTCCAGACGGGTCGGGGTCGCTGTTGTCGCGGTACGCGCGGAATCAGATGTCGGCGACCAGTTTGACGGGTTGACCGGTCACAGCGGCGACTGTCTCGAAGTCGTGATCGTCGCACAGCACGATGAGGCCCGCACCTTCGGCGGTCGCGGCGATGAGCAGGTCGATGGGGCCGGCAGAGCGATGCTGTCCGGTCTCCGTCAGCAGCTGTTGAACTTCTGCCGCGCGCTGCCAGGCTTGTTCACTCATCGGCACCCAGCCGAACAGGTCATGCAGCAGCCGAATTTTCTCCAGGCGGTCGGCGAGCGATCGCGCGGAGTACAGGAACTCCAGTTCCATGGCTGGGCAGGTGGCGATGACCCCGGCGGACAGGGGATCAGCCCAAGACTGACGTAGCTTCGGGTCGTGCAGGATCCGAAATAGGCCGGACGTGTCGATGAGATAGAGAGCAGGGGTCACCGACGGTAGGCCGCCTTATTGCCGACGAACTCATCGAAGTCGCCGCGGTCGGCCATCTCGCCCAGCCTGGCCAATGCCCTGAGTCGGACCAGTCGCTGGCCGACATCGCGGAGGGCTGCGTTCACAGTGTCCTTCTTCGTTTTGGTGCCAAGAACTTCGGCGGCTATCGCCAGTGCCTCCTGGTCGATCTCGATGGGTGTCTTCACCGTGGCCATGAGATCACCGTCCTTCCCTCCAGCGTCAGGGTATCATAGATGTCTCACTTAGACATCCCAGACATCTAGAGCCGGTGCTACCGGAACCAGTGCCCATGCCATCGCCGGAGCCACTGGCTGCCGATCGCTGGCGGGCGTCGGCCGTGAAACGCTGGTGGCCCCGGTCCATTTCGGACCGGGGCCACCAGTTGCTGGTTGTGCTAGTTACCGAACGAGGTTCAGCTGTCGCTGCTGCTGCTGGCGGCAGCCTTGCGACGGCGAGTGGTCCAGTACAGCGCGCCGGCGCCGAGGACGACCAGAACGCCGCCGCCCACGGTCATCGGGACGATGTCGCTGACACCGGTGTAGGCCAGGTTCTTGCCGCCCGAGTCGGTGCTGCCGGTGCCGGAACCAGTGCCCGTGCCGCTACCAGTGCCGCCGCCCGTGCCATTGCCGCTGGTCGCGGTGGTCGTCGGGGCCGCGGTGGTGGTGCCGACGCCGCTCGGCGGGCCGCCGGGGCCGCTGCCGCCGCCGGAGACCGCGCCGATCGCGGCCGTGGCCTGGCTGATGATGATGTGCACGAAGGTGTTGTCGTGGTCCAGCGCCTTCAGGCCGAGCTGGTCGAGCAGGCCACCGCCGATGGCGATGTCCAGCGCGTTGACGGTCAGCGCGCTGTGGTCCTGGTTCCAGACCTGCTCGTCGAAGGTGATGGTCACGGTGCCGTCGGTCAGCAGACCGAGCAGGCCGGTGACCTTGTTCAGGTCGACCGGGTGGTTGGCGGTCAGCTGCAGAGTCTGGTTCCCGACCTTGAGGTCGAGGACGTCGCTGCTGCCCTTGATGCCCGGCTCGTCCGTCGCGGCGGTGTCGAGGCCGGCAGCGTCGCCGTTGGCCCACGCGTCCGCGTCCAGCACGCTGGCGTGGATCTTGGGCAGGCTCGGCAGGATCTTCGGCAGGTTGACGTCGACGTTCACCAGGTCGGCGTGCGAGTGCAGCTTGCCGTCATTCTTCACCTTGGCCGACGTGTACAGCACGTCCGCCTTCAGCAGATCCGGGACATTCACCGCGAGCAGTGCGTCCTTCCCACCGGCCGGGTAGGCCGAGTGGGAGATGGAGAGCGGACCGAGGTGGACCGCACCCAGCACCCTCGCGTCCACGTACAACCCGGTGGCCGTGCCGCTGACGGAGGCAGCGGTGGCGGCAGCGCCCGGACCTGCGGACAGAACCATCAGGGCCGCGGCGCCGACGACCCCGCCCACGACGGGCAGAACGCGATTCAATCGCACGACTGTTCTCTCATTTCACGAATGGGGTGGGGGCACCCGTCCGGACTATCGACTGCTGCCCGAGACATGCACGGGCCGTAGTTGACATTCCTAATCGGGTGATCGGAAGACTAGCGGACTCATCCAAGCGGGTGATCTGTGGCCAGGGTCACACCCCAATAATCCCCTAGCCGGTAACGGGGGAGTCCCCTAACCCTAAACCCCGGGCTCGCACAGCGGGCCGTGACATGCATGTGATCTTGGCGGTTACGGTACGTATTTCCGCTGGTCCTCGGCGTTCGTGCGCGTCTGCTTTTGTATATTAGGTCACAGTTTGACTTCTTACGCAACCTTAATGCGGCGCGTTATTTCGGTCACCCACCGACTTATCAGGCATCCGCGGCGGTAATGCGGGCGATCGCGGCTAGGGGGATCGGCAGCCAGTCCGGCCGGTTGTCGTGCTCGTAGCGGACCTCGTAGACCGCCTTGTCCAGTTCCAGGGCGCGCAGCAGCGGGGCCTGGTCGTCGGGATCGGCGCCGGTCTCGGCGTACCCGGCGCAGAACGCGGTTCGGTTGCGGTCGGCCCATTCCCTGGCGCGCACCGCGGTTTGGTGGTCCTCGCTCTGAGCCAGCGCGAGCGCGTGGGCGGCGTAGTCGAACGAGCGCAGCATGCCGGCCACATCGCGCAGCGGCGAGGCGAACGCGGTCCGCTCGGCCGGCAGCGCCGCCGGCTCGCCTTCGAAGTCGATCAGCACCCAGTTCGCCGTGGTGCGCAACGCCTGTCCCAGATGCAGATCGCCGTGCACGTTCTGCACCGGCGTCCGGGACGTGCCGCGCAGCACCTCGTCGTAGGCGTCGCGCAGCGCGGGCACCTGGGGCGCCAGCGCCGGCACCGCGGCCACCGTGCCGTCCAGCCGATCGTGCATGCCCCGCACGGTTTCGGCGATCTCGTCGGCCTCGGCCATCCGCGCGCCGAACGCGATCCGCAGGTGCGAGTGGACAGTCGCCACGGCGCTGCCCAACCGCTGCGCCTCACCGGCGAAATCGCCGCCGACCTCGCCGGCGTGCAGGTCACCCTCGGCCATCAGGTCGCGGACGCTGGCCGTGGCCATCGCCCAGCCTTCCACGGCGTCCGGCAGAAACCGTTGCAGCAGACCGAAAACGACCGGCGCCCCGGCGATCTCGCCGTGCACCGAGCCCAGCGGCCGGGCCACCTGCCGGCAGCCGACCCGGTACAGCCCCCGGGTGATCTCCAGATCGCGGGAGGGCCCGGGAATGAGGCGCCGGAACAGTTTCAGCACGTACTCCTGACCGAAGATCAGCGAGCTGTTGCTCTGCTCCACTCCGGCCAGTCGGGCGCGCGACCCGTGTTCCAGCGCCACTCCCGGTTCGAGCTCGAACCGCAGTTCTGCCGGGGAGCCGTGCGGAAGCCGGCCGAACTCGTCCAGAAGCCGGCTGGCCAGCTCCGGATCACCGGTCGCCTCATAACAAATCTGGTCGTCCGCCTTGCCGAGCACCGCCGACCGCAGGTATTCCGGCGGCTCGCGCCGCAGCCCGAGCAGCAGTTGGTACAGGTGTTCCGCGCCGTCCTGCTCGACCGCCACGACCGCGTGCACCAGGCCGGGATCACCGTTGATCAGGGTCACCGCGTGCACCGGCCGCGCGCCCTGGACGGCCCGACCCTTGCCGGCGAACCACCGTTGGGTGGGCAGCCAGTCGGCGAGCGAGTCGGTCACCGCCTCCAGAACGAGAGCCGATGCGGCCAGGGTCACGGCGAGTCGCCCCCATGGATGGGATTGGTGAGCTGGAACCAATAGAAGCCGTGGCCGGGCAAGGTGAGCAGGTAAGGCAACTCGCCGACGGTCGGAAACGGCACCCCACCGGTGAGCTCGATCAGAGCCCGGCCGCGGTGCTCGGACAGATCCAGCTCCACCGGTTGGGGGAAGCGGGACAGGTTGTTGACGCACATCACGATGTCTTCGGTCGCCCTGTCGGCATTGTCGACTGACGCTGAACGCTCCGCGTCGGTCGGCGTCCAGCGGCGCTGGTACGCCAGCACGCTCGGATTGGACGAGCCCAACTCGGTGAAATCGCCCAGCCCGAAAGCCCGGTGCTCATTGCGGACCGTCAGCATCCGACGGGTCCAGTGCAGCAGCGAGGACGTGTTGTTGATGTGGGCTTCGACATTTACCGCTTGGTAACCGTAAATCGGGTCCATGATGGTAGGGAGGTACAGCCGGGCCGGGTCACAGCGGGAGAATCCGGCGTTGCGGTCGGGTGTCCACTGCATGGGTGTGCGCACGGCGTCCCGATCGCCGAGCCAGATGTTGTCTCCCATGCCGATCTCATCACCGTAGTACAGAACCGGCGATCCCGGCAGGGACAACAGCAGCGCGGTGAACAGTTCCTGCTGATTGCGGTCATTGTCCAGCAGCGGCGCGAGTCGGCGGCGGATGCCGATGTTCGCCTTCATCCGCGGGTCTTTGGCGTATTCGGCGTACATGTAGTCGCGCTCTTCGTCGGTGACCATCTCCAGCGTCAACTCGTCGTGGTTGCGCAGGAAGATGCCCCACTGGGCGCCGGCCGGGATGTTCGGCGTCTGCGCGAGGATCTCCGAGATCGGGAACCGGGTCTCCCGCCGCACCGCCATGAAAATCCGTGGCATCAGCGGAAAGTGGAACGCCATGTGACATTCGTCGCCGCCGATGTCCGGATTGCCGAAGTACTCGACCACGTCCGCCGGCCACTGGTTGGCCTCGGCCAGCAGCACCCGGCCGGGGTACTCGTCGTCGACGATCTTGCGGCACCGCTTGAGGAACGCGTGCGTTTCCGGCAGGTTCTCGCAGTTGGTGCCCTCGGCGGCGAACAGGTAGGGCACCGCGTCGAGCCGGAAGCCGTCGATGCCCAGATCCAGCCAGAACCGGATGACGTCGAGCATCGCCTCCTGCACGGCGGGGTTCTCGTAGTTGAGATCGGGCTGGTGGGAGAAGAACCGGTGCCAGTAGAACTGGCCGCGCACCGGATCGTATGTCCAGTTTGAACTCTCCGTGTCCACGAAGATGATCCGCGCGTCCGGATAGCCGGTGTCGTCGTCGCGCCAGACGTAGAAATCGCTGTACGGGCCGGTCGGATCGGTGCGCGAGGCCTGGAACCACGGATGCGCGTCCGAGGTGTGGTTGAGCACCAGGTCGGTGATGACGCGGATGCCCCGCCGGTGCGCCGCGTCCAGCAGGTACACCAAATCGTCCACGGTGCCGAATTCCGGTAGCACCGCACGGAAATCGCTGATGTCGTAACCGCCGTCGCGCAACGGGGAGTCGTAGAACGGCGGCAGCCACAGGCAGTCGACGCCCAGCCATTCCAGGTAGTCCAGCTTGCCGGCCAGCCCGCGCAGATCGCCGACGCCGTTGTTGTCGGCGTCGTTGAACGCCCGCACCAGCACCTCGTAGAAGACCGCGGTCTTGTACCAGTGCGGTTGTCGGGGCGCGGATCGCGCGTGGCCGAATTCCTCGGCCTGGGGTTCGCTCAACAGGCCCTCGGCGGAGACCTCGGACCCGGTATGGGGCACACCTGCCAGCCGGTCGGGGGTGTCCAACCGGGCGTCCAGTCGTGCGTCGATGGCCATCAAAGCACCTCACCGGCTCGAATCAGCACTGCGCCACAGTCCATGATGCGCCCGCCGGCCGGCACTCGCCGTTGGTTCGTTTGGCTGAACCTGGCCGGGGGCTAGCTTCGTTGGAGATGCACGATGTGCGCGACCGCCCGCCAGGGTTCGAGCCGGACGTAGTTGGCCTGGCCCCAGTCCCAGGTCTCGCCGGTCACCTCGTCATGGGCGGTGAACCGGTCGAACCAGCTCAGGCCGAGATCCGGCATGTTCAGCCACAGGGTGCCCTGCTGCTCGCCGTACGGATCGAGGTTGACCACGGTGAGCACCGTGTCGCCGGTGGCCGGGTCGGACTTGCTGAACGCGAGCAGCGCGTCGTTGTCCACGTAGTGGAAACGCAGGGTGCGCAGTTGGTGCAGCGCCGGGTGCGCGCGGCGGATCTTGTTCAGCCGGGTCAGCCACGGTTCCAGCGACCGGCCTTCCAGCCGGGCGGCGGCGAAATCCCTCGGCCGCAGCTCGTACTTCTCCGAGTGCAGGTACTCCTCGCTGCCGGGCTTCGCCGGTTCGTGCTCGTACAGCTCGTACCCGGAGTAGACGCCCCAGGTGGGCGACAGGGTCGCGGCCAGCGCGGCGCGCAGCGCGAACGCGCCGGGACCGCCTGTCTGGAGGCTCTCGTGCAGGATGTCCGGGGTGTTCACGAACAGGTTCGGCCGCGCCTCGTCGGCGTGCGCGAGCAGGTCGACGGCGAAGTCGACCAGCTCCTGTTTGCCGGTGCGCCAAGTGAAGTAGGTGTAGGACTGGGTGAAACCCAACCGCGCCAAGCCGAACAGCCGCGCCGGCCGGGTGAACGCTTCGGCCAGGAACAGCACGTCCGGGTGCGCCTGCTTGACCTTCCAGATCAGCCAGTGCCAGAAGTCCGGCGGTTTGGTGTGCGGATTGTCGACGCGGAAGATCCGCACCCCGTAGTCGACCCAGTGCAGCACCACCCGGAGCACCTCGGCGTACAGCCCGGCCGGGTCGTTGTCGAAGTTCAGCGGGTAGATGTCCTGGTACCGCTTGGGCGGATTCTCGGCGTAGGCGATGGTGCCGTCCGGACGGGTGGTGAACCACTCCGGATGCTCGGTCACCCACGGATGGTCCGGCGCGCACTGCAACGCCAGGTCCAGCGCGATCTCCATGCCCAGCTCGTGGGCGCGGTCGATCAGGCCCTTGAAGTCGGCGAGGGTGCCCAGCTTGGGCTCGATCGCGTCGTGGCCGCCCTCGGCCGAGCCGATCGCCCACGTCGAGCCGACGTCGTCCGGGCCGGCGTGCAGGGTGTTGTCGGCGCCCTTGCGGTTGACCTTGCCGACCGGGTGGATCGGCGGCAGGTACACGACATCGAAGCCCATGTCCGCGATCCGGTCCAGGCCCTCGGTCGCGGTGACGAGGGTGCCGTGGATCGGGCGGCCGGCCTGGTCCCAGCCGCCGGTGGAGCGGGGGAACAGCTCGTACCAGGAGCCGAACAGCGCGCGTTCCCGGTCCACCCACACCTTGTACGGGCGGCCGCGGGTGAGCAGGTCGCGGACCGGATAGTCGCGCATGATCGTGAGTACCGGCTCGGCGAGCGCGGGTGCGATCCGCTGGGCCAGTGGCAGCGTCGTGTCGCGCAGCGCGTGCGCGGCGGCGGTCAGCGACGGCCGGTCGGCCCGGCGGTCCGGCCGACGGCTCACCCGGTCGATCAGCCGGGCGCCGCACTCCAGGTCATTGGCCAGATCGGCGGCGGTCTGGCCGGCGGCGACCTTGACCTCGACCGCGTGCCGCCACGTCGCCCACGGGTCGCTCCACGCATCGATCCGGAACGTCCACCAACCGTCCGCGTCGGCCATGACGACCGCGGCGAAGCGGTCCGAGTCGATGCCTTCCTCGACCATTCTGATCTGGCGGGCGGCGCGATCATGCGGGCCGCGCCAGGCGACCGTGGCCGCCACGGCGTCGTGGCCCTCTCGCCACACGGTCGCGGCGATGGGCACCTGCTCGCCCACCACCGCTTTACTTGGATACCGACCGTTACCTACTGACGGGGTAACGTCCTCGATCGCCAGCCGCCCACTCACAAGATGAAGCTCCTTTTCGCTGGTGTAGACCCTAGTGTGCCGGGTCACCGAGTGTCCTGCAGCACCGGGCTCGATTCAGTGAACGTTCCGTGACATTGCCCTGAGTCGGTGGTCCGGACCGATGTGAGGAACGGTGCGGACCGGTCGACGTCGGCCGCTGCTGGAGAGTCTGATGTCGACAGGATTGCGTCGGTATTAGCGGCGTGAGTCCACACCGGCGGGTCCTGAACCGATGTGAGTTCGCCAGACGCGCCGGATAAGGTCGGCCGCGTGAGAGCCCTACGTCGCTTTACCGTCCGAGCCGGACTGCCCGCGCCGCTTGCCGATCTGCACACGCTGGCCACCAACCTGCGATGGACCTGGCACCCGCCGACGCAGGACCTGTTCGCGGCGATCGACGCGGGGGAGTGGGAGCGGAACGGGCATGATCCGCTGCGGCTGCTGACCGCCGTGCCGGCGAGCGTGCTGGACCGGCTGGCCGCCGACGAGGCGTTTCTCGCGCGCACCCGGGCCGTCGCCGACGATCTTCGCCGGTACCTCACCGAGCCGCGCTGGTTCCAGCGGCGGGAGACCGAGATCGGCGGGCGCGGCAGGGTTGACGGCGGTGCGGCGGTGCCGTTTCCCGGCTCGATCGCGTACTTCTCCATGGAATTCGGGGTAACGGAGGCGCTGCCGAACTATTCCGGCGGCCTGGGCGTGCTCGCCGGCGATCACCTCAAGGCCGCGTCCGACCTGGGGCTGCCGTTGATCGGCGTCGGCCTGCTGTATCGCTCCGGCTACTTCCGCCAGTCGCTGTCGCTGGACGGCTGGCAGGTGGAGCACTATCCGGTGATCGACCCGCGCGGCCTGCCGCTGGAACTGCTCACCGACGACACCGGCAGCCGCATTCTGGTGCACGTGGCGATGCCGACCGGCCGGGTGCTGCGCGCCCGGATCTGGAAGGCACAGGTCGGCCGGGTGCCGTTGCTGCTGCTCGACTCGGACATCGAGGAGAACGACGAGGACCTGCGCGGCGTCACCGACCGGCTCTACGGCGGCGACCAGGATCACCGCATCCGGCAGGAGATCCTGGCCGGGATCGGCGGGGTGCGCGCGGTCCGGACGTACTGCGAGCTGACCGGGCACCCGCGCCCCGAGGTGTTCCACACCAACGAGGGGCACGCCGGTTTCCTTGGCCTGGAACGGATCCGGGAGCTGGTCACCGGCGACGGGCTGGACTTCGAGCAGGCGCTGTCGGCCGTGCGCGCGGGCACGGTGTTCACCACCCACACGCCGGTGCCGGCCGGGATCGACCGGTTCCCGGTGGACCTGGTGCAGCACTACTTCGGTGACGAGAACCTGCTGCCGGGGGTGTCGGTGCAGCGGGTGCTGGCGCTGGGCTCCGAGGACAACCCCGGCATGTTCAACATGGCGCACATGGGTTTGCGGCTGGCCCAGCGCGCCAACGGCGTGTCCCGGCTGCATGGCCGGGTGAGCCGGGAGATGTTCGGCGGGCTGTGGCCGGGTTTCGACACCGCCGAGGTGCCGATCGGCTCGGTGACCAACGGCGTGCACGGCCCGACCTGGGCGGCGCGGGAGCTGACCCGACTGCTCGGCGACACCGAGGGCGTGGCGGCGGACATGAGCGGGCTGGAGTCGGTGACCGACGCGCTGCTGTGGGAACTGCGCTGCGCCTTGCGGGTCAAGCTGGTGGAGGACGTCCGGGCGCGGCTGCGGGCATCCTGGTTGCAGCGCGGGGCGTCGGCGTTGGAGCTGGGCTGGGTGGACTCGGTGTTCGACCCGGACGTGCTGACCGTCGGCTTCGCCCGCCGGGTGCCCACATACAAGCGGCTGACCCTGATGCTGCGCGATCCCGAGCGGCTGCGGGCGCTGCTGCTGCATCCGGACCGGCCGGTGCAACTGGTGGTGGCCGGCAAGTCGCACCCGGCCGACGACGGCGGCAAGGCGCTGATCCAGCAGATCGTCCGGTTCGCCGACGATCCGGCCGTGCGGAACCGGATCGTGTTCCTGCCCGACTACGACATGTCGATGGCCCGGTACCTGTACTGGGGTTGCGACGTCTGGCTGAACAATCCGACCCGGCCGCTGGAGGCGTGCGGCACGTCCGGGATGAAGGCGGCCTTGAACGGCGGGCTGAATCTGTCCATTCGGGACGGTTGGTGGGACGAGATGTTCGACGGCGCGAACGGATGGGCGATCCCGACCGCCGACGGCATCGGCGACCCGGACCGGCGGGACGATCTTGAGGCGGCCGCGCTGTACGAACTGCTGGGCGGCCAGGTCGCGCCGTTGTTCTACGACGGCGGCGACGACGGGGTGCCGGGCGGGTGGATGGCCATGGTGCGGCACACGCTGGCCACGCTCGGGCCGAAGGTGCAGGCGTCCCGGATGGTGCGTGAATACGTCGAGTCGTACTACCTCCCGGCGACCGCCTCGGCGGCGGCCGTGCGGCGGGACGGCTACGCCGGGGCGCGGGAACTGGCCGGCTATCGGGCGCGGGTGGCGGCGGCGTGGCCGAGGGTGCGGGTGACCGGCGCCGACCTGGCCATGAACGGCGACCGGCCGCCGGTGATCGGCGGCACCGTCTCGGTCCGGGCGACCGTGGAGCTGGACGGCCTGAAGCCGTCCGATGTGGACGTTCAGGCGGTGGTCGGCCAAGTGGACGACAAGGACGAGTTGCACCGGCCGGTCGCGGTGTCGATGCGGCCCACCGCCGACGGCGAGTACGTCGGCGACGTCCGGCTGCCGCATGTCGGCGCGCTCGGCTACACGGTGCGGGTGCTGCCCCGGCACGACCTGCTGGCCACCCCGGCCGAACTCGGCCGCGTCGTCCTCGCCTGACAGCGGTCGATCAAGGGTCGCCATGGGGCGCGGACCCAGGGCGGCAGATACATACGGTCCCATAGACGCACGAGTTCGGCGCCGTTGACGAGTTCGCGAGCATCGTCCAAGGTGCCTTCGACCAGCACGAGCTTGTTCAGGTCCCGGCGTCGGTCCGGGTCGGCGAGATCCCATCGGACCTCCCGAGGATCGGGGCCGGACCAGAACAGCCGTGCCGGGGCAGCGCGCCATCACCCCCATTCCCCCAGTGCTGCACGGCGAGACGGGCCGTCTCCTTCCATCGGGGTCTCGTGTCTTCGCAGGGCCACCTACCGGGCCAGTGGACATCCTCACGGAGCGAGGCGCCAGAGCGCGTCCAGCGGAACGGCCCTGATCTTCGGGCCGAACGGCAGCGTCTGCTGGCCGGTGTAGAGCACATAGCCGGCGACGAAGCGGTCGCCGAGGTGACTGGCCAGGCTGCGCAGGCCGGCGAGGTCTTCGGTGCGGACGGTCGCGCCGGCCTTGACTTCGATGCCGACCACGCGCCCGTCGGGAGTCTCGATGACCGCGTCTACTTCGAGCTTGTCCTTGGTTCGGTAGTGATACAGCCGGCCACGCTCCTCGGACCAGGTGAGTTGCCGGGCGAGCTCCATGGTGACGAAGTTCTCCATCATCGCGCCGGCCGCGCCACCGGGCTCGCTGAGCCGGTTCGCGTCCTGGCCGACGAGATGGCAGGCGACTCCGGTGTCCACAAAGGCCAGTTTCGGAGTGCCCACCGCCCGGCGCGCCTGTCCGGGAGACCAGGCCGGGATCGTTGTGATCAGGAAGACGGTCGACAGCAGCTCCAGGTAGTTCACCAGCGTGCTTCGCGGGATGTCTGCCTGGCCGGCAAGTGTGCCGGGGACCAGCAGGTTTCCGGCGCGACTGGCCAACAACGCCAGCAACTTGAGCAACTGCCCGGTCCGCTGAATGTTCGACACCTCCATCACGTCCCGCTCGATCAGCGTGGACAGGTAGGAGTCGAAGAAGGCGGCCCGACGGCGTGGCGACCGGCGTACGGCTTCCGGGAAACCGCCGATGACAAGCCGTTCAACATAATCTCTGCGGCGCAGTGTCGAGCTGTGGTCAATGGCGGGTCCGTGTCGAAACGCCGCGTCCACGAATCGATCGGGTTCGCCACCTATCTCGCCCTGGGAAAACGGCCAGAGCTCGATGATCTCCATCCGGCCAGGCAGCGCGTCGGGCACTGTTCGCAGCGCGAGCACCCGTGACGATCCGGTGAGCAGGTAGCGACCGGGCGTCGGGTCCAGGTCCACGACGACCTTGATCGGTCGGAGCAGCTCGGGCGCCAGTTGGATCTCATCGATCACCAGGAGACCGTCGTGCTCGACGAAGCTGGTCGGATCATCCCGTGCGGCGCGCAGGGTCGCCGGGTCGTCCAGGAGTCGGACCACGGTCTGGGGTCGTCGGCTGGCCGCGAGCCTGGTCAGCGTGCTCTTGCCCGTTTGGCGGGCGCCGTTGACCAGGACCACGCGGGTGTCCTGGAGCGCCTCGGCCACCAGGGACTCCGCGCGGCGCGGCACCAGGTCAGGAAGCTCGGTCACCTTCCCATTGTGCCGGACAAGCAAGATCAACTGTCAGTTGGCCGCATGGCTTGTTGTCATCTGGACGGTAGTTTTGTTGGCACTTGGACGCCAAGTTCGTCGTCATCTGGCCGGTGATGGATCGGTGAGCTGGTGGCGGAGTTGGCTGATCTCGATGGTGAGCCGGGCGCTGTCTGTGCCGACCAACGTGACCCACTGGCCGCCGTTGCTTGGTTTGCGGGTGAACAGATATCGGCCGATCCGCTGGCCGTCGTGGGCATCGAGAAAGGTGATGACATGATCGGCGCGGCGTCGTTTGCCGCGCGGGGGAGTGTGACTGAGACCGAACGACCCGACTCGACGCACGGTGCTGAGCGCCAGGGCGATCTGGCGGGCGTCATCGCGCCGCACCCCGCCCGCCACCAGCCGGTCCTGCAACCGATACCGGTCATCACGGGAGCCGGCTGCCACCGAATCGAGTTGGTCGGCGGGCAGCCTGATCGACGGGCCATGGGCTGACCGGCACGGCGGCAGCACGGCCACGGCGGCGCGGGCCAGGTCGGCGGGCTCGACACCGGTCAGCGTCAGCCGGTCAGCTGTGAACACGGCGCGCACGGCCACCCGGCCGGCGGACGCGGCCAGCACCGACACCCGAGGGCCGTTCGGGTCGATGTGCAACCGGCCATCGACCGCCCAGCGCGGCCGGGCCAGCACCGTCAGCCGATCGGCCAGCCACCCGTCGAAATGGCCAGGCTCACCCAATCCCTTGGCGCGCAAGGACGCCCATGCCTCGTGACGAAGCTGGGCCCGTTCACCGAAGGTGTGGCCGTGCGAGTTCATGTCCAGGAGTGTCGGACGCGATCCGAGCTGGAAATGTTCCCAGAGGAAGTCGTACTCCAGCCAGGACAACGATAAGGACCGCATGAAGTCAGTCGTCCTCGCCGATGGTTCGGACGATGTACTTCTCGGTGCCTTCCCAGAACTCGTCGTGCGGACCGCGCAGGTAATCCGGAATCCCGTGTTCGTCGTCCTCGTCGCTCGGACGACCAGCGCCGGCCCGACCGAGCGCGGTCGCTTCCGCTGCGGGCGGCTCGCCGGCCCCGACGCCACCGCCACCGCCCGCACCGGCACGTCCAGCAGGCGGCCGTCCCGGCTCATTGGGCGTCGCGCCGAAACCGGAGCCGACACGACGGCTGCCCAGCGGCGGCTCGTCGCCGACGCCACCGGCTGGGGGACCGGTGATCGGAACGGCGATCGGGTCATCTGCCGGCGGCGACGTCGTTGTCCCGGCGGGCGGCCCGCCGGTCGGCGTTGATGACGGCGCTGATGATGTTGTTGACGTTGGCGTTGTCCCGACCGGTGCCGTGGCTACTGGTGTTGTGCCGATCGGCGGCGTGGCCGCGGGTGTGCCGGACGGGCTGATGCGACCGGGAGAACCGACCCCCGGCCGGGTGGTCGTGGCGGTGTCGCGCACCCGTGGAGTAGTCGCATGTGGACCAACGATCGGGGCCGATGGCACAGCGCCGGGCTGTGTCGGTGTGACGGCCACCGTGACAGTGGCCGGGGCCGAGATGTCGCGCATGCTGTCGACGGCATTCTCCGAACCGACCGAGTAATTGGTCATGATCTCGACCGCATGCTGCTTCCGCTGCTGTGCCTCGGCTTCCTGCGCGTCCTGATCGGTCTGCATGCCGAGCAGATGGGTGAAGCCGGCCGGCACGCCGAGGAACGCGGAGTTCGCCGTCGACGTGACCTGCACCGGCTCGGGCATCGTGTGCTGGGCGGTGGAATAAAGGTCGACATGACCGGCGATCGCGTCGGAATTCGTGGTGCCCGCCGCGGAGACGTCCTGATTCCACTGAGCCAGCGGAGCGACGCTGGACCGCATCATGTCCGACGCCTCGCCCGTCCAGCTCGCATTGGCCCGCTGGAGCGCCTTCAGCATGGCGTCCTGAATCTGCCGCATGGTCGCTTGCAGGGAGGTCCAGTCATCCTGGGCGGTCGCGCCGCCGTGCACCCCACGCCCGTTGGTCGCGCCCTTGGGCACGAAATGGCCAACATTGTTGTGGATCATGTCGTACATCTGTTGGTGCGTGTACGCATCCCAATTTGTGTCGAAACCGCTGGTCATGAAACCCCCAATAGCGTGTTCATCGCCGCCTCGGCCCAGTGGTGCGCGAACGTGCAGGGCGCCGGAACCGGCGGCGCCCCGTTGAGTGCCGGTCCGTACGGTCACCATCAGCGCGATGCGTGACCTCATACCGAGTCAGTCCCGTTCTGGAACGCGGATTTGTTGGCATCCTCGGTGCTGCCGTACTGCTTCACGGCTTGGTCCAGCGAGGCGATCACACTGTCCAGTTGGCTGGCGTAGCCCCGGATTCCGACCACGGCGGCGCAGTAGCCGATTCCGGCGCCGTCAATCAGCGGCATCGCGCGCGTCCCCCATTCGTGGTCGCTCAGAGTGCACTTTCCTGCACTTAGGGCAGGATAGTGCACTGACAGGACCGCCGGGAACTACTTCGCTGGATTCCCGTGAGACAGCCCCCACCGCCGGCGAATCTCGCCGCGCTGGGGGTTGAGATAGCCCGGGCGCGGCTGGCTGCGGGGCTCACTCTCGACGGGCTCGCGGAACGGTCAGGCGTCAGCCGCCGAATGCTGATCGAGATCGAACAGGGACGTGCGAATCCGACGGTCCGGATTCTGCACGCCATCGCGCATGGCGCGGACGCGTCGATGTGCCAGCTCGTGTTGGCGGCGTGCACCGATCACCCGCCCGCGAACTGATCCACAACGCATGGTCAGACGATAGCCGGAACTGGCCCGCGCCGGCAGTCGCACATCAGAGTGCTTTGTGGACGGACGCCTTCTGCCCAGCGCAGAGTGACAGCGCAGAGTCCCAGCACAGAAGCCGTCAGTCGACGGCCGGGCCGCCACCGGGTTGGACCGGCAAGCCGGCGGCGCGCCAGCCACGGAAGCCGCCGATCAGGTCCGTCGCGCCGGGAACGCCGAGCCGGCGCAGGTCGCGGGCGGCGAGGCTGGACGCGTAGCCCTCGTTGCACAGCACCACAACCGGAGTGTCGGCGGTGAACCCGGCCAGCTTGTGCGAGCCGACCGGGTCCAGCCGCCATTCCAGCACGATCCGCTCGACCACCACCGAACCGGGAATCTCGCCCTCGGCCAACCGGTTGGCCTGCGGGCGGATGTCCACCAGCAACGCGCCGGAGCGCCGCAACTCGTCGGCCTGCTCGGGCGTCACCCGATCGATCTCGGCACGGGCGCTGGCCAGCAGTTCGTCGACGGTCACGTGACGTCCAACAGGCTCTGGTACTCGCGAGTGGGCACCAGCGGCGGGGAGTACGCGTGCACGCTCGCCGCCGGCACGGCCGGGTCGTGGTTGCCGAGTTGGTGCGCACGGCCGGCGCCGAACCCGATCGCGTCGCCCACCGTGTACCGCTGGCTGCGGACCGGGCCGCCGGGGTAGCGGTACTCC
>DASZLR010000291.1:0-14435 GCA_035552275.1 Pseudonocardiaceae bacterium | reverse complement strand
ACCGAACCGGGAATCTCGCCCTCGGCCAACCGGGTGGCCTGCGGGCGGATGTCCACCAGCAAGGCGCCGGAGCGTCGCAGCTCGTCGGCCTGCTCGGGCGTCACCCGATCGATCTCGGCACGGGCGGCGGCGAGCAGTTCGTCCACGCTCATGTGACGTCCAAGAGACTCTGGTACTCGCGAGTGGGCACCAGCGGCGGGGAGTACGCGTGCACGCTCGCCGCCGGCACGGCCGGGTCGTGGTTGCCGAGCTGGTGCGCACGGCCGGCGCCGAACCCGATCGCGTCGCCCACCGTGTACCGCTGGCTGCGGACCGGGCCGCCGGGGTAGCGGTACTCCTCGGCCAACCGGCCGCGCAACACGGTGAACGAGCCGATCGCGCCGCCGTGGTCATGCGGCTTCGTCTGCTGACCGGGCAGCCAGGACAGTAGCCACAGCTCGACGCCCGCGGTCAGCCCCAGCCGCGACCACCAGCGCCGCGGCTGGGTGTAGCGCAGCACATGCAGCAGCGGGGTGGTCAGCTCGGCGGCCACGGTCATGGTCAGGTCGCGCAGCTCGCGCGGCGACCAGTCGGTGTGCTCCGGCCGGATCAGATCGCGCAGCAGCGGGTCGGTGATGTCGGGATGAAGATCGGCCGGAATGGCGGTGTCGGTCGCGAACGGCGCGGCGGGAGCGGGTTCGGTCGCCGCGGAAATGGTCGAAATGGCGGTCATCGTCGCTGGTGCCTTTCCAGGGAAATAACGGCGAAAATCTGCGGCGGTGCGGCGATACGGTAATGGCCTATCGCGGCCGAACAAAGGCTGGCCAAAGCGGAGCTAAAGCCGGGCTATTCCGCATCGCGCGCCGATACACCGGCTCGATGCGACGCGCAGCAGGTCGATCGTCCGGTCACGCCAGGGGTGCAGCGATGCGGGCACGCCTTCGATCATGGCAGCTCACCAGCGCGGAGCGCCACTGGACGGACTGGTGTCCCACGGACTGAACTTCAGCGTCGGCTGGCTCGGAACAGCAACGCCGTGTGACCGGGCAGCGGCACTTTCGAGCCGGCGTCCAGCGCGCTCAATTCGGCCGGAATTCCGTCGGGAACCGACGTATCCAACATCGGTTCGAAATGATCCGCGTAGGTCTCGGACGGCAACTTCCATTTCATCGGATCCGGCCCGGCGTGCAGCACCAGCAGCCAGGAGTAGTCCGGGATCGGGTCGCCCTCCCGAGTCCGCGACCGGCAGTTCGAGCCGTCGACCCACATGCCGAGGGTGCGCAGGTCGTCATCGAACCAGTCCTGCTCGGTCAGTTCGGCGCCGTCCGCGCGGAACCAGACCAGGTCGGCCTCGCCGCCCAGGGTGTCCCGGCCCTCGAAGAACTCCGGCTGCCGCAACGCCGGACTGCCCAGCCGCAGCGCCACCAGCCGCTGCGTGAACCGGGTCATCGTCGCCGGCTGGCCGGTCACCCGCTGGTCCGTCCAGTCCAGCCAGGAGACATCGTTGTCCTGGCAGTACGCGTTGTTGTTGCCACGTTGGGTGCGCCACCGCTCGTCGCCGGCCAGCAACATCGGCGTGCCGGTGGACAGCAGCACGGTGGCCATCAGGTTGCGCGCCTGGCGGTCGCGCAGCGCCAGCACCTCCGGATCGTCGGTCTCGCCCTCGACGCCGCAGTTCCACGACCGGTTGTCGTTGGTCCCGTCCCGGCCGTCCTCGCCGTTGTCCTCGTTGTGCTTGTCGTTGTAGGACACCAGGTCCCGCACCGTGAACCCGTCGTGCGCGGTGACGAAGTTGATCGACGCCCAGGGCCGGCGCAGGCCGTCGGCGTAGAGGTCGGACGAGCCCGACAGCCGGGTCGCCAGGTCCCGCACGGCGGCCTGGCCGCGCCAGAAGTCGCGGACCGTGTCGCGGAACCGGCCGTTCCACTCACTCCACTGGTTGCCGAACGCGCCGACGCAGTAGCCCTCGCCGGTGGCGTCCCACGGCTCGGCGATCAGCTTGCGGGTGGCCAGCTGCGGATCGGTGGTGATCGCGGTGAGCAGCGTCGCGTCCGGGTCGAACCGTCCCCCGCCCGGCCGGCCGAGCACGCTGGCCAGGTCGAACCGGAAGCCGTCCACGCCCAGTTCGTCGGCCCAGTACCGGAGCGAGTCGGTGACCAGCCGGACCACGGTCGGCGAGCCGGCGTCCAGCGTGTTGCCGGTGCCGGTGATGTCGAAGTAGTCGCCGTCCTCGGCGTTGTGCAGGTAGTACGCGGCCGAGTCCAGTCCGCGGTAGCACAGCGTCGGACCGTCCCCGCCGCCCTCGCAGGTGTGGTTGAACACCACGTCCACGATGACCTCGATGCCGGCGGCGTGCAGCGCGGCGACCATGGCGCGGAACTCCTCGACCTCCCGACCGGGCCGGGTGGCGTAGCCGGCGTGCGGGGCGAGGAAGCCCAGCGGCGAGTAGCCCCAGTAGTTGTGCCGGCCCATGCTGGTCAGCCACGGTTCGTCGGCGAAGGCCATCACCGGCATCAGCTCGACCGCGGTGACGCCTAACCCGTGCAGGTACTCGATCACCGCCGAGTGCGCCAGGCCCAGGTAGGTGCCGCGAAGCCGCCTGGGCACCGCCGGGTGGTTGTGGGTGAAACCGCGCACATGCAGCTCGTAGATGACCGTCTCTTCCCACGGCACGTTTGGCCGCGGCCCGGTCTCCGGCCCGCCCGGCGAGGTCACCACGGACAGTGGCACCGCGCCCAGCGAGTCCACCTCGGAGGGCTGGTCCCCGAACGGGTCGTCGGCGTAGCCAGTGGCCTTCGCCGGATCGGTGAGGGCGCCGGTGATCCGGCGGGCGTACGGGTCGAGCAGGAGCTTGGCCGGATTGCAGCGCAGCCCGCGTCGCGGCTGGTAGGGGCCGTGCACCCGGTAGCCGTACCGCTGGCCCGGCTTGATCCCGGGCAGCATCGCGTGCCACACGCCGAAGGTGCGCTCGGTGAGCTCGACCCGCCGCTCGCGGCCCTTCGCGTCGACCAGGCACAGCTCCACGGCCTCGGCGACGGCCGACGTCACCGCGAACCGGACGCCGTCACCCTCCGGGTGGGCGCCCAGCGGGAACGGATGGCCGGCGAGCGGGCGGGGACGCTGCCACCACTTGGCGTTCGAGGACGGGGACACGACATCCATTGTCCAGATCGGCCAAACTTCAGTCGATCCCGGCGTTGACCAATCCGGAAGCGGCGGTGAACCGGCTCGAAACCTCCGTCCCGCTCGGATGGCAACTTGTTGCGTGGGTATGGGTCGGCGGACCGGCGATATGGCCGGGCGACACAATGTTGGGCATGACCGGGCACCAGGTGGACCCGACCGGGGCGGAAGACGCGGACCTCGTGCTGCGGATGACCGGCGTCGGCGTACGTCGCGGTCGCGCCGAGCTGCTGTCCGGGCTGAACTGGAGCGTCGAGCTGGACGAACGGTGGGTGATCCTCGGTCCCAACGGCGCCGGCAAGACCACCCTGCTGCGGATCGCGGCGGCCGAGCTGCACCCCACCCGGGGTTCGGTGTCGATCCTCGGTGAGCGGCTGGGCCGCACCGACGTCTTCGAGCTGCGGCCCCGGATCGGGCTGTGCAGCGCCGCGCTGGCCGGTCGCGTTCCGCCCGAAGAAACCGTCCGGGACGTGGTGGTCAGCGCCGGCTACGGGGTGGTCGGCCGATGGCGCGAGGAGTACGACGCGTTGGACATCGGCCGCGCGGTGGAGATGCTGGACGCGATGGGCGTGGCGCAGCTCGCCGACCGTAGCTACGGCACGCTGTCCGAGGGCGAGCGCAAGCGGACGCTGATCGCTCGGGCGTTGATGACCGACCCGGAGCTGCTGCTGCTGGACGAGCCGGCGGCGGGCCTCGATCTCGGCGGCCGCGAGGATCTGGTGGCCCGGCTGTCCACGCTGGCCTTCGACCCGGACGCCCCGGCGACCGTGCTGGTCACCCACCACGTCGAGGAGATCCCGCCCGGCTTCACGCACGCCCTGCTGCTGCGCGGCGGCGCGGTGACGGCCGCTGGGCTGTTGGACGATGTGCTCACCGCGGACAACCTGTCGGCCACCTTCGGTCAGCAGCTGGAACTGGAGAAGATCGGCGACCGGTATTTCGCTCGCCGGGCTACCGCGCGGTAACCTGCGGTGGCCGTGGACGTCGACGAGGACAGGAGGCAGGCACGTGGGTGAGTTCGTACGCCTTGAGGTGGATGGCGGGATCGGCACGATCCGGCTGGACCGGCCACCGGTCAACGCGTTGAACCGGCAGGTGCAGGCCGAGATCCGGGCATTGGCGGACGAGGCGACCGACCGCGAGGACATCCGCTCGGTGATCGTCTACGGCGGCCCGAAGAGCTTCGCCGGCGGCGCGGACATCAAGGAGATGACCGAGCTCAGCTACGTCGAGATGGCGGCTCGGGCGCACACGCTGTCCGCGTCGTTCAGCGCGGTCGCCGACATCCCGAAGCCGACCGTGGCGGCGATCAGCGGCTACGCGCTGGGCGGTGGCCTGGAACTGGCGCTGTGCTGTGACCGGCGGATCGCCGCCGACAACGCCAAGCTCGGCCAGCCGGAGATCCAGCTCGGCATCATCCCCGGCGCCGGTGGCACCCAGCGGCTGGCCCGGCAGGTCGGCCCGAGCCGGGCCAAGGACCTCATCTACACCGGCCGGATCGCCACCGCCAACGAGTCGCTGCTGATCGGCCTGATCGATGAGATCGTCGCCACCGACGACGTGTATGACGCGGCGCACAGCTGGGCCAAGCAGTTCGTGAACGGCCCGAGCCGGGCACTCGCGGCGGCCAAGGCGGCCATCGACGGCGGCCTGGACGGCGATCTGCGCAGCGGCCTGAAGCTGGAGAGCGAGCTGTTCGCCGGCCTGTTCGCCACCGACGACCAGAAGATCGGCATGCGCTCGTTCGTCGAGAACGGTCCCGGCAAGGCGAAATTCACCGGTAAATGACCGCCGTTGCGCCGCCTTCGCAGTGCTCACTGTAGGGTGCCGCCGATACCAGCCAGAAGCGGGAGCTCAGCCATGACCGACCCGGCGCCGAATCCGCATGCGACCGCCGAGCAGGTGGCGGCGGCGTGGCATGATCCCAAGCTGGCGAACGTGCTGTACCACGACTGGGAGGCCGGCACGTACGATGAAAAGTGGTCGATCTCCTACGACGAGCGGTGCGTGGACTACGCGGTCGGGCGGTTCAAGGCTGTTGTCGGGGACACTGGAGACACAGCCTGGCCGTACCCGAAGGCGATGGAACTGGGCAGCGGCACCGGATTCTTCCTGCTCAACCTGATGCAGGGTGGTGTGATCGAAAAGGGTTCGGTCACCGACCTGTCGCCGGGCATGGTGCAGGTGGCGCTGAACAACGCCGAGGCGCTGGGCCTGCCGGTGGACGGCCGGGTCGCCGACGCCGAGCGGATTCCCTACGAGGACGACACCTTCGACCTGGTGGTCGGGCACGCGGTGCTGCACCACATTCCGGACCTGCCGGCGGCGCTGCGCGAGGTGCTGCGGGTGCTCAAGCCCGGCGGCCGGTTCGTGTTCGCCGGCGAGCCGACCAAGATCGGTGACGTCTACGCCCGCCGGCTGGGTCAGCTCACCTGGTGGCTGACCACCAACGTCACCCGGCTGCCGGGGCTGACGTCGTGGCGTCGGTCGCAGGAGGAACTGGACGAGTCGTCGCGCGCCGCCGCCCTGGAATCCGTGGTGGACCTGCACACCTTCGACCCCACCGACCTGGAGCGGATCGCCAAGGAAGCCGGCGCGGAGGATGTGCGCGCGGCGACCGAGGAACTGTCCGCCGCGCTGTTCGGGTGGCCGGTCCGCACCTTCGAGGCCGCCGTGCCCAAGGACCGGCTGGGCTGGAACTGGGCGATGTTCGCCTACCGAACATGGCAGCGACTGTCCTGGTTGGATGATCAGGTGCTGGCGAAGGTGATGCCCCGCGAGCTCTTCTACAACGTGCTCGTCACCGGCACGAAGCCGCGGTAGTTCGCGTTTCCTGGGGTGGCGTACCAGTTCTCGCTCGATGACGTGGCATACCTGCGCGGCCAGGACGGGCGTGCGGCGTTACGTGCGCTCGCCGAGTCACCGCTGACCGACGCCAGCCGACTGGCCGATGTCGCCCGCGCCCGCGCGATCGCCGACGGATACGGGGCGGCTGTGCTGGAAACCGCCGTACTCCGGCAGCGCGCGGCCGCGAAGTTGGCGGCCGCGGGGGACTGGCTGTTCACCGACACCGCGCTGCAGCAGGCCACCGCGACCGCGGTCGCCGCGCACCGGGCCGGCCGGCTGCGTGGCCGCGATGTGCACGACGTGACCTGCTCGATCGGCGCCGACCTGACGGCCACGGCCGCCGTCGCGAACCGGTGTGTGGGCTCGGATCTCGACCCGGTGCGGCTGGCGATGGCCCGGCACAACTGCGCGGTCGCGGGTGTCGCGCCACTGCTGGCGGTCGCCGACGCGCTCCGGCCGGTCAGCCGGGACACCGTGGTGCTCGCCGATCCGGCTCGTCGTGACGACACCGGCCGGCGGCGGTGGCGAGTCGAAGACCTGGCGCCCGCGCTGGCCGGTTTGGTCGACGCCTACGCCGGCCGGCCGCTGGCGGTGAAATCCGCGCCAGGCCTGGACTTCGCGGCCGTGCCGTGGGCGGACGAGATCGAGCTGGTGTCCTGGAACGGCCAGGTGCGCGAGGCCTGCCTGTGGACGCGCGACCTGGCCACGCCGGGCGTCACCCGCCGGGCGAGCGTGCTGCGCACCGGGGCGCCACTGTGGACGATCACCGACGCCGAGCCCGACGACTGCCCGGTCCGGCCGGTCGGCCGGTGGCTGGTGGACCCGGACGGCGCGGTGGTGCGCGCGGGTTTGGTGCGGCACTACGCGGCCCGGCACGGCCTGGCCCAGCTCGATCACCGGATCGCCTACCTGACCGGTGATTCGCCGCCGCCGGGAGTGCGCGCGTTCCGGGTGATCGAGCACGGCCAGTACACTGAGCGGGCGTTGCGCGCGGTGCTGCGCCGGCACGAGGTCGGCCGGCTGGAGATCCTGGTGCGCGGGCTGCGGGTCGAGCCTGATGCGTTGCGCCGCCGGCTGAAGCTCGCCGGCGCCGCCTCGGCCAGCGTCATCCTCACCCGGATCGGCGACACCCCGACCGCGATCCTCTGTCAGCCAACGGTCGTCGCGTCACCGGAATGATCGGCATCGGTGGGTTGAGCGCGCAAGAACGCGTCGATCAGCTGCCGTTGCTGAGCCGGGTCCGCGTCGGTGATCTCCAGGCTGCGCTCGCCGTTCTTGATCGTGACATGCCGGCGTCGGTCGCGAGCGATCCAGGCGCGAGCGAATTGGCAGAGACCCAGCAGAACGCTGGAGTTGGCCAGGGTGACGACGAGAACTCCGATGGTGATCGGATCGCCCTTCGCGCCAGTGGGTGCGTCGCCGTCCTGGGCCGTAGCCGCGGCGTCCACGTCCAACTCCAGCAACTCATCCCGGAACTGGCGGGAGAGCAGGTCCACCTCCTCGGCATCGCCGTCACCGACGTGGACCTGCACCAATACGGTACTCACAGCAAAACCGCCATCTGGTTATCGAACACTATGCGAGATGAGTATCTGGGGATTGCTATCCTACGCTCCACGTTCGGGCGCTGGGCGGAATAGTGGCAACCTGGTGAGGGGTTGGGGTGAGGTGACGGATGACGGGAAGCCGCAGGGCGCTCCTCATCGCTACTGACAAGTACGCGGACCCGACCTTTCGCCAGCTACGCTCTCCGGCGGCCGACGTTCGCGAGCTCGCAGCGGTGCTGGGTGATCCGTCGATCGGCGATTATCAAGTCGATGTGCGGCACAACCGGGCCGAGCCCGAAGTGAGCAGGGCCATCGAGGACTTCTTCGCCGATGCCGGCCTGGATGACCTCATCCTTTTGTATCTCTCTGGACATGGTGTCAAGGACGATGCGGGTAAATTGCACTTGGCAACGGCCGACTCGCGGCATGGCCGGCTGGGATCGACCGCCGTATCGGCGCACTTCGTGCGTGACCAAATGAGACGCAGCCGGTCGCGGCGGATAGTGGTCCTGCTGGACTGCTGTTACGCAGGGGCTTTTCCGGTTGGAATGCGGGATCGCGCCGGTGCGAGGATTGATGTCCTGGAGCAGTTGAGCGACGGCGAGCCGCGGGGGCGGGGATCGGTCGTGGTGACGTCGTCGTCGGCGCTGGAGTACGCCTACGAGCCTGACGGCAAGGCGATTGCGGTGAACAAAAACGCTGGTCCGTCGGTGTTCACCCAGGCGCTGGTCGACGGAATGCGGACCGGCGAAGCCGACCGCAACGGAGACGGCGTCATCGACACAGACGAGCTTTACGACTACGTGTTCGAACGGGTGCGAGACGTTACTCCCCACCAGAATCCGCAGCGCATGGCCGACCTGCGCGGCAAGCTGGACGTCGCCAAGAGCCCGCGCGGTCCGCAGCCGGACGTGATACTTCCGTCGGCGGTCGTCGACGCGGTCCGTAGTCCGCTGGAGGCGGTGCGGATCGCCATCCTTCACGAGTTGGCCCGATTGGCGAACTCCACTGATGAGGTCATCGCGGTCGCCGCGCGGACGACACTCCGTGAGCTGACCACCGATCGTGTCGGCCGGGTGGCCATTGCCGCCCGTGCCGCACTGGATGCCCTGGATCAATCGATCCCGCCCAGGCGGCCTCCGCTGCCGAGACCTTCGTTGTCCCCTGACCCGCCGTCATTCCCAGGAGCACCGTCACTGGCGTGGACCCGTGGCCCGCTCAGTCGCGTCCGGCGGCTACTCGCCGTCTCAGTCGCCCTCCCCGCCGTCATCGCGCTCATGACGACGGCCGCCTCGGGTTCGCCGAACATTGACGAAAAAGTCAATGACATTTCTGGTCAGCCAATAATACTGACTGGTGATAGCGGACCCATCGATTCGTTGGCGTTTTCCCCCAATGGGACTGTCCTCGCCAGCGGCAACCACGATGGCACCATGACGTTGTGGGATACCACCAATCCGGCGCATGCATCCGTTCTTCATAATGTGGGGTACGGAAACAATAACGGAGATCCCGTGAATGCTCTGGCGATCAGTCCGGATGGCAATATTGTGGCCGCGGCGGGAGCTGACGGGATCGAGTTGTGGAGGATCACCGGTTCCGACGGCCCGGTGGTCCTGAGTAATGATATTGCCGGTAATTCTACCGGCTCCTTCAGCTCGGTGGCTTTTAGTCCCGACGGGCATCTGCTGGTAGCCGGCGGTTATGATGGCAGCATTTCGCGGTGGGACATGACTGATCCTACTCACCCGACCCCGGGCGATCTAATCGGCTCCTCAAACGGCATCGTGGACTCTCTGGGTTTTAGCGCGCAGGGCAATACCTTGGGTGGTTATACGGTGGCCGGTATTGACTCTTACGGCGCCGGCGATTTGCTCGTGTCAATCCCGAACGAACCTCATAATACCAAATGGGCGAAATATTCCTATTCTACGGATGGTCCGCCCAACGGTGAGGATACTGTGGTGGCATTCGATTCCGGTGGAGATACCTTGGCCACCGGTGATGACCAAGGTATCTCGCTGGTGGATGTGACGGAACCGGAAAACCCGTCGAAGGCGGGGGAGCCCCTGGCAGCCTCGGGCGGTTATAGCAGCGCTGTCACGTTTAGCCCGAATGGGCATAGTCTGGCCGGTGTTGGCGCTCGTGGTGTCTCGTTGTGGGACGTGAATTCCGCGAACCATTCGGGGGTGCCGACTCGCCAGATACCTGGCTCTTTTGGCTCGGCGGCGTTCAATCCAAGCGGAAATATTCTCGCCACCGGTGATCGCAACGACGACGATATTCTCTTGTGGAACGTGAGCTGACGCCAGCGCGGTTACGGCCGAACGGTGATGGTGTGCTGGCCGCCGGTCTGCGGCACCGCTAGGGACAGCACATGCCGGGTCGGGTCCCAGCTCGTTCGGCAGCCTGGTCCACAAGAGACGGTGAACTTGTCGGTCGGCAGGAACAACTCGGTCGGGCCGCTGACCCCGGCCGCGTCGGTGTAGACGACGGTGAGCGTGTGGGCGCCCGGGTCGTAGCCCCAGTGCACCGGGGTTCCGGCGATGGCCCGCGGATACGGTTGCGCGAGCAGGCCGGCCAGCGCGGACCAACTGTTGCCCCTGCCGTACAGGCCGCCGGGGCCAGGATCGTCGGACCAGTACAGCCAGCCGTCCGAACTGCCGGCGGCCATCGTCGTCATGTCGTTGAGGTAGTCGCCCGCGCCGGGTTCGTTGCCGTCGCCGCCGAACTCGCCGATCACCAGCGGCATGCGCAGCTGGGCCGCCTCGGTCACGTTGGCGGTCTGCCAGGTGGCGAGCGCGGCCTGGGTGAGCACCTTGTTGTTCCCGGTGTAGGGCTGGCCGGTCATGATCAGCCACGGATACAGGTGCGGAGCGTAGGCCAGGTGCGCGCCGCCGGAGCGGGGATCGGACAGCGGCGGCAGCGTTGAGGGCCAGCCCCAGATCGTGCCGTACATCTGCGGCTCGACCAGGATCCAGTGCTGGCCGTCGACCGTCCGGATCGAGTTGATCACCTGTTGGTAGAACGGCGCGAGCTGGTTGACCTCGAATCCCGGCGATGACGAGTCACCGTCCCACGGCTCGTTGAACAGGTCGTAGCCCAGCACGCCGGGGTTGCCCGCGAACCGCGCGGCCACGTGCCGCCAGGCGTCGGCGAACTGTTGGCGCAACTGGGGATGCTCGCCGGTGGTGTTCCAGAAGTTGTCGAACGCGCGGTCCTCGCCGGGCTGCAGATAGGTGAGGCCCCAGTTGCTCTGCATCTTCACCGGCTGGCCGTCGGTGAACGTCGCCCAGGCCGGCGCGCCGTCGTTGCCGCCGCCGGACAGCGACGGCCCCCAGAGGTCCTGGTGCATGTCCAGAATGACCTGGACGCCGTTGTCGGCATACCAGCTCACCCGCTGTGCGACGGCGTTCAGGTAGTTCTCGTCGAATTGGCCCGGCCGCGGTTCCACCCGGTCCCAGAAGATCAGCAGCCGCACCGCGTCGGAGCCGAGTCGGTCGGTTTCGGCGGCGATGTTCGACGGGCCGACCCAGGGCATCGCGTCGGCGGATATTTTGGCGCTACCGCTGCTGTTCATGCCGTGCAGCACGATGGCGCGGCCCTGCGCGTCGGTCAGGTAGCCCGGCGGCGGGGCCGAGGGCGCGCCGACGGCCTGGGCGGGGCTGGCGCCGGTAACCAGACTGGCGACGAGCAGAATGGGCAGCGCGAGGCGGGATACCACCTAACGACGCTATCGGTGTACGTCGCGCTGTGTCAAAGATCGGACACGGCAGGTACATCGGTTACCGTCCGTGTCATGACCTCGATGTGGGGCGCCCCGGTGGCCGCCAAAGCCCGTGCCTGGCGGCGAGCCGGCCGCGATTCCGGGCAGGCCCGGTTCCTGACGCTGGCCACGCTGCGCTGGGTGCTGCGCCATCGTGCCTTCACCCCGTGGTACCTGGTGCGGTACTGGCGGCTGCTGCGGTTTCGGCTGGCCAATCCGCACATCGTGTTGCATGGCATGGTGTTTCTCGGGCGGAAGCTGGACATCCACTGCCAGCCCGGCTATGGCCGGATGGAGATCGGCCGCTGGGTGCACATCGGCGACGGCAACTCGATTCGCTGCCACGAAGGCTCGCTGCGGATCGGGGACAAGGCGGTGTTCGGCAAGGACAACACCGTCAATTGCTACCTCGACGTCGAGATCGGCGCGGCGACGCTGGTCGCGGACTGGGTGTACATCTGCGACTTCGACCACATCACCGCTGACGTCAACGCGCCGATCAAGGACCAGGGCATCGTCAAGACCCCGGTGCGGATCGGGCCGGACTGCTGGCTGGGCGTGAAGTCGACGGTGCTGCGCGGTACCCGGATCGGGCGCGGCTGCGTGCTCGGCGCGCATGCCGTGGTGCGCGGCGACATCCCGGACTACTCGATCGCGGTCGGCGCGCCGGCGCGCGTGGTGCGCAACCGGCAGGCCGACTACGAGGCGGACGCGGAGCGCCGAGCCGCCGTCGAGCGCGCGGACGCGATCAGGGGCCGCAAAGCGGCTGAGGCGCTGCGCCAGACCGCCGAGGGCGGGTGAAATCCAGAGTTCTGCTCGGCTAATAGCCGGCCACCGGGTCCCATTTACTGTCGGGCTCGGCCAGGGCGCGGGCGGCGAAGTCCGTCACATACCGGCGCATAGCGTTTCGCCTGGCCGGTTCGTCGACGGCATCGCCGAGGATGAGCCGGGCCAGCTGCGGCGCGGCGCTCGGCCAGGCGGCCAGACCGATCAGTGTGAGCAGGCAGGCGGCGACGTCGAATGACGAATCGACGCCCAGCGCACCGGCCAATGTGGACACTTTCTCGCGGTACCGCCGGGCCCGCTCGTCGTCGTTGGGCAGTGGCTGCTCGCGATAGTGCAGGCCTTCCCACAGCAGTAGCCGGAGCAGGTCGGGGTGGTCGCGGTGGAAGTCGAAGACGCGGCCGACATACTCGGCCGGGTCGTCGTCGGAACTCAGTGGAACGGCGTCCACCATCTCGTCCATGGCGGCCATCACCACGGCGTCGAACAGCTTCTCCTTGCTGCCGAAATAGCCATAGATGCGTTCCTTGTTCACGCCGGCGAGGCGGGCGATGCGGTCGGTGCGCGCGCCCGCGATGCCGTGCGCGGCGAACTCGGCGCGGGCGGCCGCCAACAGCCGATCCCGAGTGCTGGGCACGTCCTTGGCCATCCGCATACCCTAGGCCCAGCTAACTCGCTTGCCAACCAACCAATTGGTTGATTACCGTCCCTCACTATGACCGCCACCGGGACAGCCGTACCCGCGGTCGCGAACCGACGGGTCGTCGCGATCATGGCGCTGGCGACCGGCGCCGTCGTGGCCAACCTGTACTACCCGCAGCCGTTGGAGCAGACGCTGACCCAGGCGCTGCACACGTCCAGCGCGGCGATCGGCATCGTGGTCACGCTGATCCAGATCGGCTACGCGATCGGCCTGGCCACCCTGGTTCCGTTGGGCGACTTGGTGGAACGGCGTCGGCTGCTGGCCGTCATGCTCGCGGTCGCCGTGCTGGGCCTGGCGTTGATGGCGCTCGCACCGTCGGTCGCGGTGTTCGGCACGGCCGCGATGGTCGTCGGGCTGACCTCGGTCGCCGCGCAGGTGGTGGTGCCCTTCGCCGCGCATCTGGCCGCCGACGGGCAGCAGGGCCGCGTGGTGAGCACCGTGATGAGCGGCCTGCTGATCGGCATCCTGTTGTCCCGCACGCTGTCCGGGCTGATCGCCTCGGTCGCCGGCTGGCGGGCGGTGTTCGGGCTGGGTGCGGTGCTCACCGCGGTGATCGGCGCGTTGCTGTGGCGGGAACTGCCGACGCTCGCGCCGACCACCAAGCTGCGCTACCCGGCGTTGCTGGCGTCGGTGTTGCGGCTGGTGCGCGAGGAACCGTTGCTGCGCATGCGGATTCTGTACGGCGCGCTGGTGTTCGGCTCGTTCAGCGCCTTCTGGGCCAGCGTCGGCTTTCTGCTGGCCCGGCCGCCGTATCACTGGAACAACGCGGCGATCGGCGCGTTCGCGCTGGTCGGCGCGGCCGGCGCGGCGGCGGCCATGTTCGCCGGCCGGCTCGCCGATCGGGGTCTGGCGCGACTGGCCACCGGCGGTTTCGTGCTGGTCATGGCACTGTCCTATGTGCTCATCGCGCTCGGCGGGCATTCGGCGATCGCGCTGGCCATCGGCGTTGCGCTGATGGACCTTGGCTGCCAGGCCACTCATATCTCCAATCAGTCGCTCATCTATCCGTTGCGGCCGGCGGCGCGCAGCCGGCTGAACACCGCCTATATGACGGCGTACTTCGTGGCCGGCGCGACCGGCAGCGCGCTGTCGGTCGCGATGTACGCGGCGTTCGGCTGGACCGGGGTGTGCGTCGTCGGCGCGGCCTTCCCAGCCGCGGCCTGCCTGCTCTGGGTGCTGGACATGACCGTGCTCCGACCCCGCTGAGCGCGCAGGGTGCGTTACTTCGATCGGGCCTGGGAAGAAATTCTGGGTGGCTTCTTCTCAGTTGCGTCGGTGGATGAGGTTGGTTCGGGGTCGCTGTTGTCGGTCGATGTAGGTGGGCGGGACGAACGTGGGGATGCCGTCGTCCATGTCGATCCGCCAGGGTGAGTGGTGCACCAGCGTGTGGTGGAGTCTACAGAGGAGGGTGAGATTTCCCAGTTCGGTGGGGCCACCGTCGGCCCAGTGCTCGACATGGTGAACATCACACCAGCGAGCCGGCCGATCGCAGCTCGGGAAACTGCAGCCTTGGTCTCGGAATACGACTGCTTTGCGGATGGCGGTGGGGATGGTGCGGGTGGTGCGGCCCACATCCAGGGGTTCCGAGCGGGATCCCAGCACCATGGGTGTGACACCGGCGTCGCAG
>DASZLR010000290.1:0-7334 GCA_035552275.1 Pseudonocardiaceae bacterium | reverse complement strand
CCGGCGATTGGTCTCGTCAATCGCGTACCGCATCGAGTCGGTGATCTTGTCGGCGTACATGTGCACCTGACCGGAGACGTTCCGGGCCGCGCGGCCGATCGTCTGCACCAGTGAGGTGCCGCTGCGCAGGAAGCCCTCCTTGTCCGCGTCCAGGATCGCCACCAGCGAGACCTCCGGCAAGTCCAGGCCCTCGCGCAGCAGGTTGATGCCGATCAGCACGTCGTACTCGCCCAATCGCAGCTGGCGCAACAACTCGACCCGGCGCAGAGTGTCCACTTCGGAGTGGAGATAGCGGACGCGGATGCCCAGCTCCAACAGATAGTCCGTCAGGTCCTCGGACATCTTCTTGGTGAGCGTGGTGACCAGCACCCGCTCGTCGCGCTCCGCGCGCACTCGGATCTCGTGCACCAGATCGTCGATCTGCCCCTCGGTGGGCTTGACCACGATCTCCGGGTCGATCAGGCCGGTCGGCCGGATCACCTGCTCCACGAACTCGCCGCCGGACTGGCCCAGCTCATACGGGCCGGGGGTCGCCGACATGTACACCGTCTGGCCGATCCGGTCGCTGAACTCCTCCCAGGTCAGTGGCCGGTTGTCCAGCGCGCTGGGCAGCCGGAACCCGTGCTCCACCAGCGTTCGCTTGCGGGACGCGTCGCCCTCGTACATGCCGCCGATCTGCGGCACGGTGTAGTGCGACTCATCGATGACGAGCAGGAAGTCCTCGGGGAAGTAGTCGATCAGGGTCGCCGGCGCGGAACCGGCGGCGCGGTCATCGATGTGCCGCGAGTAGTTCTCGATGCCCGAGCAGAACCCGACCTGGCGCATCATCTCGATGTCGTAGCTGGTCCGCATCCGCAGCCGCTGCGCCTCCAGCAGCCGGCCCTGCTGTTCCAGCTTGGCCAGTTGGCCGGCCAGTTCGGCCTCGATGTCATGGATCGCCCGCTCCAGCCGGTCCGGCCCGGCGACGTAGTGGGTGGCCGGGAAGATCCGCAGTCCCTCGACCTCGCGCACCACCTCGCCGGTCAGCGGGTGCAGGTAGTAGAGCCGGTCGATCTCGTCGCCGAACAGCTCGATCCGCACGGCGAGTTCCTCGTAGGCGGGGATGATCTCGATGGTGTCGCCGCGCACCCGGAACGTGCCCCGGGAGAACGCCAGGTCGTTGCGGGTGTACTGGACGTCCACCAGCGCCCGGAGCAGCACGTCCCGTTCGATCTGGTCGCCGATGCCGACCTGGATCGATCGGTCCAAATAGGACTGTGGAGTGCCCAGGCCGTAGATGCAGGAGACCGTGGCGACCACGATCACGTCCCGTCGGGACAGCAGGCTCATGGTGGCCGAGTGCCGCAGCCGCTCGACATCCTCGTTGATCGAGGAGTCCTTCTCGATGTACGTGTCGGTCTGCGGCACGTACGCCTCAGGCTGGTAGTAGTCGTAGTAGCTGACGAAGTATTCGACGGCGTTGTGTGGGAAGAAGCCGCGCAGCTCGTTCGCCAACTGGGCGGCCAGCGTCTTGTTCGGCGCCATCAGCAGGGTCGGCCGCTGCACCTTCTCGATCAGCCAGGCCGCCGTCGCCGACTTGCCGGTGCCGGTCGCGCCCAGCAGCACGACGTCCTTCTCGCCGGCCCGGATGCGCCGTTCCAGGTCGGCGATCGCCTGGGGCTGGTCGCCGGCCGGCTGATAGTCGGCGACGACCTGGAAGCGGCCGTCGGTGCGCGGGATATCGCCGATCGGCCGGAACGCCGAGTGCGCGGTGACGGGATACTCAGTCGCGAATGCCACGTGTCGAGGGTATGCCCGACCTCTGACACGCCCGGTGTCCTACCTCATCGGGTGACACCCGATCGAGGTATCGGAGCACGGCCGTGGCGCCGGCAGGATGGCGGAATGACCGCCAGCCCCCGCCGTGCGCCCGAGCAGTCCGGACAGTCAGAGCTGAGCAACCCCGGCGGCAGACGCCGGGCCGCGCACATCCATCCGCCCAAGATCGAGACCTTCGACCTGGCGAAGATGACGAACGTCGATCCCAAGGGCGTGGCACGGCCGGTCGACACCTATCGAGTCGAGGAGTTCGGGCTGTACCTGGCGCGGCCGGTGATCGACCGGCCGGACATCGAGTACGTCGAATCCTGGCTGCTGCCCGAGCTGGGCGCGCGCATCACCGACTGGTACTTCACCCCCGGACACGAGCGTGACCAGGACTTTTACCTCGACATCGCGGAGATCGAGCGCGGCCGGACGACCTGGCGCTCCATCGACCACTACCTGGACATCGTGGTCCGGTCCGGCCGCGAGCTGGAGGTGCTGGACGCCGACGAGCTGTTGGCGGCGCTGGGCGCCGGGCTGATCGACGCGGCCACCGCCGAGCGGGCGATGCACCGCGCGTACCATTTGGTGGACAAGATCGCCCGCTATGGTTATGATCTTGGCGCTTGGTTCTCGGACGTCGGTATCCATCTGAGCTGGCAACGGCGCTGACGTGTACCGCACGCCCCGCAGCTGGTCAACGGCATTCACCCCAAAGAATGACGTTGACACACGATGGATACCAACTCGTTGGCAATCTGTCGCATAACGAATTGGCCCCACGGGTCACCAGACGCATACTGACCGCTACTCTCAGCCCGGTGGGAACTGCCATCACACCCCAGCTGGTTGACACCGTCGACACCTTCACGGCTGAACGCAGCTACCCATCCGGTATCACCCATCGGCTGACCTTCTGCCAGGTCGAGTCGTGGGGACTGCGCACCGAGTGCCCGACGCCGGACGATCCGTTCGTTGACGGCGAGTTGATCTGGCTGGTGCCCGATCTCGGCCTGCGACTGACCTACCAGCGCCCACGGTCCCGGCACGCCCGCAGCGGGCCGTGCACGCTGACCGCCGTTCGCGTGCAGCGGGACACCCGTTCGTGGCGCACCACCGATCTGCTGCTGGGTCTGTCGGTTCCCGGCGGCACCACGGCGCGCATCGTCGGCTCGGAGGATTTCGCGGCCGCCGTCGCCGGCCGGATTCTGCGCCCCGACGACGCCGATCTCGCCCTGCGCACGGTGCACCGCACCCTGGAGGAACTCAGCCGCTGCGATCACGATGTCGCGCTGTGGCTGTCCCTCCAGGGAATCACCACCCCCTGGCCGCCACTGTAGATCTGTTCCGGTTGGGCCGTGGGGCCTCAGAAATCCGGCGGCCCCCAGCCAGCCCGCACGGCCCACGCCTCAGCGCGCCGACATGCCTCGGCGAACCAGGAATCCTTGGCGTGCCCGTATTCCGGAATCGTCCGGTCCGCGTACGCCGCGGCCAGTTTCCGTTTCAGCTCCTCATATTCGCGGCGGGCCGCGTCGTCCGCGCGTAGCCACGCTGGGAACAGCAGGGCGAATCGCCAGCCCGGCGAGCCGGCCACCCGCAGGTGCACGTTCGCCCACCGCCCAGGGTCGGCGGACACATGGGTGCGCTTGGCCGAGTGCGCCGGATCGGGATCCGCCGGCGTGGGAGTGTCCACAGTGAACTCCGGCAGGTTCGGGAATCCGGCATCGGCCAGCGGTTCGGCGAGCGCGTCGGCGTCGGCGATCGAGTCCACGCTGAGTTGGAAGTCGAGCACGTCCTTGGCGGCCAGGCCGGGCACCGACGTCGAGCCGACATGATCGACCCGCGACGCCCGACCGCCGGCGGCCACCCGCAGCCGGGCGGCGATCCGCTCGGCCTGGGCCGGCCAGGTCGGGTCATGGTCGACAATCTTCGGGCCGCCTCGGGGCGGCAGCCGGCGGGACCGCGCGTTCGCCTCGTAGGGCACCAGACGGTCGACCCACAGCCGGTCGACGGCGGCGAGCAGCACGTCGACCGGGCCGGAGTTGTCCAGCCACACGTCGGCGGCCGCGCGCCGCTGTTCCTCGGTGGCCTGGGTGGTGATCCGGGCCCGTGCGTCCGCTTCGGCCATGCCGCGGCGCACCAGCCGGGCCACCCGGGTCTCCACCGGGGCGTCCACCACGATCACCAGCTGATACAGCGGGCCGAGGCCGTTCTCCACCAACAGCGGGATGTCGTCGACGAGAATCGCGTCCTCGGCCGCCGCATCGGCGAGTTCGGCGCGGCGGGCGCCCACCCTCGGATGCGCGATCGCGTTCAACATGGCTCGCGCCGCGTCGTCGCCGAAGACCCGCTCCGCCAACGCCGGCCGGTTCAGCGCGCCGTCGGCGTCCAGCACCTCCGCGCCGAACGCGGCGGCCACTTCGCGCAGGCCGGCGGTGCCGGGCGCGAGCACCTCGCGGGCGATCAGGTCCGCGTCGATCACCACGGCGCCGTGCTCGGCGAGCCGGCGCGCCACCGTGGACTTGCCCGAGCCGATGCCCCCCGTCAGACCAACCCTCAGCATGATCCGATTCTGCCAATCCCGTGTCGGGCCGACCAGTCGCCACCCGACAGGATGAGCTCGATTCGCCGACTTGGCCAGAACGTTACCGAACGTAGGCGGCGACACGCCGAAAGGATGGCCGATTCACCCATGTCAGGTGGGTACGGTGGGTCCTCGCCGTAACCGTGGAAGAGGGACGATGGGACGTCACACGCGGCGGCCACAGCAGCCGCGACACCGGTTGGGCACGCCGGGCCTGGTGCACTGCCGTCAGTATCGAGCCATGCTCGCCACGCTGGCCGAGCAGCGACGCACCTGGTTCGCGGCGCTACTGGTTCCCGCCCGCCACAGTCCCGCACGGCACAGCATCGCCGCGCTGCGCACCCGCTCGGCGGTCGCCCGGCGCGTCTGGACCCCGGCCAGCGTCGCCACCGCTTAACCATCACCGCCTGGCACGCGGTAGCCGGCCCAGGGCCAGTCCGTCACCTCCACGGTGATGTCCGCGGTCACCGCCCGCACGCCGACGACCTCGACACCGCGAACCTCACCCCGTGCCTCATGGCCCATTCGGTCGGAGAGATTGGCCATGATCGTGTACGTGCCCGGCGGGACCGTCAGTTTGTAGGAACCGTCGGCCCTGGTGAGCCAGGCCATATCGGGTACCGGCGGATGCCGAGATGAGGTCAGCATCGGCGACAGGATGCAACCATCAATGGGTTGACCCGACGTCGATCGGACAACACCACGGACAACACCGACCGTGCCCGGTGGCCCAGCCGCATCGTCTGCGGCCGGGCCACCATGACCCGTGGAATCGTTCATTTATCCGACGGTACCAGAGTTACGATCGCCAACTCTGATAGTTGTCGAAAGCGGCCTCGGTGATCCGATTGGCAGAATTGAGATCCGGCATCGAGTTCGACGGCACTTTCTCGATCGGATAGCCGGTGATGGTGATCGGGCTGCCCTGTTCCGAGAAGTCAGTCCAGTACATTCCGAACCAACCGACCGTGTCGCCGACCGAGCAGTTGAGCTTGATCGCGCCGTAGCCGTAGTCCCAGTCGTGGTTGGTTGTCCACCCCGTCACGGAGTAGAAGGTGGCCGCGTTGCATGAGCCGTACGGTTCGTAACCTGCATCGTAGCCGGGAAGCACGGTTGCCGACGCGGCCAGCCCGCCGCCGTATTGTTGACGCAGTGACCGGCGGTGACAACAAGGCTGGGCGAGTTGAAGAATCCGGTGCACTGGCTGGTGGGGCCGTTCGCGAATTTGAGAACGATCAGCGTGATGGCCCTGTTGGGATAGGCGGCGGTGTTGGTCACCCGAGTTCGATCGTCCGTACCAAATCCGGCGTTAGCGGGAGGCTCAAGTACGCTGACGAGAGCTGTCGAGCCAGCTCCAACGGCGAGCGATACGCGAAGCGTACGCAATGTTTACCTCCTCTTGAACAACCTGCTGATATCGCACCACAAATGCGAGATCAGCCCCAGTGCGACCCCAGCCCTACAACGCGAGAATAACCGGGATGCGAGTGGCCTGTCATCGACCATTCGGACGATTCCGTTCGTTCTCAACCTGAATCTAGCGGACATTATCGACTGAATCAGACGAATGCGGCCCGCCCGCCACCGGCCCACGGCCGCGCTGGCGCCGGCCGGCGAGAGCTGAGATTGGCTGGTCTGGGCGGGTTTGATCAAGCGGATTCTTGAGGCTGACAAGCCGAGGACCCCGCATCGGGTGACGCGGGGTCCTCGGCTATCGGTCCGAATCGGCGGATCAGAACCCGCCAGGCGGCTCAGACGCCGCCGGAGAGCTTCTCGCGCAGTGCGGCCAGCTGCTCGTCACTGGCCAGCGTGCCACCCGACTGGGCGGCGGCCGGCTGCTCGGAGCCGGACGAGTAGTTCCCGCCGCCGTTGTTGCCGGCGGGGGCGTTCTCGTCGCCGCCAGCGGCGGCTTCCGCGGCCGCCGCAGCGGCCTTGGTGATCTGCTTCATGTGCTGCTCGTAGCGGGTGTGCGCCTCGGCGTACTGGCGCTCCCACTCCTCACGCTGCTTGTCGAAGCCGTCCTGCCACTCCTGGGTCTCCGGGTCGAAGCCCTCGGGGTAGATGTAGTTGCCCTGGTCGTCGTACTCGGCGGCCATGCCGTACTGCGTCGGGTCGAACTCGGTCTCGGTGGTGAAGCCCTCGTTGGCCTGCTTCAGCGACAGCGAGATCCGCCGGCGGTCCAGGTCGATGTCGATGACCTTGACCATCACGTCGTCGTTGACCTGGACGACCTGCTCCGGGATCTCGACGTGCCGCTCGGCCAGTTCCGAGATGTGCACCAGGCCCTCGATGCCGTCGTCCACCCGAACGAACGCGCCGAACGGAACCAGCTTGGTGACCTTGCCGGGCACGATCTGGCCGATCGCGTGGGTCCGGGCGAACTGCCGCCACGGGTCCTCCTGCGTCGCCTTCAGCGACAGCGACACCCGCTCGCGATCCATGTCCACGTCGAGCACCTCGACGGTGACCTCCTGGCCGACCTCGACAACCTCGTTCGGGTGGTCGATGTGCTTCCAGGACAGCTCGGACACGTGCACCAGGCCGTCCACGCCGCCGAGATCGACGAACGCGCCGAAGTTGACGATCGAGGACACCACGCCGGTGCGGACCTGGCCCTTGGCCAGCTTGTTCAGGAACTCGCTGCGCACCTCGGACTGGGTCTGCTCGAGCCAGGCCCGGCGGGACAGCACCACGTTGTTGCGGTTCTTTTCCAGCTCGATGATCTTGGCTTCGATCTCCCGGCCGACGTACGGCTGCAGGTCACGGACCCGGCGCATCTCCACCAGCGACGCTGGCAGGAAGCCGCGCAGGCCGATGTCGATGATCAAACCGCCCTTGACGACCTCGATGACCGTGCCCTCGACGACCTCGTCGTTTTCCTTCTTCTGCTCGATGGTGCCCCAAGCGCGCTCGTACTGGGCGCGCTTCTTGGACAGGATCAGGCGGC
>DASZLR010000289.1:0-29242 GCA_035552275.1 Pseudonocardiaceae bacterium | reverse complement strand
TGCCGCCAGACGACAGCAGCAGTGATCGGCTGAGTTCGTTCGGCTTCATTCGGTAGGGCTTGCCGTTGCGGCGCAGCGCGGCCAGCACGTCGTGCTCGGCCGGGGTCAGATCGAATGCCGGCAACTCGGCGCGGGTCGCCGCTGCCAGATCCGCGTCGAGCAGCATCAGTCGCTTGACCAACTCGCTGGTCGGGCCGAGCACTTCGGGCAGCTCGGCCCGCCAGCGGGCGATCAGTTCGTCCACGCGGTCACCGCTGGCAGGCATGTTGACAGCATAAGCCCCTGTCGTGATAGCTTTCAGAAAAGCTTTCAGGTGAGAGGTAGGGAGGTCGCGTGAGTGCGTCCCGACTGTTGGTGCGCGGCGGCACCGTCATCGACACCGAGCCCGAACCCACTGTCCACATCGGAACTGACGTGCTGGTCGAGGGCGACCGGATCGCCGCCGTCGGGCCGAATATCGACGCGGCGGACGCCGAGGTGATCGACGCGACCGACCGGATCGTGCTGCCCGGCTTCGTGGACACCCACCGGCACGTCTGGCAGTCGGTGCTGCGCGGCACCGCCATTGACATCGACCTCGCCGGCTACCGGGACATCGTGCTCGGCCAGTACGGGCCCCGGCTCAGTCCGGCCGATGTGCGCGTCGCGAACCTGGTGGGCGCGCTGGAATGCCTGGACTCCGGCATCACCATGCTGCACGACTACTCCCACATTCAGTACACCGCCGCGCACACCGACGCCGCGATCGCCGGGCTGCGCGAGTCCGGCATCCGCGCGGTGTTCGGCTACGCCTACCCGGCGTTCGACCCGCGACCGCGCCGGCCCGACGAGATCCGCCGCGCGCACCGGGAGCACTTCGGCCGAGCCGGCCAGACCGGCGGGGGACTGGTGACCATGGCGCTGGCCCCGGTCGGACCGGGTTTCGGCTCGATCGAGGACGCCGCGCAGGACTGGCTGCTGGCCAGGGAACTGGGCGTCCGCATCGGCACGCACGTCGGCAGCGGGCAGGTCGGCCGGCGGCCGATCGCCGCGCTCGCGGCTCGCGGCCTGCTCGGCGCGGACACCACCTACGTGCACGGCAACGCACTGGACGACGACGAACTGACGATGATCGCCGACTCCGGCGGCACGGTCACCGTCGCACCGGCGGTGGAAGCGCAGATGGGCCACGGCGCTCCGATGATCGGCCGGTTGCGGGCGGCCGGCATTGCCACCGGGCTCGGCGTGGACGTGGTGACCTCGGTGGCCGGCGACATGTTCTCGCTGATGCGGGCCGCGCTGTTCAGCAGCCATGTCGGTGCGGGGCCGCGGGTGACGACCGCCGATGTGCTGCGGATGGCGACCCTCGGCGGCGCGGAGACCGACGGCCTGGCGGACCGGATCGGCTCGCTGCGGCCGGGCAAGCAGGCCGACATCGTGTTGCTGCGCACCGACACCGCGAACATGACCGGCTGGACGCACGATCCGATCGCCGCCACCGTCACCGCAGCCAATCCGTCCACTGTGGACACTGTCCTGGTCGCCGGCGATGTGCGCAAACGCGACGGCCGGCTGGTGCGCGCCGATCTGGCCGGCGTCATCGAGTCCGCCGGGAAGTCGGCGGCGAGGCTCGCGGTCAGGGCGACCAGCAGTCGGTGATCGGCGCGGCCGACGCTGCCTGGCCCAGCGCCGGGAGCCCGTACATCGTTTCCAGGGTGCGCAGGACCGAGTAGTGGTCGATCCGCTCGCCATACCGGCCGGGCTTGGCCTGCTGGCCGACGATCATCGTCGGTATCTGGTTGGCCTGCGAGTAGTCGTCCTCGTCCCAGGTCACGATCAGCAGGCTGTGGTGCGCTTTCGCCCACTGCGCATAGCCGTCCAGGTGGCTGCGCAACCAGGTGTCGCCCTCGGCGATGGTGCCGTCGTGCATGTCGTCGGTCAGATTCGGGATCACGAACGACACCGCCGGCAGCCGCGAATAGTCGGTGGGGAACGCGGAGAACGGTTGGCTGTCGGCGGCCGGCACGGTGGGAAAATTCGACCACGGACTGTGTTTGCGCGCGTAGCCGCCGGCGGTGCAACTCGGGTCGCCGACGCTCGGCAGATCCTCGGAGTAGCCGGTGAAACCGAGGCGCGCTGAGCTGAGCTGTGCGCCGAGGTTGTCGGCGGCGAAGGTGTGCGGGCAGGAGTCGTCGGTGAGGCCCTGGGTGGAACCGGAGAACAGCGCCACGTAGTTCGGCTCGCTGGGATGCGCGACCGCGAACGACGAGGTGAACAAGGCGCCCTGGCCGGCCAGGGCGTTGAGGTAGGGCGCGTCGGCACTGCCGACGATGTCGCCGTACGAGTGGTTCTCCTCCATGACGACAACCACGTGGTCCGGCTTGGGCACCGATCCGATGGGGCCGGTTGACGCCGACGCGGTCGACGCCGTTGTTGACGTTGTCGGGGTTGTCGGCAGGGGAGCGACGGTGGAGTTGCCGGCCGAGCAGCCGGTGATCAGCAGTAGCGCGCCGGCCGCGATGAACGGCTTCATCCGCGGTGGGCGACCGTGTAGCGCACGGTCTGGATCATCACGATGCTGCCGTCGGGTTCGCGAAGCGGCTCCAGCGCGGCCAGCACCGCCTCGTGCACCTCGCGGCGGCGGTCCGCCGGCACCATTTCCCAGAACATCCGTTGACCGTGTGACCACGACCAGGTGATCCACTGCTCCGGATCGGTGAACGTGACCGGATAACGGCGCTCAACGGTCGACACGCCGGTGAAGCCGACTGATTCCATGCCCTGGTCGAAATTAGCGACAGTCGCGAACAGCCCGGCTCGGGTGGCCAGCGCCCACGCCACCTCGGGTGTCACGAACGGCCTGAACACGTCGCGCACCTTCGCCCAGCGTGGATCGTCGTCGCCGAACGTCGTCACGCCGATGCGTCCGCCGGGCGCCAGCAGGCCATGCCACGAGCGCAGGCCGACGAGCGGGTCCGGCAGGAAGAACACCACGAACGACGCCAGCACGACATCGAAAGTCTCGTCGAGAGTGGGCTCCTGAGCGTCCATCACGCTGACCGAGACGTTGCTCAGGCCCCGGTCGGCGATGTCCCGCGCGGTGCGCTCGACCATCTCGGCCGCCAGATCGATGCCCAGCACCGAGCCGCCGTCGCCGACCTGCTGCGCGGCGGGGAACAGCGCCGCGCCGCGCCCGCAGCCGACGTCCAGCACTCGCTCGCCGGGAGCCAGCTTGACCTCGGCGAGCAGGTCGTCCGCGAACGCCCTGAAGAATGTCACGCCCAGGGTGTCGTAGGTCTCCGACGTCCGGTCGAACAGGCCCGCGATGGCCTGCCGCGGGTCGCCCATCTCGGCCGTCGCCGGTTCTCCCGTGCCGTTCATTCGCCAGACCCTAGTCTGGTTTCGCGCCGAACCGGACGCGGACTTCCCCGGTCGTGAGTTCGGACCGGAAAACTCGAAAACCCGCACACCGGCTCGCGGCGCGTGGTTTCATTCCTGCCGTGCAGCCTTCAGCCACGCCACCGCCATCCGATCCGGGCCAGCCGTACAACCCGAACCAGCTGCCCAGCGCGCCGCCGGTGCAACTGCCGCCGGAGCCCGCCCGGCAACCGGTCGACTCGGCGCTGCGCCTGGTCATCATGCTGATGTTCGTCAACCTCGGGCTCAGCGTGCTGACCACGATCATCACCCTGATCCTGCACAACAGCGTGCTGGACTACGAACTGGCGCACACCCACCTCCCCGCCAACGCCACGCCGGAACAACTCGCCGCGATCCGCACCGCGCTGCAAACCAGCCTGTGGGCCAAGCTCGCCACCACCGTCCTGGTCTCCGGGCTCTACATCTGGCGGGCGTATTCGCTGCGCCGCGGCCTGCGACGCGCGTACCTGCGGCTGTACTACCTCTGCATCATCGGTCTGATCGGGATCGGGTACCTCATCCTGGGCAACCAGTACCCGGTGTGGATGCGCGTCGAACAGGGCCTTCAGGCGGCGGTGCTGGTGGCGCTGCTGATCGCGGTCAGGCGGCCACAGGTGCGCGATCGGTTCGCCAAGCAACAGCCGAACACGCAGAACTTCGTGTGACCGCCGCAGGTATGCGGTGATCGACTTCGCCGTCAGGTGTCCCCACTGGCCGGCGCGGGAATGCCGGGCGTCGGCGCGGCGGCCGTGCCAATGGTCGGCCGGGTGATCTCCTCGACCTGCTTCTGCGCGGTGGCCGGGTCCGCCACCCAGGTGCGATAGAAGTCGAACGGGCAGTCCGCCACGCCCTTGTCGCCGTCGCCGGAGTGCAGCACGCCGGTGTAGCCGCGGTGCAGCAGCTTGAACAGGTGGTTCTGCGACTGCCAGTTCGCCCGTGCGTCCCGAATGGCCGAAGTGGACAGTTCGGCGTACTGGATGCCGTTCTCCTCGGTGCCGCACTCGCCGAGCGTCCGGCCGTCGAAGCCGACGATCGAGGAATGCCCGAAGTACGAGTACACCCCGTCGAAGCCGGTGGCGTTGGCGACCGCGACGTAGGTGTTGTTCATCCAGGCCATCGCCTTGGCCACGATGATCTGCTGCTCCTTGGCCGGATACATGTAGCCCTGGCAGCGGATCACCAGCTCGGCGCCCTTCATGGTGACGTCCCGCCAGATCTCCGGGTAATTGCCGTCGTCGCAGATGATCAGGCTGATCTTCATGCCCTTCGGGCCGTCGGTGACGTAGGTGGTGTCGCCGGGATACCAGCCCTCGATCGGTGTCCAGGGCAGGATCTTGCGGTACTTCTGCACGATCTCGCCCTGGTCGTCGATCAGCACCAGGGTGTTGTAGGGGTGCTTGTCCGGGTGCCGCTCGTGTCGCTCGCCGGTCAGCGAGAACACGCCCCACACCCCGGCTTGCCGGCAGGCGGCCGAGAAGATCTCGGTCTCCGCGCCGGGGATCACCGAGGCGGTGTCGAACATCTCCTGCCGGTCGTACATGATCCCGTGCGAGCTGTACTCCGGGAACACGATGAGATCCAGGCCGGGGAAGCCCTGTTTGATACCGGACACCATCTCCGCGATGTGCCGGCAGTTGGCCAGCACCTCGTCGGTGGTGTGCAGCCGAGGCATCCGGTAGTTGACGACCGCGATACCCACGGTGTCGTCGCTCGCGCTGATGTCGCCGTGCCGCATGGCGAATCTCCCTTCCAGTCAGTTCTCCAGCGCGGGTTCGGGGGTGCTGGCCGCGCGGGCCACCGGCAGGCCGACGTCGACGGGTCCGGGCTTCTTACAACTGTCGTGGCAGGCGGAATCCAGGCTGCAACACAGCGAGCACAGCGCGCCGTCGTGGAACGGGCAGTGCGCCATGTCCGGCCGTTCGAAGTCGTTGCCGCAGCCCACGCAGGTCAGCGTCACGGCCGAGCCGACACCGTCGACGAACATCGGCTCGGGCAGGTCGTCCTCGCGGGCCAGGTAGTACTTGCCCTTGGTGGCGACCGCGATGACCGGGGACAGCACGAACGCCAGCACGATCGCGATGAATGGCGAGAACGCCTGCGCTGTCGAGCCGAACAGGTTGAAGAAGGCCAGAATCGACACCGCCGAGGCGATCAGCATCGAGCCGAACCCGACCGGGTTGAAGTTGTACAGGTGCGCCCGCTTGAACTCCACATAGGACGGACTGAAGCCGAGCGGCTTGTTGATCACCAGGTCGGCGGTGACCGCGCCGATCCAGGCGATCGCCACGTTGGAGTAGAAGCCCAGCACGCTGTTGAGGAAGCCGAACACGCCGAACTCCATCAGCGCGAGCGAGATGCCGACGTTGAGGAAGATCCACACCACTCGGCCGGGGTGCCAGTGCAGGATGCGGGAGAAGAAGTTCGACCAGGACAGTGAGCCGGAGTAGGCGTTCGTCACGTTGATCTTGACTTGGGACAGGATGACGAAGAACGCCGCGATGGCCAGCGCGCCCACTCCCACGAAACTGTTCAGGCCACCCAGGTACTGCTGGATCGGCTCGCCGGCGTTGACCAGACCGACCTTGTCGGCCACGTAGAACGCGAGGAACGCGCCGCCGAGCTGCTTGATCGCGCCCAGCACCACCCAGCCGGGGCCGGCCGAGAGCACCGCCGACCACCAACGCTTGGCGTTTTTCGGCGTCTTGTCCGGCATGAACCGCAGGTAGTCGACCTGCTCGCCGATCTGCGCGATCAGCGACAGCGCCACGCCGGCGCCCAGGCCCATGCCGATGAAGCTGAACGCCGATCCGGAACTGGAATTGCCGGCGAAATGCGTCCATTCGGCGTACTTGTGCGGGTCCTTGATCGCGATCGCGATGAACGGCGCGAACATCAGGATCAGCCAGATCGGCTGGGTCCAGACCTGGAGTTTGGACAGCGCGGTCATGCCGTAGATGACCAGCGGAATGATGATCAGGGTCGCGATGAGATAGCCGACCGCGAGTGGAATGTGCAGCGCCAGTTGCAGCGCCTGCGCCATGATCGAGCCTTCGAGCGCGAAGAAGATGAAGGTGAAGCTGGCGTAGATCAGCGAGGTCAGCGTCGAGCCCAGGTAGCCGAAACCGGCGCCCCGGGTGAGCAGGTCCATGTCGATCGAGTACTTGGCGGAGTAGTACGAGATCGGGACGCCGGTCAGGAAGATGATCACCGCCGCCACCAGGATCGCGGCCAGCGCGTTGGAGAAACCGTGGGTGATCGCGATCGAGCCGCCGATGGCGAAGTCGGCCAGATAGGCGATCCCGCCGAGCGCGGTGGTGGCGACCACGTAGGGCGTCCATTTGCGGAAGGACTTCGGGGCATAGCGCAGCGAGTAGTCCTCCAGGGTGGTGTTGCTGGTCCATTTGCTGTAAGCACGGCCGTGTTGCCTGGCCGCAGTGGGCGGGGAATCGGCCGTTTCCGCTGCTGCATCCAGTGTTTCGTCCACTGCCTCTGACATGTCGCCACCTCGCCGGTCGTGCTGATCGGGCCGGTCGTGCTGATCGGGATTGCGCTGGGACGTGTCGAGCGTGCGGTCCGTAGGTTGAACCGACGTGCCATCGATGTGAAATGCCGATTTCCGGCGTTACCGATAAGTTTCCACGGAAAGTATCTTGAGCCCGTTTTCCTGGGAAGATCGCTGCCGCGAACCCGTTGCCAGGTACTTTCCGTAGAAAGTAACTGGCAATGAACAGCAGTCGCTCAGGTGCAGGTGCTTCTCGCCCGGCGGCCGTAGCATGGTGCGGTTCCCTCGACCACCGGAGTGTCGTGACGCGGCACACGTCGCGTGATTGGTTTCGCCGGACTGAGCTAAAGCTGGGTGAGCACGTGGAAATCCATGGCGTCAGCGGCTGCCAGGTAGATCCGTTGCGCGACGTGGCGGTTGCGCAGGCTGATCTCGCCGCGCGGCCCGGCGTAGCGCACCGAGTCGGCCACCGCGCTGATCGCCGGCACATCGGTTGTCCTGGCCCGGTCGATCAACGCGGCCAGCAGCCGGACGCCTTCATAACAGGACTCGCCGAGATTGCCCACCGGCGGCGCCTCCACGCCGAACCGGCGGGCATAGCGGCCGGCGAAGTCCAGGCTCTCGGGGGTGGCCAGGGTTTCGAAGTAGCCGGAGGTGGCGTACAGGCCGACGGTGCCGGTGGCTCCGGTGGCCAGCAACATGTTCTCGTCCATCAGGGTGGCCAGCCGGCGGCACTGCTGGTCGAGGCCGGCTCGGCCGAAGGCGCGGTTGAACCGCACCGCGTCGTCGCCGACGAGCAGGATCAGCACCGCGTCCGCGCCCGACCGCGCCACCCGGGTGAGCACCGCGTCGAAGTCCTCGGTGCCCAGCGGCACGTAGATCTCGTCGCAGATGCTCGTGCCGGTGTCCCGGGCGTAGCGGTGCGCGGCGCGGGCCGACCGACGCGGCCAGATGTAGTCGTTGCCCACCACACACCAGCGCCGCACGCCGAACTCGGCCGTCAGCAGCGCCATGCCGGGCAGCAACTGGCCGTGCGGCGTCTCGCCGGTGACGAACACTCCCGGCGTGTGCTCGCCGCCCTCGTACACCGCGGTGTAGACGTAGGGCACCCGGCCGGAGATGCGCGGCACGATCTCCCGGCGCACCGCCGAGATATGCCAGCCGGTGATCGCGCCGACGACGCCCATCGAGACCAGCGCCTCGACCTCGGCGGCCACCGTGGTCGGGGCCGCTCCGCCGTCGACGGCGAGTAACCGCAGCTCGCGGCCGAGTACCCCGCCCTCGGTATTGACCTCCTCGGCGGCCAGCTGCGCGCACAGCTCACAGCTCGGCCCGAAGATGCCCGCGGGGCCCTGGAGCGGGATCACCAGGGCGACGTTCAGCACGCCGTCGTCGCACCGGAGCGTTCCGCTCGCCGAGCCGAGCCGCAGATTCAGCGACTCCAGCGACATAGCGACCTGACCACCTCCATTCGGCGGGTGGCGGGCACCCGCCGGCACACTGGCGCCCGCTACGGGCAGCGGCGTTGCCGAAGGCCTCCTCGCATACCAGCACGCGGCATTCGCGAAGCGTTAGTCGTGCGACGTCAACGTAGCCGGATTCACCCGGTTGGCGTAAGCGATCGGTCACGGATCGACGTTAGCCGTGTCAATCCGTAGCCGTGTCAATCCGTGTCCGGATCAGTCCGTGGCCGGCGCGTCGTTGGTCACCAGGGCGGTCAGGTCGACGCGGAGCCGTTTGGCGAGTTCCAGCACCAGCGCCGCGTCCGACACCTTTCGGGTGATCTCGCGCTCGGCGTGCAGGGTGGGGTCGGAGGACGGTCGGAAGTCGCCGTAGATCAGCTCCTCCACATAGGCGCTCACATCGGCGGCCTGGCTGCCGGGGTACGGCTTGGCGTCGGCGAAAACGGACTTCGCGGCGCCCTCTGGCCAGTCAAGCGCCTGGTCGAGACCGTTGAATGTCTTGCGCTGCGGGCGATCCCGGCCGGCGCTCTCGATGACGCGGACGACGGCGATCGACGGACCGCCGTTGATTTCGATGTCTCCCTGCCGGAGATCCAGGTACTGGCGTCGGCCGAGCACCGCTCGAGCGAGCGACTCGGCGCCTGTTGCGGTTTCAGTCACCCGACAAGGATGCCTGACAGCAGGCTACAGGTCCAGACAGACCCCGCCAGATCGGAGCGCCTGGAATCTGCTACGCACCGGAGAACGATAACCATGCCTACTCCTCGGTTGGATGACAGGCGCTTGACCAGCGCTTTACGCATTTGCTCACCATAGAAGACTGTCATACGGTGAGCGCTATGGCAGCGCTTGCTCCGATCGGACCCATGGTGCGAATTCGGGCTCTCCGGGACGCCTACGGCCTCACCGCCGAACAGGTCGCCGACCGGATGGCCGAACTCGGGGTGCCCGTCGACCGCAACACCCTCTACAACATCGAGTCGGGTGCGAAGAAGCCGAGCGAACGAGTGCTCGACGCCTATGCCCGCGCGTTGGGTGTCAACCCGCTCGACGTCTGGCAGGGACCGCTACGCAAGCCGGCCGCCTCCGGGCGTCCGGACAAAGGATCGACCGGGCCGCCGCGCGTGCTCGATCCGATCCCCACGATAACCGCGGGCGCGTGGCCGGGGCAGCGATTGAGGTGGCGTTGCTACGTCGAGCAGCACGCGCTGTCCGCAACGCCGAATGCCCGGCGCAAGCTCGCCGGAACCGCGCGGGCGGCCGCGACGCCGGAGACGGAGCTGTTCTCGCCGGCCCAGGTCGCGGACTGGCTGGCCCGGCGCGCGACCGAGATCCGCCGGACCGCGGGGCGGGACGCCCAGCGACTGAACCTGCTCAAGGACATTCGGTGGTCGGTCACCAGGAGCGTCGCGGCCAGGGGCCGCAGCGTTTACGTGTCCGTCCACGTCGCGCCCGGCCGGGTGATCGATCTGTGCGCCGAGGCCGTTCGTGCCGCCGATCCGCGTCCGTGATCCGGTGCGGGCTTGATCAGCGGCCTTGGTCAGCGTCCTTGGTCACTGCCTGTATCGCCATTTGCGGCAAAGCGTTAAAGTCGTCAGCACGGTCCGCCGAGGAGGGAGATTCAGGCCATGCGCCCCGCGAATCCGCCTCGGGATCTTGCCCACCTGCTCAGCCAGGTGGAGCGACGGGTGACCAGCCAGCTGCGAGCCGTGCTGGAACCCGAGGGTTGCGCGATCGAGGAATGGCGGGTGCTCATGCTGCTCTCCGACGGCGCCGGCCACACCATGAGCGAGATCGCCGACTACGCCCTGCTGCCCGCGCCCACCCTGACCAAAGTGGTCGATCGGTTGGTGGCCAACAACGCCGTTTATCGGCGGGTCGACCCGTCCGACCGGCGGCGGGTGCGGGCGTTCCTCACCCCGCGCGGCAAGGACTTCTATCGGCGGCTCGCGCACCGAACCGAGCACTGCCAGGCCGCGTTGCTGGCCGCCAGCCATGACGGCCGGACGTTGCGCGAGCTGCTGATCCGACTCGCTGATGGACTGTCCGAAGTAGAGGTTGTCTAGGCTTGGCCAGCCGCTTGTCGCTGACATGGGCCGAACTGGACGAGGTCGTCGCGGGCAACGACGAGCGACGGTTCGCGTTCGATGAGACCGATACCCGAATCCGGGCCAGCCAGGCGCCCGCTACTCGGTCGGCGTCCGGCGGCCGACCACGGTGGTCACCGCGACCAGGGCGGCCAGCAGCATGCCGGTCAGCGGCACCGCGATCGGGGTGAGCGTGCCGGCGAGCACCAGCGCGGCGGTGATCGGGTAGCCGGCATCGTGCGGAACACCGCGCCGGTGCGGGCGGACGTGCAGCAGCCAGGCGAACAACAGGAACAGCGCGACCGGCGCGGTCAGCGCCAGCGCCGCGCCGTGCGCGGACAGCTCACTCGACCCGGTGGCGTGATCGACCGCGACCTGCAGTCCCGCGCCGACCGCCGCGACCGAGGCGAAGATGAAGAAATGCCCGTAGCCCCACGGGAAAGCGTCCCGATTGGACCGAAGCATCCGGTGCGCTGGCTGGTCGAAATACAGCCACCACAACGAGAACACGATGAGCAGTCCGCCGACCGCGACCCACAACAGCGCGGCGGCCTGATGCCCGGCGTCGAACGCCGGCTGTAGCGCGGTGGTCGCCGCCGTCACCGACTCGCCGAGCACGATCAGCGTGAAGCAGCCATACCGCTCGGCGATGTGATGCGGATGCCACGGCGTGCGGCGGCCGCGCTCGGCCCAGAACGGAATCGTCAACTCGACCATCGCCATCACCAGGAACGCCACCGGCCGCACCGACACCGGCGCGAACAGCACACCCAGCCAGCCGAGCATCGCGGTGGTGATGCCGACCGCGTACCGGACCGCCACCGGCCGCTGATCGGAATTCGCGCACGCCGCGCGCAGCCACAGCGTCGCCAGCCCGAGTCGCATGATCGCGTACCCGAGGTAGCCGATCCGGAAGTCCTCCTGGTCGAACGCCCGTGGCACCCCGGCGGCCAGCACCAGTACGCCGGCGATCTGCACCAGAGTCGCCAGCCGGTACGGTCCGTCATCGGTGTCGTAGGCGGAGGCGAACCAGGTGAAGTTCATCCACGCCCACCAGATGCTGAAGAACACCAGCAGATAGCCGAGCACGCCGTGCCCGATCTCGCCGGCCGACACCGCGTGATGCAGGCGAGCCGCGGCCAACGACACCGCGACCACGAAACACAGGTCGAACAGCAGTTCCAGCGGCGTGGCCGCGCGATCCGGCTCGTCGGTGGCCCTGGCCCGCATCGGCCGGTACCAGGGCGCCCGGATCTCGTCTGCTTCGCTCACCCGCCCATCTTCGGCCATCCAGGTGATCCGGCCGTCTGCGCGATGAGTTTCGGGACGCGGCATCGTCTGTCCTGGGGGAGAGTTCACCAGCGAGTGAGGAGGTCGCGATGCGACTGACCGTGACGACGTTCTTGACCCTGGATGGCGTGGTGCAGGCGCCGGGCGGACCGGACGAGGACCGCAGCGGCGGATTCGAGCAGGGCGGTTGGCAGGTGCCCTACGGCGACGACGAAGGGGGCGAGATCATCAGCGCCCGGTTCGCTTCGGCCTCGGCGTTCCTGCTCGGGCGGGGGACGTACGAGATCTTCGCCGGCTACTGGCCGCACGTCCCGGACGACAACCCGATCGCCGCCGCGCTGAACAAGCTCCCGAAGTACGTGGTGTCGACCACGCTGACCGAGCTGAGCTGGCAGAACTCGACCCTGATCGGCGGCGATGTGGCCGAGCAGGTCGCCGCACTGAAGACGCTGCCCGGCCAGGAACTGCAGGTGTACGGCAGTGGGCAGCTCATCCGGAGTCTGCTCGCCCACGACCTCGTGGACGAGTTCCAGCTGTTGATCTACCCGGTTGTGCTGGGCGCGGGACGACGGCTCTTCGGCGAGGGGACGCCGGCGGCGTTCCGGCTCGCCGACAGCCGGACGACCAGCAGCGGTGTGATCGTCGCGACCTACCTGCCGGACGGGCGACCCCGCTACGGCTCCTTCGCCACCACGCCCGAACCCGAGCACCACCGAGCCCTGCGCTGACGGCGTGTTGCGAACAATACCGCAGGATGGTTAACTGTACTTATTATAAGTATAGTTAACCAAGCGTGGGGACTCATGGGCAAGCCTGCCGGGATGTTCGATCGCGACTTCGAGTGGGCCGCGCTGTCCCGATATGTCGGCTACCAGGGTGCCGAGGCAACCTTGGGTGTTGTGTCGGGCCGTCGACGGCAGGGCAAGACCTACCTGCTCGACGCGATGGTCAGGGCAACCGGCGGCTTCATGTTCACGGCCACCGAGACAACCGAGGTCGATGGGTTGCGGCTGTTCGGTGAGGCATTGGCGGACCACTGCGGCGAGCCCACGCCGTTCCGGTTCGCCTACTGGGACGAGGCGATCGCCCGGCTGATGCGGCTCGCCACCACCGGCCCAATGGTGGTCGTGGTGGACGAGTTCCCTTACCTGGCCAAAGCCGCGCCATCGCTCCCGTCGGTCATCCAGAAATTCCTTGACCCGACCGCACAGCACACCAACACACCGGTTCGGTTGTTGTTGTGCGGATCCGCGCTGTCCTTCATGGGAAAGCTGTTGTCTGGCAACGCGCCGCTGCGCGGCCGCGCTGGTCTTCAGATGATCGTGCCCACGTTCGACTTTCGACTGGCGGCCGAATTCTGGGACATCGAGGACCCGCGGCTTGCCCTGCTGACCAATGCGGTCGTGGGTGGCACACCGGCCTACCGCCGGGAGTTCGCTCAGAACGACGTCCCTCGCGACTGTGCAGACTTCGGTCCCTGGGTGGTGCGTGCCGTATTGGATCCCGCCCGCCTGCTGTTTTGGGAGGGGCGGTATCTCCTCGCCGAGGAACCAGACCTGCGCGACATGGCGCTCTACCACGCGGTCCTGGCGGCGATCGCCACCGGCAATTCAACGCGCGGCGGCATCGCGAACTACTTGGCGCGCAAGGCGAGCGATCTCGCCCATCCGTTGTCAATGCTGGAAGACGTTGGCATGATCACCCATGAGCCCGATGTGTTTCGCGCCAACCGGTTCACCTACCACATCGCTGAACCGCTGTTGACCTTCTACCACGCGGTCATGCGGCCGGTGTGGGGCGAATTGGAGCGTCCGGGCCGCGCGGACGCGGTATGGAGCCGTTCGCAAAAGACCTTCATGAGCAAAGTGGTCGGCCCCCACTTCGAGCGGGTTTGTCGGGAATGGACCCGGTGGTATGCCGATCTGGAGACGTTCGGCGGCTACGCGACGGCGGTCGGCAGTGGAGTCGTGAACGATCCGGCGATGCGCACCCACTACGAGGTCGACGTCGCCGTGCTTGGCCAGGACGACGACGGCCGGCGAGTGATCCGGTCGATCGGCGAGGCCAAGTGGAATATCACGATGAATCTGAGCCACCTGGGACGCCTTCGACATATCAGGGACCTACTTCGTGATCACCCGAACACGCCAGCCCGCGTGGACACCAAGCTGGCGCTGTACTCGGGCAGCGGCTTCGCCGATGATCTTCGCGAGGCCGCCGCCGAGTCCGGCGACATCGTGCTGGTCGATCTGCCCCGGCTCTACGCCGGCTTGTGATCGGTCACGTCCCGGTTGAGTGACTGAGGTCGTAGACGGTCACCCCGCCGACCGTGCGGTGAAGTTCTGCTTGACCCAGCTGGTGATCGTCGCGACCTACCTGCCGGACGGGCGACCCCGCTACGGCTCCTTCGCCACCACGCCCGAACCCGAGCACCACCGACTCCGCCGTTGACCTCGGCACCCCCAGGATGGTTAACTCAAGTTATAATAAGCCGAGTTATACAAATCTGGAGGTGTGGTGGACAAGCCGGCCGGGATGTTCGATCGCGACTTCGAGTGGGCGGAGCTGTCCCGGTACGTCGGTTTCCAGGAACCACGGGCCACTTTGGGCGTGGTGTCGGGCCGCCGTCGGCAGGGCAAGACGTACCTGCTCGATGCGATGGCCGGGGCAACCGGCGGCTTCATGTTCACCGCCACCGAGGCGACCGAGGCACTAGGTCTGCGGCTGTTTGGTCGCGCGCTCGCGCGATACTGCCGTGAGCCCGTGCCGTTCCGGTTCGTTGATTGGGACGAGGCGATCGCACGCCTCATGTTGGTTGCCACGAGCGGTCCCACCGTGGTCGTGATCGACGAGTTCCCACACTTGGCGAACGCCGCGCCATCGCTCCCCTCAATCATCCAGAAGTACCTGGATCCCACGGCGCAGCACACCAACACCCCGGTCCGGCTGTTGCTGTGTGGGTCGGCGCTGTCCTTCATGGGAAAATTGTTGTCCGGCAACGCCCCCCTGCGTGGCCGGGCTGGCCTGGAGATGGTGGTGCCAACGTTCGACTTTCGACTGGCGGCCGAATTCTGGGACATCGAGGACCCCCGATTGGCATTGCTCACCAACGCGGTGGTCGGTGGCACGCCAGCATACCGGCGTGAGTTCGCGGTGAACGACAGTCCACGAAATCTGGCGGACTTCGATCCTTGGGTGGTGCGAGCCGTGTTGAGTCCGACTCGACCATTGTTTCGGGAAGCTCGGTACCTTCTTGCCGAGGAACCTGAGTTGCACGACACCGCGCTCTACCACACCGTGCTCGCCGCGATCGCCGCCGGAAACTCGACCCGAGGTGGCATCGCGAATTGCCTGATGCGCAAGGCCAGCGACCTGGCACATTCGCTGGCGGTGCTGGAGGACGTCGGCATGATCACCCATGATCCGGACGTGTTCCGGGGCAATCGTTCCCAATACCGAATCGCAGAGCCGCTGTTGACCTTCTATCACTCGATCGTGGAGCCGGCGTGGGGTGAGCTGGAGCGCCCCGGCAGAGCAGACGGCGTGTGGCAGTACTCGCAGCGCACGTTCACCAGCAAGGTGGTCGGCCCGCACTTCGAGCGAGTCTGCCGGGAGTGGGCTCGGTGGTATGCCGATCCGGAGACCTTCGGCGGTTATGCGACCGCTGTGGGCAGCGGGGTCGTCAATGATCCGACCAGACGTACCCATCACGAGGTCGACGTCGCCGTGCTCGGCCAGGACGAGGACGGCCGGCGGGTCGTCCGGTCCATTGGCGAGGCCAAATGGAACACCACGATGACGCTCGGCCATCTCGATCGCCTTCGCCGGATCCGGGATCTGCTGCGTGATCACCCGAAGGCACCGGCCGAACCGGACACCAAGCTATCGCTGTACTCGGGCAGCGGCTTCGCCGACGATCTTCGCGAGGCCGCCGCCGAGTGCGGCGACATCGTGCTGGTCGATCTGCCCCGGCTCTACGCCGGCTCGTGATCGGTCACGTCCCGGTTGAGTGACTGAGGTCGTAGACGGTCACCCCGCCGACCGTGCTGGCGGTGAAGTTCTGCTTGACCCAGCTGGTGATCGCCTGGGCGTCGTCGTTGCTGTAGTTGTTGCCGCTGCGGCCGGCGAACCCACCGGCGCCACCGAACGCCGTGCCACCGGAACCGCCGTTGCCGGAGCCGATGAAGTAGTGGATCTTGCCTTCGTGGACCCACTGCTGGAACTGGGCGAGCGTCGGCGAGGGATCGGTGCCGTTGAACCCGCCGATCGGCATCACCGCGTCGCCGGTCGCGAGCTGGTAGCTGGCCGCCTGATTGGAGCTGACCACGGCCGCCGCCCAGGTGTAGGAGCCGGCGTTCTTGGTCAGCAGCGAGGTGAGCGCCGCGCTCGGCGTCCCGCCGCCGAACATCCCGCCCAATCCGCCCCGGCCGCCTCGACTGCCGGAACCGCCTGTGCCACCGGGAATGCCGGCGGGATTGCCGGTAGCCCCGCCAGAACCCGGACCACCGCCGAGACCTGGGAACGTCTGATTGCCGCGCCCACCAGCGCCGCCAGCGCCCCCGAATCCACCGACATTGCCGCCCCGTCCCGGGAATCGGCCGCCGCTCCGGAATCCGCCCGGGCCGCCGCCGAACGCGAAGCCGCTCGGTCCGGCGGCCGGAATCGGGCCGGTGTGCGCGGTCGCGGCGGTGACCACGGCGAACGCGGTCGGGCCGGCGATCGAGGTCAGCACCCCGCCCAGCACGACCCCGGCCAGCGCCCGCCGCCCGAATCGGCTGGCGAGCGGCAACGCGAGCGCGGCTGCCAGACCGCCGGCCAGAATCACCACCCGCAGCCACGGCTGCCAGCTCGAATCCTGGGACAGCAAGGCGAACGACCAGATCGCGGTGGCCGCGATCGTCACCGACAACGCGACGGTCGCGAGCGGATGAGTTCGCTCCCGCCACAGCACGGTCGCGCCGATGCCCACCAGCGCACCGATCGCCGGTGCCAACGCAATCGTGTAATAGGGATGGATAATGCCCTGGGACAGGCTGAACACCAGCCCGGTCACCACCAGCCAACCCGCCCACAGCAACAACGACGCCCGAACCCGATCAGTGCGCGGCGCGCGGCGCGTGAACCACAGCCCGGCGATCAGCAGGACCAGCGCGGCCGGCAGCAGCCAGGAGATCTGCGCGCCCATCTCGCTGCCGAACAGCCGCAGCAGGCCCGAACCCTGGTTGGTGTTGCCCAGCCCGCCCGACTCGTCGCCGGTCAGCCGGCCGAAACCGTTGTAGCCCAACGCCAGTTGCAACACGCTGTTGTTCTGCGACCCGCCGATGTAGGGCCGGTCGGCGGCCGGCGTCAGTTGCACCGCGAGCACCCACCAGCCGCCCGCGACGACCATCGCCAGCCCGGCGGCGAGCAGTTGGCGGATTCGTCGGCCGACGCCGGTGGGCGCGACGATCAAATACACCAGCGCGAATGCCGGCAACACCAGGAATGCCTGCATCATCTTGGCCAGAAACGCGAACCCGACCAGCGTGCCGGCCAACAACAGCCACCGGGTGGACGCCTGTTCCATCGCCCGGATCACCGCGTACGCGGCGGCGACCAGCAACAGCACCAGCAGTGCGTCCGGATTGTCGAACCGGAACATCAGCACGGCCACCGGGGTGAGCGCGAGCACCGCGCCGGCGATCAGCCCGGCGGCGGGCGTGGCGACCCGGCGCACCGCGGCGTAGAGCAGACCGACCGCGGCGACGCCCTCCAGCGCCTGCGGCACCAGGATGCTCCACGAGTTGACGCCGAACAGCCGCGCGGAAAGATCCATCACCCACAGCGACGCCGGAGTCTTGTCGACGGTGATCGAGTTGCCGGCGTCCGAAGAGCCGAAGAAGAACGCCTTCCAGCTCTTCGTCGCCGCCTGCACCGCGGCCGCGTAGAAGGAGTTCGCCCAGCCGGAAACGCCCAGATCGACGAGGTACAGCCCGGCCGTCGCGGCCAGCAACACCAGCAGCGCCGGTCGAACCCAACCGGGGTCGGCCGGCTTGCCGCGAACCAGGCGGGCCAGCCGGCCGCGCCTCGGCGGCTCCCGCCGGGCGGGCGTGTCGGTGCTGTTGGCCGGTTCCGTGACATCGGCGATGGCGGTCATGGGGCCAGTGTGCGGAAGCCGGCTGAAATTACTGCGAGCCTTTCCTGAATACCGGCTGTGTGCCTGCGATCACGATCAGCGTGCGAGGTGGAGTTGCCGGTCAGCTCGCTGGTCAGCGTGCCGGCCGCAGCACGTAGCCGACGCCTCGTCGGGTGTGGATCATCGGACGCCGGCCGGCGTCGATCTTCTTGCGCAGATAGGAGACGTACAGCTCAACGATGTTGACGTTGCCGGTGTTGTCCCGGCCCGTGTTGTCTCTGCCCTGCCGCCACACCTGGTCGAGCAGTTGGGCCTTGGACACCACCCGGCCCGCGTCGTGCATCAGGCAGCGCAGCAACTCGAACTCGGTGCCGGTGAGGTCGATCCGATGGCCCGCCCGGGTGACCGCGCCGCTGTGCTCATCCAGCGCCAGGTCGCCGACCACCACCAGCGATCCGGGCCCGTCGGTCGGCTGGGCGCGGCCGAGCAGCGCGCGCAGCCGCAGCACGACTTCCTCAAGGTGACACGGTTTGGCGATCCGGTCGGCCCAGTCGGCCCAGTCGGCTTTGTCGGGGTTGGCGGGATCACTGTTGCCATCGACGCCGTCCTCGGCTCCGGCGGTGAGCAGCAGCGCGGGCAGTCGAGGATCGAACTGTCGGAGGTGACGCAACACCGGCAGGCCGGGGCCGTCCGGCAAGTCGCTGGCCAACAGGACCAATTGGGGAACGAACCGCGCCGCCGCGCGGACAGCGGTCGCGCCGTCGCCTACGCAGCACACCTGCCAGCCTTCGTGGCCCAGCGCGATGGCGATCAACTCGGCCAGCGCGGCGTCGTCATCCACCACCAGCACCCGCACCGGTTCGCCGGCGCCGGGTTCGACCGGCTCCGGGTAGTTCTGCGCGGACGTCGGGGAGGACGGCGGGGACATCGTCTGCACTGTGTACCACTCGCGGTTTCCGCTGGTCCGCGGGGGAACCGCCGGTCGGCTGTGGCCGGCGCGTTACCGAACTGTGCGCCTTCTCTCAACCTACGGTCGACTTCTGCCGATCCTGGTATCCATGGGGTGAGCGACTACCCACGCCGGGTCAGTAACGACATTCCGGTCGAAAGCGGTGAATCGGTCATCTGGCCGAACACATGCGGTGCACGCGGCGTTACATGTGAGCTATGTTGCACGGTCGTAACAATGGCTAATCTCATCGCAACATTCCTTGGTGACACTTTCACCGTTTCCCAGCCGAAGTACAGCGAAGTACAGCACTACCGCAAATGTCCAGCGGCATCGCGGGGTAGCCGCGTCTCCTTGTCAGGAGGAAGCCAGAGCATGCAGATTCCGTACCCAAATTGGCTCGTGCCGGGCGATAACGCCTGGCAACTCGTGGCCGCGACCCTGGTTGGCCTGATGAGCCTGCCGGGCATCGCGGTCCTGTACGGCGGTATCGTTCAGAAGAAGTGGGTCGTGAACACCATGTTGATGGCGTTCACGGGCTTTTCGCTGGTGTTGGTGGCCTGGGTTTGCTGGCTCTTCAAGATGGGTTTTGGAAACCCCTGGCATCTTGGCCCTGGGTTCCTGAGTCAATTTGTCGGCGTGCCCGGAACGCTGCTGGGCCATGCGACCCAGGATCAGGCGACCGTGCCGGCTATTACCACCGGACCGCCGTTCCACTTCCCAGAGAGCACACTCGCCTACTTCCAGTTCGTGTTCGCGGCGATCACGCCGTTGCTGTTCCTGGGCAGTGTTATCGGCCGGATCAACTTCAAGGTGTGGCTGCTGTTCGTGCCGCTCTGGTCGACGCTGGCCTACTCCGTCAACGCCTTCCTGCTCTGGGGCGGTGGCTACTGGGCCGCGAAGGGCGCCCTGGACTACTCCGGTGGTTACGTCATCCACCTCGCCGCCGGCACCTCCGGTTTCGTCGCTGCCTGGGTGATCGGTCCACGACTGGCCCGGGACCGGGCCCGCGCGGTGCCGAACAACCTGCCGATGGCGGCGGTCGGCGCCGGCATCCTGTGGTTGGGCTGGAACGGGTTCAACGGTGGTGACCCGTACTACGCCGGTGCGGATGCCTCCACGGCGGTCCTCAACACCAACCTGGCCACCGCGGTCGCGCTGCTGACCTGGGTGCTGATGGACATGTTCTTCAGCAAGCAGAAAAAGCCGACCTTCCTCGGCGCGATCAACGGCATGATCGTCGGTCTGGTCGCGATCACCCCGGCCGCCGGCTTCGTCAACGGCTTCGGCGCGATCCTGACCGGCCTGATCCCATCGGTCATCGTCTGGATCGCCTGGAACTATCTCAGCAAGGTCTGGATCTTCAAGAAGGTCGACGACGCGCTGGGCGTGGTGTACACCCACGGAATCGCCGGCCTGATCGGTGGTCTGATGGTCGGTTTCCTGGCCGACCCGGGCATGATCGAGTACCCGGCGGCGCCTGGTCCGAACGGGTCGGCGATCTCCGCCACCGGTCTGATCGATGGCAACCCCAAGCAGGTGCTGATCCAACTCGGGGCGGCCGCCACGGTGATCGTCTGGGACGCGCTGATCACGTTCCTCATCCTCAAGTTCCTCAGCCTGTTCATGAAGCTGCGGATGCCCGAGCCGGCACTGGAGGCCGGCGACACCTGGGCGCACGACGAGGAGGCGTACCCGGACGAGTCGCTGGTCAGCCAGCCGCATCCGGTCGCCGTGGGCGCCAGCGCGGACGGCGAGGTGCCAGCCGGCACGCCGACCACGCCGGCCGGCGCCAGCTGACGAACGAGATTCACAGCGGTCGCGGTCGCTCGCCGGCTCTGCTCCGGCGGGCGACCGCGATGCCTCGATGACGAGGATGATGACGAGGATCTGGTGAGGGCACGCCGGTGAAGCTCATCACGGCGGTCATCCGACCGGCCACGTTGGAAGCGATCAAGGAAGCGCTGGCGGTGTTCGGCGTCCGCGGGCTGACGGTCGGCCAGTCGCTGTGGGCCGATCCGGACGTCAACCATGTGCAGATCTACCGCGGCCGGCAGATCGTGACCAATCTCGACCCCCGGCTGCGGATGGAACTGCTGGTGCCGGACGAGGAAGTGGCCGATCTGGTGCGGGTCATCGCCCGGGTCGCCTTCACGGCCGAGATCGGCGATCCACTGCTCTGGATCAGCCAGGTGGACCAGGTGATCCGGGTACGGACCGGCGAACGTGGGCTCGACGCCCTGTAGCGGCGGACGCCCGGTGGAGACGACGTGTTCCGGTGACACAGCGTTCTGGTGTCAACCGTTGAATTCTGGTGTGGGGTCGACTGTGGGCTCGACGACCGCCTGACGGACTTCGGCTGGATTTCAACCGAAGCTCCGTCGGGCGGTCGTCGTTTGTCGCAGCTCAGCCCAGGGCGGTCAGCAGCGCGGCGCGCTGCCGGTCGCCCAAGCCGGCGGCCCGGCGCTCGACCGGGATACCGGCCTCGTCCAGGATCGCCGTCACTTTGGCGGGGCCGTAGCCGGGCAGCGCCCTGATGAGCTGGGCCACCTTTGTCTTCCCGACCACGGCGTCCTCTTTGGCGCGGGCCAGCACCGTGGGGATGGTTTCCTTGCCGGCCTTGATGTCATTCAGCAGCTTCGTGCGTGCCTGCCGGGCCTCGGCTGCCTTGGCCAACGCGGCCTGCCGTTGCTCCGGAGTCAGGTTGGGGAGGGCCACTCGTCGTCTTCCTTCCATTCAGGACGGTCCATCCGCGCACCTCACGCGTGGTTGGACCCCCATCATGACAAGCCCCGACGGTACTTTCGTCCAGCGACACCCGCATAACCGGCCCAGATTCCCCGGTACAGCCGTTCTTCCGGGTGACAACGATTGACAACTGGTTACGTCCTGTGGTCGGCCCCTTCCATTGTCGGATCGCTATGGGAGGATGCGGGTGGTAGTCGGCTGGGCACCTACCGTGGAATGACGACAGGGGCGAGCTCGGCCTAGCGGACCGCGGACCGGTGGGGGTGTGGGTGACGACGACACGTACCGGGATGTTCTCGGCGCTGCGGATCGGCGAGTTCCGGGCGTTGTGGCTGGCCGAGGCCATCTCGGTGGCCGGCGACCAGCTGGCCAAGGTGGCGCTGGCGCTCGCCGTCTACTCGCGCACCGGATCCGCGCTGCTCACGGCGGTGGTGTACGCCCTGAGCTTCCTGCCGGCGCTGGCCGGCGGCCTGGGCCTGTCCCAGCTCGCCGACCGCTATCCCCGGCGGACCGTGCTGGTCGGCGGCTCGGCCGTGCAGGCGGTGCTGGTCGGGCTGATGTCGATCCCGGGCATGCCGCTGGCGGCGATGTGCGTGCTGCTGGTCGGCGTCGGCATCGCCCAGGCCCCGGCGCTGGCCGCGCAGAACGCGATGACCCGAGACGTGATCGTCGACGACGAGCTGTACTTCCGCAGCCAGGACCTGCGCGGCGTCACCACCAACACAGTCCAGTTGCTCGGCCTGGCCGGCGCCGGCCTGCTGGTGACCCTGGTCGGGTCGTCCCGCGCGCTGTTCATCGACGCGCTCACCTTCGTGTTCGCCGCGGCGCTGGTCTGGTTCCAGGTCCGGCACCGCCCGGCGGCCGCCGACGGCGCGCAGCACATCGGGTGGTCCGGCGGCGCGCGCTACCTGTGGAGTCAGCCGAGGCTGCGCACCATGCTGGGACTGTCCTGGCTGGTCGGCCTGGCGGTGGTGCCCGAGGGGTTGGCCGCGCCGCTGGCCCGGCAGATCGGCGTCGGCCCGGCGGCGGTCGGCTGGCTGTTGGCGGCCGACCCGCTGGGCTACGTGATCGGCACGTTCCTGTTGTCCCACTTCGTGCCCACCGCTCGTCGGCAACGGCTGGTCGGCGTGCTCGCCATCGCGTCGCTGGTGGTGCTGCTGCCGTTCGTGGTGCGCCCGGCGCTGGGGTTGGCGCTGGCGCTGCTCGCGGTGGCCGGCGCGACCGGCGCGTACCAGATCACCGTGGGGGCCTCGCTGAACAGTTGGGTGCCCAACGAGGTGCGCGGCGGCGTGTTCGGCGTCGCGCGCACCGGCCTGCGGGTGTCCCAGGGACTCGGCGTCGCCGCTGGCGGCGCTGTCGCCGAGGGGCTCGGCTCGGCCACCGGCGCCATCACGATCGCGGCGCTGGTCGGCGTGCTGTTGGCCATACCTATGGCGGCATCCTGGCGAAAGCTCTTCCAACCGGGGGCCGGAGAGATGCAGAATGTTTAACAGGCGTTACCAACAGTGTGCGGTGGGAACATCCGCCAGCCTTCCAACGATGGTGTAACGGGAAGGCCGGCTCAGGCGAAGGGCGGTGCGCATGAAGATCACCAGTCGCGGTCGGACATGGTCGCCGCCTCTCTTGTGCTGTTGTGAGGTCGTCGCACCGGTGCGCGTTCAGCGCCGGCGGGACAGGGGGATTCGGGGACGTCGCACGTGATCACCAGTCGCGGTCAGACACAGCCGACACCTCCTCACGAACGGTGGGTGCGCAGGGCACGCCACCGGACCAGAGCGTTCACGGGCCAGTTCTTGGCCCACATTGTCACTCAATGCGGACGTTCATGGCAGAGGGCATCTTCGGCTGTTCAACATCCGCAACGTTGGGAGCTGTGGTCCCATTCGCCGCGCGAAGTGGCTTATGTCCTGTCCTGGGTCGCGGTCGCCGCCGCGATGGTGGGGTGGACCGTCGCGAGTGCCCCGGCGCCGCAGCTCGGCGACTGGGAGCGGTTCGGCGCCATGGCCGGGTGCGCGTGCGCGTACCTGGTGTTCACCCGCCGATACGAGGAGACTCGACGCAGTCGCACGATCGGGCCGCATATCGACGTCACCTCGGTCTGGACATTCGCCGGACTGGTCGTGCTACCGGCCCCGCTGGCGGTGGCCCTGATCCTCTTCGTCCGGACCCAGCGTTGGTTCGCGGCGCGCCGGCCGCTCTACCGGTTCGTGTTCTCGACCGGCAACATGGTCATCGCGGCGCTGCTGGCCAAACTGCTGCTCGGTGTATTGGGCGTGTCGGGTTCGAGCGGTTCGGGCTGGATCGGGTCGCTGCGCGAACTGGGAGCCATCGCGGCCGGCGGCGCGGTGTACATCGGCGTGCCGGCCTTGATCATCGCCGGCGTGATCTCGATGGTGAAGCCGAGTGTGACGCTGTCGGACCTGTTCGGTTCGCCGACCGACAACGGTTTGGAGGCGCTGAGTGTCCTGGTCGGCATCGGGACCGCATTGCTGGTGCTGAACGTGCCGGCGGCGGTGGTGGTGATGGTGCCGGTCAGCGTGATCCTCAACCGGGTGGGTGAGATCCAGAAACTGTTGCAGGACGCGAGAACCGATCCCAAGACGGGCCTGCTGAACATGCGCGGCTGGCAGGAGTCGGCGGGCAAGGAGTTCGCCCGCGCGGACCGGTCCGGTAATCCCATCGCGCTGTTCATGGTCGACCTGGACCACTTCAAGTCGATCAACGACACCTGGGGCCACCCGGCCGGGGACGACATGCTCAGCGCGGTGGCCAAGGTGTTGAAGGCCGAGACCCGCCCAGCCGACCTGGTCGGCCGGTTCGGCGGCGAGGAGTTCGTGGTGCTGCTGCCGGACACCAACGCCGACGAGGCCGTCGCGGCCGCCGAGCGCATCCGGGCGCAGATCGCCGGTCTGTCGGTGCCGACCACCGACAAGCGCGGCCGGCCGGTGGTGATCACCGACCGCACCACGTCCATCGGCGTGTCGTCGCGGCCGACCCACGGGCTCACCCTGGATCCGCTGTTGCAGGCCGCCGACGCGGCCGTGTACGGGGCCAAGGAAAGCGGCCGCAACCAGGTCCGGGTCGCCGGCGAGGGCGACACCGCGCCGGCCGAGCACCAGTTGGCCTGACGGGCTTTCAGCCTCGTTCACACCCCGCATTCGGCGGCGTACACTCCCTCTCGTATGGTTGTAACCACCAACTAATTGCGTATCTCATGCAACGGTGCGAGGGAGGTGGCGGCCGTGGTCGGCACAATGTCCGGGGCCGCTGACGGAATCGGTGGCGAGCGTCTGGTCGCCACCGATCAGCTGTGTCAGACCTTCATGCGAGTGTTCCGAATGATGAAGCGCAGTATGACGCGCGCCACACCGCCCCGGCCGGACGGGGTCGAGTTCGCGGCGTACGTGCTGCTCGCCCATCTGGTTGTGGAGGGCCCGATGCGCAGCACGGCCCTCGCCGACGCGGTGCACGCCGACCCGTCGACGGTCAGCCGGCAGACCGCCGCACTGGTGCGGCACGGGATGCTGGAACGCCGCGCCGACCCGATCGACGGCCGGGCGTCGCTGCTGGCCGCCACCCTCGACGGCCAGCGGGCGTTCGACGCCTACCGTCAGCGCAACAACGGCATCATCGCCGACGTCGTGCGCGACTGGCCGGTCGCCCGGATCTACCAGCTGGCCAGCCTGCTCGGCGACTTCGCGGCTGACTTCGAGAACCACGAGTACGGCCAGTGCCCCGCCCGGCCACCAGCGGTGGCCGGACCAGCCCCGAAAGGGCCAAGACCATGACCGCCACCAGCCAGCAACCGACAGCTTCCACTCCGCCCACTCGGCCCGGCTCGGCACCGCCGACGGGCGTCGGCGCGGGCCAGGCGGCCGGTGTGCTGAGCCGGCGCCAGATCATGTGGGTGTTCGTCGGTCTGATGCTGGGCATCTTCCTGGCCGCGCTGGACCAGATGATCGTCTCGGTGGCGATCCGCACCATCGCCGACGACCTGCACGGCCTGAATCTGCAGGCCTGGGCGACCACCGCGTACCTGATCACCGCGACGATCTCCACTCCGCTGTACGGCAAGCTGTCCGACCTGTACGGCCGCAAGCCGTTCTTCCTCGCCGCGATCATGATCTTCATCGTCGGCTCGATCGCCTGCACGTTCGCCACCTCGATGTACTTCCTGGCGGCCTTCCGCGCGTTCCAGGGGCTGGGCGCCGGCGGGCTGATGTCGCTGGCACTGGCGATCATCGGCGATGTCGTGCCACCCCGGCAGCGAGCCAAGTACCAGGGCTACTTCCTCGCCGTGTTCGGCACCGCCAGCGTGCTCGGCCCGGTGATCGGCGGCTTCCTGGCCGGCCAGTCGCAGATCCTGTACATCGCCGGCTGGCGCTGGGTTTTCCTGGTCAACGTGCCGATCGCGGCGATCGCGCTGGTCGTCGTCGCCAAGGTGCTCAACATCCCGCACACCCGCCGCGATCACCGGATCGACTGGTGGGGCGCGATCACCATCAGTATCGGGCTGGTGCCGCTGCTGATCATCGCCGAGCAGGGCCAGTCCTGGGGCTGGCACTCCAGCCGCGCCTGGATCTGTTACGTCGTCGGTGGAGTCGGCCTGCTGCTGTTCGTGATCGTGGAGCACCTGATGCGCGACGACGCGCTGATCCCGTTGCGGCTGTTCCGCGGCGGCGTCTTCAGCATCACCTCGCTGGCCGGTGTGCTGATCGGGATGGCGATGTTCGGCGGCATGTCGGTGGTGCCGCTGTACCTGCAGATCGTCAAGGGGGCTTCGCCGACCAAGGCCGGCCTGCTGATCCTGCCGATGGTGCTGGGCATCATGCTGGCGTCGATCTTCTCCGGCCAGCTCATCGCCCGAACCGGCCGGTACAAGGGTTTCCCGATTCTGGGCACCCTGCTGATGGCCGTCGGCCTGCTGTTGCTGACCGGCATCAACGCGGACACCCCGTTGTCCCGCACCGACATCTGGATGTTCATCTTCGGCCTCGGTCTGGGCAACTGTATGCAGCCGCTGATCATCGCGGTGCAGAACGCGGTGCCCGCGCGGGACATGGGCGTGGCGACCGCCTCGGCCACGTTCTTCCGGCAGATGGGTGGCACCCTGGGCACGGCGGTGTTCCTGTCCATCCTGTTCAGCCTGCTGCCGGACAAGATGTCCGGCGCGTTCGCCCGAATCGTGCCGACCGCGCCGTTCCAGGCCGCGCTGCATGATCCGGCCGTGCTGGCCAATCCGCACAATCAACCGGTGTTGCAACTGATCCAGCAGCCGGCCGCCGGCAGCGGCGGGGTGAGTGCCAGCGTGTTGCAGGACTCCTCGTTCATCCAGCAGCTCGACTCGCGACTGGCCCAGCCCTTCCTGGTCGGTTTCTCGGACTCGATGCGCCCGGTGTTCCTCACCGCCGCCGTCGTGATCGGCGTCGCCTGCGTGCTGCTGTGGTTCATGCGGGAAATCCCGCTGCGCAACCAGTCCGGCATCCAGGCGCGGATGGCCGAGGCCGGCGAAGGTCCGGCGCTCGCCGAACCACTGGCCGAACCTCTCGCGGAGCTGGCCGCGCCGGCCGCCGAACTGATCGCACCGAAGGTTGAACAGAAAGTCGAGCGGAACGCTGAACGAAACGGCGTCGATCCGCGGCTGGTGGCCGGAAACGGCCATCCGCCAACGAATTCGACGCATGGCGACAGGGGAGAGTTCTTGATGTCCAGTGTCAGCGAAGGTTTTGTCGCGCCCCAGGCGGGAACCCCGCCGATCCACGGCCACGTCCGGCGTTCGGACGGTGCCGCGGTGCACGGGGCGGCGCTGACTCTCATCGATCCCAATGGCCTGCAGGTCGGCCGCAATGTGTCCGACGGCAACGGCGAATACCAGGTCGCCGCGCCCGGACCGGGCTCGTATGTGTTGATCGCCTCCGCCGGCGGGCACCAGCCGCAGGCGTCCACGGTCACCATTGGCGCCGGTCCGGCGGTGGTCGATGTCGTGCTCGCCGGCACCGGCGGGCTGGCCGGCACCGTGCTGGCCGCCGGCAAGGACACGCCGATCACCGGCGCGCTGATCACCCTGGCCGACGAGCGCGGCGAGGTGGTCGGGTCCGCACACACGGGTCCGGACGGTCATTACCGGTTCGGCGAACTGCCGGCCGGGGAGTACACCGTCGTGGTCAGCGCCGAGCCGTTCCGGCCCACCGCGCTGGCGGTGTCGGTGTCCGGAACCGCGCAGCAGGTGTTGGACGTCGAGCTGATCGGCGGCGCGCGGCTGCGCGGCCAGGCCCGCGCCGGTGACGGCAGAACGGTGCCGGACGCCCGCATCACCTTGCTCGACCGGGCTGGCAACGTGGTGGGTGTGACGACCACCGACGATCTCGGCGAGTACAGCTTCTCCGACCTGCCCGAGGGCGAGTACACGGTGATCGCCAGCGGCTATCCGCCCGTGGCCAGCGCGCTGCGGGTCAACGGCGGCGAGCACGGGGCGCACGACGTGCGGCTTGGCCACCCAGACGTGTAGATCGGCCGGTGCTGCGAGTGAGCTGCGAAGAGGGACTTCACATGGGAGGAAACGTAGTGAACGAGTCGACCACCGCGGTGTCCGCCGGTCGGGCCGATGGTCACCGTCCAGGGGTGACCGCGCAGGTGCGCACGTCCGACGGTTGGCCGGTGGCCAACGCCGTGCTGACCGTCACCGACATGGCCGGCCAGCAGGTGGCCCGGGTGTCGGCGGACGCGGACGGCCGGCTGGGCACCGAACCGCTGCCCTCGGGCACCTACACCGCGATCCTGACCGCGACCGGGTTCGGCCCGGCGGCCCGGACGGCGATGGTGACTGCCAGCGGTTCGGCCGTGCTCGGCGTGATCGAGCTGGCCCGGGCCGGCGGCAGCGACCTGCCGGCCGCCGGAATCTGGACCATCGACCCGATCCACTCGGCGATCCACGTCACCGCCCGGCATCTGGGCATCGCCAGCATCACCGGCAACTTCGGCGAGTTCGCCGGCCGGATCGAGGTCGGCAACCCGGTCGAACGGTCCACAGTGGCCGCGGTGATCCAGGCGAACAGCATCGACACCGGCAACAAGATGCGCGACGACCATCTGCGCAGCGCGGACTTCCTCAATGTGGACACGCACCCGGTGATCGAGTACCTGGGCAGCGGGATCACCCCGGCCGGCGGCGAGAAGTGGGTGCTTTCCGGCCAGCTGACGCTCAACGCGATCACCCGGCCGGTCGACCTGGAGCTGAACTACCAGGGCGTCGGCCCCGACCCGTGGGGCGGTGTGCGGGCCGCGTTCCACGCGGTCACCGACCTCAAGCGGGAGGACTTCGCCATCAGCTACAACGTGATGTTGCAGGCCGGGATCGCGGCCGTGGGCACCACGCTGCGGGTCGAGATGGACATCGAGGCGGTGCAGGGTGACGGCCTGCCCGCGCTGGGCTGACCTCCGTTCCAGGTAGCCGCCGTTCCAGGTAGCCGCCGTTCCAGGTGATGGACCAGACACAGTAGATAGCTGTACTAGGCAATCAAATTTTGTTAGGGTAGCTAACGTAAGTTTGGTTCGGGGGTCTGGCCTCATCGGGTAACGGAGGTTCGCTGTGTCGACCGCGCAGGACATGTCCGCCGGTTCTTCGCCGAACGGGTCGGCGTCGACCCGTTCGGCGTCGACTGGGGCAGGGCATCGGCGCAAGGCGGGTCG
>DASZLR010000288.1:0-2055 GCA_035552275.1 Pseudonocardiaceae bacterium | reverse complement strand
TGGAACCCGGCAGGTCGAGCTGGTCTCCCTCGTGCCACCCACCGAGCCCGGCGGAGCGCCTCGGACGTAGCCACGGACCGGCCCGATACCACGGGGGACTCGGTATGCCAGGCTGCCTTGTGGTGGTGCACCGGGATTGGGCGAGGTTGGGTTGATGGGTACGAAGCGTGGCCGGGACGTCCGGACGGGCGTGGCGTGACCGGCACCGGCTTGGCCGACCTGGTCACGTGGGCCGAGGCTCGGCTGCCCCAGCTGATCGATGACGCGTACACGGCGATCCTCGGGCGGATTCCGTTGTATCGCGACGACAAGCCCGTGCCGCACCAGGATCTGCGCCGTTCGGTCGAACGCAACCTGCGGGCATTCCTGGCCGCGGTGGCCGATCCGGAGTCGCCGTTGAATCCGGGCGCCGCGCAGGACACCGGTCGCCGCCGCGCCTACCAGGGCGTTCCGCTGCCGGAAGTGTTGCGGGCCTACCGGATCTGCTTCGCCACGCTGTGGGACGCGCTGGTCGAGATGGCTCGCCGTAGCCGGCGGTCGGGCACGGCGGACGCGCTGCTCACCGCGGCCAGCGTGATCTGGCAACTGACCGACGAGCACGCGGTCGCCCTCACCGAAGCGTACCGAGCCGCGACCGCCGAGCTGTTGATCACCGAGCAGCGGCGTCGTTCCGCGCTGGTGGAGGCGCTGCTCACCGGTAATCCCGGTCCGGAGGCCGGACCATGGGAGGCGGCGACGCTGCTCGGCCTGCCACCGGACGCGCACCTCGTGGTCGTGGCCGCGGAGACCCGCGGCCTGGCCGAGGAGAGCCTGCCCGCCGTCGAGCGCCGGCTCGCCGCCCGCGGGATCGTGTCCGGATGGCGGCTGACCCCCGCCCTGCAACTGGGCATCGTGTCCCTGCACGCCGACCAGCGCGACACCGTGCTGGCCGTGCTGCGCGACATCGTGAGTGCCCGGACCGGTGTCAGCCCGCTGTACCGGTCGTTGGCCGACACTCCGCGCGCCCTGCAGTTGGCGCGGACCGCGCTCAGCGATCTGTCTGCCGGGCAGGCCGAGATACGGATGTTCAGCGCCAGCCCGCTGGCCGCGCTGATGGCCTGTGAACCCGGCGAGGGCGGGCGGCTGGCCGGCGCGGTCCTGGGGCCGGTCCTTGAGTTGCCGTCCGAGGACCGGATCGTGCTGCTGGACACGCTCACCGCCTACCTCGACCACGCCGGTTCGGCCGAGCGCGCCGCCAAGATCCTGCACTGCCACCCCAATACCGTCCGCTACCGGCTACGTCGCCTGAACGAACTCACCGGTCGGTCGCTGTCCGATCCGCGCGACATCGCCGAGCTGGCCGCCGCCGCGTACGCACTGCCGCTCAGCTCGGACACCGCCACCCGGCGCGGTCCGCGCACCGCGACTCCCGACGATAACGGGGCGTCGGCACCGGATCGCCGCGCCGGCCGGGACTAGCGAAGGAGACCTCGACTGTCCGAAATGGTCGTTTTTCGGCATTGTCATCGATGCTCGCCATGTGGTTGTCGCGCAGGGATTTTCGGACCTTCCATGACTGCAAGTGTCTACTATGGACTTATGTGGTCGGTCGGGTTCGTGCCGGTCGGGGTGATGAGGTCGACGTCGAAGCGCCGGGCCAGCTCCACGGCCAGCGGGATCAGTTGGGTGACCAACGCGGCGGTCGGCAGGGCGCGCACGGCCTCGGTGTCACCGAGGGCCAGCCGATCGACCGGCCGGAACTCCCCGGAGATCAGTTCCTCGGCGTAAACGCGGAGGTCGGTGATCGGGCTGCCGGGAAAAGGTGGCTCATGAGCGGTGAGTACGGCCTTCGCCGCGCCCGGCGGCCAGCCGAGTGCCCGTTCGAGACCGAGCAGGGTCTTGCGCTGCGGGCGGTCCCGGCCGGCGCTCTCGATGGCGCGCACGACGGCGATCGACACTCCGCTGGCGTTTTCGATGTCGCGCTGGCGCAGACCCAGGCGCTTTCGTCGGGCTACCACCGTATCGGCGAGCAGCTGCGTGTCCTTCGTGTTGTTCACCATGACACCAGGATACCCG
>DASZLR010000287.1:0-7564 GCA_035552275.1 Pseudonocardiaceae bacterium | reverse complement strand
CCGGAATCCTGGCGAGCCACGACGATGTGGTTCCGAAGTGGACAGTGGGTGGGCAGGGGCGGGATCGGTGCGAACGGCCACGGTGTGACGTTAGGAGCGGGTGAACTCATACGTCCAATACAAGTATGTGGACAGATCCATTCACTGACGAATATGTTGGCCGTGAGCAGGGGCTGAGCAAGAGCGCGGCCGAGGACGGGAGCGCGAGCTGTGACCGAGCAGACGCCAGAAGGCCTGGCCAGCGGGTTGGCGGCCCGGCTGGCACCGCGATTGGCACCCCGACTGGCACTGCTGCGGGCGGTCGCGGCGGAGGGTGGGCTGACCAGGGCGGCCGAATCGCTGGACATCCCGCAGCCGACGGTCAGCCGGTGGCTGGCCGGCATCTCCGCCGAACTCGGTGCGCCGGTGCTGGTCCGGGACGGTCGCGGGGTGCGGCTGACCAGGGCCGGCGAGCAGCTCGCCGATGCCGCCGGGCGCGCGCTGAGCATCCTCGAAGCCGGCTGCCGGCGGGCCGCGGAAGAGGTCGACCCGGAGCGCGGCCAGGTGGTGTTCGCCTTCCTGCACACCATGGGCGGGGTGCGGGTGCCAGAACTGTTGCGCGCCTACCGAAAGCGGCATCCACACGTCCGGTTCACCCTGGTGCAGGGCGCCCACGAGGACATGTTGGACCGGTTGCGGCACGGCCGCGCGGATCTCGCGCTGACCTCGCCGCTGCCGGACGCGACCGAGTTCGGCCACGCCCAGCTGTACGAGCAGCCGCTGGTCGCCACCCTGCCGGCCGGGCACCGGCTCGCCGACCGACCGGGCATTCGGTTGGCGGCGCTGGCCGGCGAGCGGTTCGTGGGGATGAAGCGTGGCTACGGCCTGCGGCAGATCACCGATGCGCTCTGCGCGACCGCCGGGTTCGAGCCCGAGCTGACCTTCGAGGGCGAGGAGGTCGACACGGTGCGCGGTCTGGTCGCCGCCGGGTTGGGCGTCGCGATCCTGCCGGCGGCCGAGCCGGCTCCGACCCGAGGAACCGCGGAGCTGGCACTGCGGCCGGCGGCATCCCGGCGGATCGGACTGGTGTGGTCGGCCCGCCTGCCGCTGCCGCCCGCCGCGCTTGCCTTCCGGGATTTCGCGGTCGACGCCACCGCCGGACGGTCGGCTGGTCAGCGACGGTCGGGGCGGGCCAGCCGCCAGTAGCCGATGGCCGCCGTCCACACCACGGCGAACAGCCCGACCAGCACGAACCCGACGTTGTTCAGGTTCAGCCCGGCGATCCAGTTCAGCACCGGCGCGGACCAGCCGAACTGGTCGTGCAGCACACCGACCAGCTCGATACTGCCGATCACCACGGCGACCGCGACCGACAGGCCGGTGATCATCATGTTGTAGTAGACCTTGCGCAGCGGGTTGGCGAACGCCCACTGATAGGCGACGTTCATGAACGTGCCGTCCACTGTGTCCAGCAGGGTCATCCCGGCCGCGAACAGCAGCGGCAGCACGACAACCGCGTACCAGGGCAGGCCGCTGGCCGCACCGGCGCCGGCCAGGGTCAGCATGGTGACCTCGGTGGCGGTGTCGAAGCCGATGCCGAACAGCAGCCCCACCGGGAACATCTGCGCCGGCCGGGTGATCGTCCTGGTCAGCCGGCCGAGAAACCGGTTCAGGAAACCCCGTTTGGCCAGTGTCTGGTCCAGCGTCTCGGCGTCGAACTCGCCGCGCCGCGCCGCCCGCCACATCCGCAGCACGCCGGCCAGCACCACCAGGTTCAGCGCGGCGATCAGGTACAGGAACAGTCCGGCGACGCTGGTGCTCACCACCCCGAGCGCCTTGTGGGCGGCGGAGTCGTCGCTGGTCAGGGTGCCGACCATCCGGGCGCCGGCGGCGATCAGCGCGGCCAGCAGCGCGACCGTGCTGGAATGGCCGAGCGCGAACCAGAAGCCGACGGACACCGGGCGCTTGCCGTCGGCCATCAGCTTGCGGGTGGTGTTGTCGATCGCGGCGATGTGGTCGGCGTCGAATGCGTGCCGCAGGCCCAGGGTGTAGGCGGTGACGCCGAGGCCTAGGCCGAAGACCTGTTTCCCGACCGTGTAGTGCCGTGGTATCACCGCGACGACCAGGATTCCCCAGGCCACCAGGTGCAGGATCGCGATCACCGCCAGGACCCCGCCGAACCGCCAACGATCCCGCCGACTGCCGAACATGCCCATGCGCGGACGACCCGCCTTTCCAGCACCTCGTGGAAGGTTCCTTCGGTGCCGTGGCCGGTCTCCTGGCTCTCGGGTACAGCGCGCCGCGCCCGCCTTCCCAGACGCCGTGCGGCATCCAGTGGCTTCAGTGACGTGCACTGGGCGTGGAACTTCCCGATCACAGTGGCGAGGGCCGCTCCGGTGTCACACCGGATTCCCGAGCACCACGGCCCGGCGACCATACCTCACCTGGCAGTTCGGGGGCGCGGCGCGAGGATCAGGCGCGCAGCTTGCTGGTGGTGGCCCGCCATTTCACGCTCGGCCGCATCGCGGCCAGGTCCACCCGATCGGCGTGCCGCCGCGCGACGCCGAACAGCGACTGGATCAGCGTGTCGGACAACAGGTGCGGCTGCAGGCCCAGCGACGGCAGGCCGGTGTGCACCACGTTGTAGTAGTGGTGCGACTGCTCGACCCGCGGATTCACCAGGTGCTCCACCTCGACCGGCCGCGGCGACAGGTTGGCCACCGTCTTCGCGATCTCGCCGACCGACATCGACTCGGTCATCTGGTTGAACACCCGGAACTCGCCGCGCTCGGCCGCGTTCTCGCAGGCCAGCCGGACACACTCGACGGTGTCCCGGATGTCGATCAGGCCGCGGGTCTGGCTGCCGTCGCCGTAGACGGTCAGCGGATGCCCGAGCACCGCCTGGACGACGAACCGGTTGAGCACCGTGCCGAAGATCGCGTCGTAGTCGAACCGGGTGGCCAGCCGGGCGTCGCCGACGGTCTGCGCGGTCTGCTGCCCGTACACGACGCCCTGGTTGAGATCGGTGGCCCGCAGGCCCCAGACCCGACAGCCGAATTCGATGTTGTGCGAGTCGTGCACCTTGCTCAGATGGTAGAAGGAGCCGGGTTTCTTGGGGAACAGCATCCGGTCCCGGCGACCCTTGTGCTCGACTTCCAGCCAGCCCTCTTCAATATCGATATTGGGCGTGCCGTACTCACCCATCGTGCCCAGTTTGACCAGATGTATATCAGAATTAACCTCGCCGATGGCGAACAGCAGGTTCAGCGTTCCGACCACGTTGTTGTGCTGCGTGTACACGGCGTGTTGCCGGTCGATCATGGAGTACGGCGCGGATCGCTGCTCGGCGAAGTGCACCACCGTGTCGGGCCGGAAATCGCGCAGTGCGTCCAGCACGAAATCGGCGTCGATCAGGTCGCCCTCGTAGGCGGGCAAACGTTTGCCGGACGCCTCCTGCCAGGCGTCCAACCGCACGTCGAGCGGCTCGATCGGAACCAGACTGCGGACACCCAACTCCTGGTCGTACTGGCGGCGCGCGAAATTGTCCAGCACGGCGACATCATGGCCCGAATCGGACAGGTGCAGGGCGGTCGGCCAACCCAGATATCCATCGCCCCCGAGAACCAGAATGCGCACCCGCGTCCCTTCCGTCGGCCGCTCCTCTCTCGCACGCTACCGGCAGATTCTCCCCCGAACCATGGGAGTTTCCTGAAAGTAATCCGGCGTTAGTTTGAATAAGATCGAGCGAAGGACTCGGCCAGCGCGACCAGGCTGCGCGCGCCGAATCCGGTGCCGCCGGGCACCACCTCCGCGTACGCGGAATCAGCGCGGGCCGGGCCGGCGATGTCCAGGTGCGCCCAGGGAAGCCCGGCGGTGAACTCGCGGAGGAACAGCGCGGCGGTGATGCCGCCCGGCCCCGGCGGGCACTGCCGCAGGTCCGCGACATCGCTGGCGACGTCCTCGGCGTGCGTGTCCAGCAGCGGCATCCGCCACCAGGACTCCCCGACGTCGCCGCCGGCCGCGTCGATCCGTTCGGCCAGGTCGTCGGCGCTGGCGAACAGGCCGCCGGTGCGCAGGCCGAGGGCCACCTTCATCGCGCCGGTCAGTGTCGCCACGTCCACCAGCGCGTCGGGCTTGAGCGTGGCAGTCGCGTAGGCCAGCGCGTCGGCGAGCACCAGCCGGCCCTCGGCGTCGGTGTTGGTGATCTCCGTGGTCCGCCCGCCGTATTGCCGGACCACGTCGCCGGGCCGGTACGCCGAGCCGGACACGTGGTTCTCCGCGATCGGCACCAGCCCGGTCACCCGCACCGGCAGGTCGAGTTCGGCGATCGCGCGCAGCGCGGCGATCACCGCGGCGCCACCGGACATGTCGGTGCGCATCAGGTGCATGCCGGCGGCCGGCTTGATCGAGATGCCGCCGGTGTCGAAGGTGATGCCCTTGCCGACCAGCACCAGGTGCGGCGTTTTGGCCGCGCCGGCCGGCCGCCAGGTCAACTCCACCAACCGAGGCGGCCGCACCGAGCCGCCACCCACCGCGAGCACGCCGCCGAAGCGGTGTTGCGCCAACCACCGCTCGTCGTGTGCCACCGCTGTCAGGCCCGGCGCCGCACTCGCCACCGTAACGGCGGTGCGGGCCAGCCAGTCCGGATCCTTGATGTTGGACGGCATGTTCGCGAGATCCCGGGCCAGCGCGGTCGCCGAAGCCAGCACGCCGGCCCGGCGCACGGCCGCGGCCAGTCCGGCGGTGAGCGATGTCGGGGCGTCCACCCGCAGCCGGACGGTGCGCACCGCCGGCCGGGCCCGGTCGCCGGTGACCCGGAACTGATAGCCGCCCAGCATGATGCCCAGCACCAGCGCACCGATCTCGTCGGTGCCGACGTCGGCCGGCAGCCGCAGGTCCAGCGTTCGGGGATGATCAGCGGCCTCGGCCAGCCGCTGGATCGCCCGCAGCAGCGCGGCTCCCGCGCCGCGCCAGTCCACCGGCCGGCGGACACCGATACCGACCACCCAGCCGGCCGGACCGGAGCCGTTCAACGCGGGCAGCCCATGCACCTCGCCGGCCCGGCCGGTCGGCCGCGCGACCTCGTCCCAGCCGGCCAGCAGTTCGGCCGCTTCCGGACCGAGTTCCGGGGTGCCCGAGCCGTCGGCCGGCGCGCTGATCACGGCCACCGGGGCGGCCGCGCCGCGCCGGGTGCGGTCGGCCAGCTCGACCCGCACCAACGGGGTGGGCACCGGCGGTGCGGTGGGCGTCCGGACGGCCATGGCTACCTCAGTTAGTCACGATCTACGCGAAGCGGGTGGGGTGATACGGAAGGTCGACAGGCCGCGCCCCGGCCGCGCGAAATGAGACGACGCGACAGCCGGGGCGCTGATCACGGCAGCGCGACGAGAGGATCAGCTCACGACGACCTTCAGAGCGTCCCCCAACTCGCTGGCCTCTTCCGCGGACATCTCCACGACAAGCCGACCCCCACCCTCAAGTGGGACACGCATGACGATCCCGCGGCCCTCCTTAGTAACCTCAAGAGGACCGTCGCCGGTCCGGGGTTTCATGGCCGCCATCGCGTGCTCCCTCCGTTACGATCTTGCCCGTCGACACGCCCACCGGCTCGCCGGGTGTGGAGGCCATTCTCCCCCATGGCGAGTTCGGGCGGAAAACGAGCCGATCTTTTCCGGCCTGATGACGTCGGACGACGCGCTCCGGGCGGCCTTTCGTGGCCGATCGCGACGCGCCGCACACGGTCCACTGCGGACCGTCCGGTCGACTGGAAATGATCATCTCCGGACTGTCAGACTCGATCGGTGACGACTGACTCCGTGTTGCTGACCGAGGACGCCGACGGCGCCCGGACGCTGATCTTGAACCGGCCGGAATCCTTCAACTCGTTGACCACCGCGCTCAAGGAGGACCTTGGGGCGGCGCTGCACGCGGCAGCCGCCGACGACTCGGTGCGCGCGGTGGTGCTGACCGGCGCCGGCCGGGCCTTCTGCGCCGGCCAGGACCTGCGGGAGCACATCGCCGAATTGCGCGCGGGCAGCGACAACCCACTCAGCACGGTCGCCAAGCACTACAACCCGATCATCCGGCTGATCACCGAGATGCCCAAACCGGTGATCGCGGCGGTCAACGGCACCGCGGCGGGCGCCGGCGCGGCTCTCGCCTACGCCTGTGACCTGCGGATCGCCGCCGAGTCCAGCAAGTTTCTGATGGCCTTCGCGAATGTGGGGCTGTCCGCCGATTCCGGCGCGTCCTGGACGCTGTCCCGGCTGATCGGCTACGGCCGCGCGATGGAGATGATGTTGCTGGCCAAACCGGTGGACGCGCAGCGGGCGCTGGCGATCGGCATGGTCACCGAGGTGGTCGCCGACGATCAGGTGCTGGTCCGGGCGCGCGAGCTGGCCGGCCGGATGGCGGCCGGACCGACCACGGCGTACGGGACGATCAAGCGGGCGCTGCTCACCGGGGCCGGGTCGGAGTTGGCGGCGGCGCTGGCCGCCGAGGACCGGGCGCAGTCGACGCTGGGCCAGACCGCCGACCATCGCGAGGCCGTCGAGGCGTTCGTCGCCAAGCGCCCGGCCCGGTTCACCGGCCGCTGACACTCTCCGTTTTCCTGGCTGCCGGACTGCGCCAGCAGTCGGCCAGATGGTCGTCCACCATGCCGGTGGCCTGCATCAACGCATAGCAGGTGGTCGGGCCGAGGAAGGTGAAGCCGCGCTTCTTGAGGTCCTTGGCCATCGCCGTCGACTCGGCGGTGACGGCCGGAACGTCCGCGATCGTCTTCGGCGGTTCGCGGCGCCGCGGCGCGAAGGACCAGAGCAGTTCGTCAAGATCGGTGTCCAGGGCGAGCACCGTGCGGGCGTTTCGGATGGTCGCGTCGATCTTCGCCCGGTTGCGCACGATGCCGGCGTCGGCGAGCAGCCGGTCCACGTCGGCCGGGCCGAACTCGGCGACTGCCGCCGGGTCGAAGTCGGCGAAGGCTTCGCGGAACGCCGGCCGCTTGCGCAGGATGATCAGCCAGGACAGCCCGGACTGGAAGGACTCCAGACAGATCCGCTCGAACAGCGCCTGCTCGCCGTGCAGCGGAACGCCCCATTCCTCGTCGTGATAGCCGAGGTAGGCCGGGTCGGACCCGCTCCACGGACAGCGGGTGCGGCCGTCCGGGCCGGTCACGGTGTCAGTCACCTGCCGGGCGCCGTCACTTTGTCGGCTGATCCGGCCGTGGCTTCGGCCGGCTGTTCCAGCTCGGCCAGCCGCGCCCGCAACTGGTCGACCTCGGTGCCAAGCTTGCTCAGCACCCAGTCGACCTCGGACATCTTGTAGCCGCGCACCACCTGCTGGAACCGCACCGCGCGGACGTCGTCGCCGGTGAGATCGCCGGCCGGCAGCCGGGTCGGCGAGGCGCCGGGCGGCAGCGCCCCAAGCTCCTCACCCCGGCCGAACACCGCAGACGCGAGCAGGTAGACCACGGCCGCCACGAGCACCATGACAACGAGGTAGATCAACGCGGTGGTCACGGTGTCGATGGTGGCATGAACCGCCGACAGCCGGTACCCCGGTCGCCCTTGCGGCCGATGTGTGCGGCAAG
>DASZLR010000286.1:0-5076 GCA_035552275.1 Pseudonocardiaceae bacterium | reverse complement strand
GTAGTCACTACGCCGGAAGTCGCACACGTTCCGGCTGAAATATCAACTTCCCGGCTGGCGTCAGCGGGCTTCGATCCGAATAGCGTTACCGCCATGATCGAACTAAGAGGCGTGACCAAACGCTACGGACCGAAGACCGCGGTGGACGACCTGACGTTCTCCGTGCGGCCCGGCATCGTGACCGGCTTCCTGGGGCCAAACGGCGCCGGCAAGTCGACCACCATGCGACTGATCCTGGGGCTGGACGCGCCCACCGAGGGCGACGTCACCGTCAACGGCAAGCACTACGCCGAGCACGCCGCGCCGCTGCGCGAGGTCGGCGCCTTGCTGGAGGCAAAGGCCGTGCACACCGGCCGGTCCGCCTACCACCACCTGCTGGCGCAGGCGCTGACCCACGGCATTCCCAAGCGCCGCGTCGAGGAAGTGATCGACCTGGTCGGATTGCAGGAAGTGGCCCGCAAGCGGGTCGGCGGGTTCTCATTGGGCATGGGGCAGCGGCTGGGCATCGCCGCCGCGCTGCTCGGCGACCCGGCGACGCTGGTGCTGGACGAGCCGGTCAACGGGCTCGACCCAGAGGGCGTGCGGTGGATCCGCAACCTGCTGCGCACGTTGGCCGCCGAGGGCCGGACAGTGTTCCTGTCCTCGCACCTGATGAGCGAGATGGCGCTGACCGCCGAGCATCTGATCGTGATCGGCAAGGGCAGGCTGATCGCCAACGCCTCGGTCGAGGAGCTGACCGCCCAGTCCTCCCGCAAGGTCGTCCGGGTGCGCACCGAGCAGGCCACCAAGCTGCGCGAGTTGATCGCCGGTCCCGACGTCAGCGTGACCGCAATGGAACCGGGGCTGCTTGAGGTGCACGGCCTGACCGGCTCACAGATCGGCCAGTTCGCCTGCGACAACGCGATTCCGCTGGCGGAGCTGACGCCGGTGCAGGCCTCGCTGGAAGAGGCGTTCATGGACATCACCCAGGACTCGGTGGAATTCCACACCGACGCGGCGCACGAGGGGGCAGCGGCATGAGCACGACCATCGTCGACGAGGGCACGCCGGCCGCGGGCGCTCTGCCGCCCACCGGGCTGCCCACCGACATCAAGGTGACCCTGCCGCGGCTGCTGCGCTCCGAATGGGTCAAGTTCTGGTCCCTGCGGTCCTCCTACTTCACCCTCGCCGGAACCGTCGTCGCCATGATCGGGCTCGGCGCGCTGATCTCCTTCTTCACCGAAAACCGTTGGGCGCAGATCGATCCTGCCGAGCGGTTCCACTTCAATCCGACCGGTGTCAGCCTGCACGGCTGGGCGATCGCGCAACTCGTCGTTGGCGTGCTCGGCATCATGGTGATCACGGGCGAGTACGGCACCGGCATGATCCGGTCCAGCCTCGCGGCCGCGCCGAAGCGAATTCCGGTGCTGGTGGCCAAGTCCGCTGTGTTCGCCGCGATCGCCTTCGTCGTCACCACGGCGGCCGCGATCGTCGCGTTCCTGATCGGCCAGGCGCTGCTGTCGCCGATCCACATCAACACCACGCTGTCCGCTCCGGGCGTGCTGCGGACAGTCATCGGCGTGGGCCTCTACATCACGGTGGTGGGCCTGCTCGGCGTCGGGCTCGGCTTCATCATCCGCAACACCGCCGGCACCATCGCGACCCTGTTCGGCATCCTGCTGGTGCTGCCGGTCCTGGTGGACGCACTGCCGACGACGTGGTCCGAGCACATCAGCCCGTACCTGCCCAGCAATGCCGGCCAGGAAATCCTGACGCTGCACACCGATCCCGGGATGCTGGCGCCGTGGACCGGCTTTGGGGTGTTCTGTATCTACGCGGCGGTGGCGCTGATCGTCGGCGGGTTCCTGCTCCGGCGTAGGGACGCCTGACCGGCGAGCGAGCATGATGGGTCACGTGAGCACAAGCACGACCGGCCGGGCAGCCATCGAGCTGCCCGGCCTGACCCGACTGCGCGGCTGGCTGGCCCGGCATCCGCTGCTGTCCGACGCGGCCAAGGCGGTGGTGCTGTTCGTTTTCGTGATGAGCAAGGGCGGCCACGGCGCCAGCGGCGACCACATCCTCCACGGCCCGCCATGGCTGATGCTGATGTTCGCCGTGTTGCTGTGCGGGCCGCTGGTGTTGCGCCGCCGATATCCGGTCGGCGTGTTCGCCGCGATGTGCGTGGTGGCCAGCGTGCAGTGGCTGGTCGGCTATCTGCTGGTCGCGGATGCGGCGCTGCTCATCGGCCTGTACACGGTGGCCGCGCAGAGCCAGCGGCGAGCGGCGCTGGCCGCCGCCGGCGTGTTGGAGATCGGCGTCGGGATGGCCGTGCTGCGCTGGACCACCGCGTCCCAGGCGTTGCCGTTGTTCATCTTCCTGTCCGGCCTGGTGGCGGCCGCGTTCCTGCTCGGCATCAACGTCCGCACCCGGCGCGACTACCTGGCCTCGCTGGAGGATCGGGCGGTGCGCGCCGAACGGGAGCGGGACCAGCAGGCGGAGATCGCCGCCGCCCGCGAGCGCGCCCGGATCGCCCGCGAGATGCACGACATCGTGGCGCACAACCTGTCGGTGATGATCGCGCTCGCCGACGGGGCGGCGTTCGCCGCTCGGACCGGCTCGCCGGACGCCGAGTCCGCCGCCCGGCAGGTGTCCGACACCGGCCGGCAGGCGCTGGGCGAGATGCACCGGCTGCTCGGCGTCCTGCGGGACGGCGATCCCGCTTCGCCGCGCACCCCGCAACCGGGTATCGGCCAGGTGGACGATCTGGTCGCGCAGGTGCGGGCCGCCGGTCTCGAAGCGACCTGGACGGTCAGCGGAACGCCGTTCCCGGTCCCGTCGACCGCCGAACTCGCGCTGTTCCGGATGATCCAGGAAGCCCTCACCAATGTCCTCAAGCACGCCCGGCAGGCCACCGAGGCCCGGGTGCTGCTGCGCTACGACGCGCCGGTGATCGACATCCGGATAGTCGACGACGGACACAGCGGCAGCTCAACCGGCTCGGCCGGCTCGGGCCGGGAGCCGGTCCACGGCGGCCACGGGCTGATCGGGATGCGGGAACGCGCCGCGATGTTCGGCGGCAGCGTGTCCGCCGGCCCTCGGCCCGGTCACGGCTGGCAGGTGCACGCCCGGCTCGACGTCGACGCGGCGCCCAGCGAGCCCAGCCAGCCCACCGACGTCAGCGAGCCCACCAGAGCCGGCCAGGCGGTGACCGCGTGACGATCGGCATCCTGCTGGTGGACGACGAACCGTTGCTGCGCATGGGTTTCCGGATGATCCTCAACTCACAGGAGGACATGCGAGTGCTCGGCGAGGCCGCCGACGGCGCCACGGCGGTCGCCCAGACCGCCGAGCTCGATCCGGACGTGGTGCTGATGGACGTCCGGATGCCGGGCATCGACGGCGTCGAGGCGACCCGGCGAATCGTCGCCGGGCACAGCCGGTCCCGGGTACTCATCCTCACCACCTTCGACCTGGACGAGTACGCCTTCGCCGGGCTGCGGGCCGGTGCGAGCGGATTCCTGCTCAAGAACGTCCCGCCCGAAGACCTGCTGTCCGCGATCCGGGCGGTCGCCAGCGGCGATGCCGTGGTCGCGCCGCGGGTGACCCGCCGGCTGCTGGACACCATGGCGCACCAACTGCCCGATCCGCGCTGCGACGCCCCGGCCGATCCGGAGAACCGACTGGACATCCTGACCGACCGGGAGCGCGAGGTGCTCGCCCACGTCGCCCGCGGCCTGTCGAACGCCGAGATCGCCGAACTCCTGTCCGTGTCCGACGCGACCGTGAAAACCCACGTCGGCCGGATGCTGAACAAGCTGGAACTGCGGGACCGGGTACAGGCCGTGGTGTTCGCGTACCAGATCGGCCTGGTCCGGCCGCAGACCCGATAATCTCTCACCGCCTGGGACATGGTTGCCCTCGCGTTGACGATGCCGGCCGGTTTTGCCAGCCTGGCACGGTGACCAACGCAGCGACGACCAACGCCAGCACCGCCGTGGACACCATTCCGGACTACGCGGCCGGCACCTGGGACATCGACGTGGTGCATTCCGATGTGTCCTTTGTGGTCCGGCATGTCGGATTGACGAGGTATCGGCGCAGTTTCGAGAAGTTCAGCGGCGAGATCGTGACCGCCGAGAACCCGCTGGCGTCGTCCGTCACCGCGACCATCGACGTGACCTCGTTCGACACCGGCCTGGAGTCGTTCAACCGACACCTGCTGTCCGCCGAATTCCTGGACACCGAGAACCATCCGACCGCCACCTTCCGCTCCACGGGCATCCGCACCGCTGACGGGGCCGGCCGGCACGAGGCGACCGGGTTCCTCGTCGACGGCGAGCTGACGCTGCACGGCGTTACCCGCCCGGTGACCCTGGATCTGGAACTGATCGGCTTCGGCGAGGGCATCAAGGGCGAGCCGAAGGTCGCGTTCTCGGCCAGCACCACCATCGACCGGACCGACTTCGGCGTCTCCTTCGACGCGCGGCTGGGCAACGGCAAGCTGATCGTCGGCAGCAAGGTGCAGATCCTGCTGGAAATCGAAGCCGTCCTGCGCGGCTGAACCAGCGACAGGAGCGCATCAACCGCGCAGCCGGTGGTCCAGCGCGGTGTGCCGGCGGCCGGTGCTCGCGGTGCGCACCGCCTGCCCGATCGCCTTCTTCGAGCCGACCAGCACCACCAGCCGCTTCGCCCTCGTCACCGCCGTGTACAACAGGTTGCGCTGCAACATCATCCACGAGCTGGTGGTGATCGGGATGACGACACAGGGATACTCGCTGCCCTGCGAGCGGTGGATGGTCACCGCGTACGCGTGCGCCAGCTCGTCCAGTTCGGCGAACTCGTAGTCGACTTCCTCGTCCTCGTCGGTGCGCACGGTCAGCTTGGCCGCCTCGTTGTCCAGCGCGGTCACCACACCCAGCGTGCCGTTGAACACGCCGTTGCGGCCCTTGTCGTAGTTGTTGCGGATCTGGGTGACCTTGTCGCCGATCCGGAACACTCGGCCGCCGAACCGGCGCTCCGGCAGATCCGGCCGGGCCGGGGTCAGTGCCTCCTGCAACCGCGTGTTCAGCGCGCCCGCGCCGGACGGACCGCGGTGCA
>DASZLR010000285.1:0-3444 GCA_035552275.1 Pseudonocardiaceae bacterium | reverse complement strand
CCTACCTCGGGCTGACATGGCTACCCGTACCATCCGCGCGTGGCCACCTCGTCCGAGAAGCAGGAGACCGAGCCCGCCGGGCTGACCGTCGCCGACGGTGCCGATGGGGCTGCCGACATAGATCCAGCCGCCGACGACACCCCTGTTGTCGGCGACGAACGTGCCGACAGCTCCGACCTGGACACGCTGGCGCCGGACGAGCGAGTGGTCCCCACCTGGACCGAGTCGATGGCCAAGCAGGCCAGCAAGATCATCGGCGGTCCGCTGGGGCGGCACGCGGTGGTCGGCCGGCACTGGTTCTGGACGCCGCTGCGCGCGCTGCTGCTGATCGCGATGTTCACCCTGATGTGCAGCTGGTTGGTCAAAGCCCCGTGCATCCAGCAGTACACCGACGATCAGGGCCACGCCCAACTCGACTGGCGGGCGAACCGGCAGTACGTCGCGTTCTGCTACTCCGACGTCGTGCCGCTGTTCAGCTCCGAGCGGCTGAACCAGCCCGGCACCTTCCCCTACAAGACGTCCACCGGCCAGGTCAACGGGCAGCAGCAGTACATGGAGTACCCGGTCCTCACCGGGCTGTTCCAGTGGGCCAACGCCACCCTGGCGCGCGGCTGGGTCAACGTCGCGAACATCACCGGGTTCCTGCCGTCCGGTCTACCGGTCGCGGTGTACTTCGACATCACCGCACTGTTCCTGGGCCTGGCCTGGGTGATCACCGTCTGGGCGACGACCCGAACGGCCCGCCGACGACCATGGGACGTGGTGCTCGTCGCCGCGTCCCCGCTGGTGGTCGTGCAGGCGTTCACCAACTTCGACGCGCTCGCCACCGCCGCCACCGCGGCCGCGCTGCTGGCCTGGTCCCGGCGCAAACCGGTGCTGGCCGGCATCCTGATCGGAGTGGGCGCGTCGATCAAGTTCTATCCGGCGTTCCTGTTGCTGCCACTGCTGCTGTTGTGCTGGCGCGCCGGCAAATTGCGCCAGGGTTGGCAAGCTGCCGGTGCCGCGGTCGCGGCCTGGGCCGCCCTGAATCTGCCGTTCGCGCTGCGATATCCGCATGGCTGGTGGGAGTTCTTCCAGCTGAACACCCTGCGCGGCCCGGACTCCGACTCGATCTACAGCGCGCTGTCCTACTTCACCGGTTGGGCCGGGTTCGATCCCAACATCGCCCCGAACCAGCCGCCGACCGTGCTCAACGCGGTGACGGCGGTCCTGTTCCTGCTGGCCTGCGCCGGCATCGCCTGGATCGCCCTGTCCGCGCCACGACGACCACGCCTGGCCCAGCTGTGTTTCCTACTGATCGCGGCTTTCCTGCTGATCAACAAGGTGTGGTCACCGCAGTACTCGCTGTGGCTGGTGCCGCTGGCGGTGCTCGCCATCCCCCGCTGGAAACTGCTGCTGACCTGGATGGTGCTGGACGCGCTGGTCTGGTTCCCCCGAATGGCGTTCTTCCTGGAACAGACCCTGCTGGCGCAACATCTGGATGACCGGGGTCTGCCGCAGGGGTGGTTCCTGGGCGCGGTGATCATCCGCGACCTGGCCGTCATCGGGCTGGGCGTGCTGGTCATCCGGGAGATCTACCGGCCGGCGGCCGACCTCGTCCGGCTGGCCGGCGACGACGACCCGACCGGCGGATTCCTCGACGGCGCACCGGATCGGTTCACGCTGGGCGCGGCACGTCAAATAGAGCCCGCGGAGCAACCGGAGCCCGCCCCGGTGTGATGCCGGCAGTGTGACGTCCGCGGTGTGACAGCGCCGATCAGCTCAGCGCCGCACGCAACAGCGCGATGTCCTCGGCCTGGCCCTCGACCGGCGTCTCGACCACCACCGGGGCATCGGCGGCGGCGACCACCGCGACCAGGGCCTCGGGCGGGATCATGCCGGACTTGATGTTGGCGTGCCGGTCCCGGGCCGAGCCGAACTCGTCCCGGGAGTTGTTGAGGTGCACCAGGTCGATCCGGCCGGTGATCGCCTTGGCCCGGTCGACCACGTCCGCCAAGTCCTCGCCGGCCGCGAAGGCGTGGCAGGTGTCCAGGCAGAACCCGGCGCCGAACTCGCCGATCCGCTCCCACAGCCGGGCCAGCATGTCCCAGCTCCGGGCCATCGCGTTGTCGCCGCCGGCCGTGTTCTCCACCAGGACCGGCAGCGGGAAACCGCCCTCGGCGGCCTGCCGCTCGAACAGCTTGCGCCAGTTGGCGAGCCCCACCGCCGGGTCGTCCGCCCGGTCGACGTGACCGCCGTGCACGATCAGCCCGCTTGCGCCGATCTCCGCGGCGGCGACGGCGTGCTCGGTCAGCAGCTTGCGGCTGGGAATCCGGATGCGATTGTTGGTCGACGCGACATTGATCCGATACGGCGAGTGGATGAAGGCTTGCAGGCCGCCCGCGATCGCCTCGGTGATCGCGTCGAACCTCGGGTGCCGGGTCGGCGACTTCCAGGCCTGCGGATCGGACAGGAAGAACTGCACGACGTCGGCGCCTCGCTCGGCCGCCGCCGCGAGTGGATCGTCGTCGCGGACATGGGCACCGATACGCATGACGGCAGGGTAGCCGCTGCCACCGACGCGCACTTCCGTAGCCGTTTCCGTCGCCGTTGGCGTCACCAAACGGGGTTATCGTCGTTTTATCGACGGAGGCAACCTGAGGCCATCGGCGGCCGGCGAGGGAGGTACGTATGCGGGCGCGTTGGGCGCGGTTCACCATCGCCGCCACGGCGACGGCTGCGCTTGCTGGCGTCGGCGTGCTCATCGGCCCCTCCGCCAGTGCCGCCACACCGATCGTGCTGGGCAGTTGCAACACCAGCGTGCAGGGCGCTCCCGGCACCCCGGTCGAGCTGGCCCCGTCCGCAGTAGTCGGTCTGCTCGGCCCTGTGCTCGGGTCGACACTCACGGGAGAATTCGCCGCGCTGCCGCCGATTCCGCTCGGTGCGCTGCCCACCGGTACCGGCACGATCACCGGCGGCCAGATTGCCAGCGCGGTGAATGCCCAAGTCAGCAAGCTTCAGCTCCCGTTGCTCGGCCCGATCCTCAGTACGTTGACCGGCGGCGTGCAGTCGGCGCTGACGTCCGCGTGTCAAATCGGGATGGACGGGATCAACGCGGCGGCCGGCACGGTCCAGAGCGGTGCGGCGGCTGTGGCCTCCGGCGCACAGCAGGTGGTCGGCGGACTGACCGGCGCGTCCGGTGCCGGCGGGTCGGGTGGCGGCGCCAGCCAGAGCGGCCCTGGCTCCGGTGGCCCGGCCCAGGCGTCCGGACCGGGCGGTGGCTCGTCCGGCGGCGCGGCCAACTCCTCGATGCCGCAGTCGAACTCGCCGGTCCTCGGCGGGCTGCCGACGAACAGCTACCCGATGGACACCACGGCCAGTGGCCTCTACCAGTTGCTCGCCTACGACCTCGCCGAGTCGCCGTCCGCCCGCTACGGCGGCATCCCCTACGCCACCGCCGGGCTG
>DASZLR010000284.1:0-33983 GCA_035552275.1 Pseudonocardiaceae bacterium | reverse complement strand
TGTCCGGCTGAACCGAGGCGATCACCCGCCGGGCCCGATCCAGTTCGATGCCCGCCGGCCGGACCAACTCGCCCATCGGCGTCGAACGCCAGCGCGCGTAGCGGACCGCCCTGGCCAGCGCCAGCACTGCCCGCTCCGGGCTGGGATAGGACGGCACCGAGCCGTAGCCGGGAGCGCCAGCCGGGCCGGGCACGGCCAACTCGTCGGGCACGCCCTCAACCGCGAGGAAGGTGGACACAATCGGCTTGGCGGCAGCGTTTTCGTTCGTGGCGAACTCGGCGACGACCTCGCGCAGGGTTCGCGCATAGGCCGTGCCGGGCACCACCAGCGGCGGCACGAACACGATGACCACGGCGTCCACATCGTTGCGCCGCAAGGTTTCCCGCACCGCCGCACCGAACTGTTCCGGCGACGCCTGGGATCCGGTGTCGACCGGATCGAACGCCAGCTGAAGCCCAGACGCCAGCACCGTGTCGGCGGCCAGCATCCCGATCGCGGTGGAGTTGCCCACCACCGCGATCCGCTCGCCGGCCGGCAGCGGCTGGTTGGCCAGCAGCAGCGCGGTGTCGAACAGTTGCGCCAGTGACTCGACGCGGATCACGCCGGACTGCTCGAACAGCGCCTGCACGCTCGCCTCATCGATCGGCACCGAGGTCGCGGCCAACCCCGGACGCATCGCGTGCCGGCCGGATTTCACCGCCACGATCGGCTTGTGCCGGGCGAGCCGGCGGGCCAGCCGGGCGAACTTGCGCGGATTGCCGAAGGATTCCAGATACAGCAACACAACCTGGGTCGACGGGTCGGTCTGCCAGTACTGCAACAGGTCGTTGCCGGACACGTCGGCCCGGTTGCCGGCCGACACGAAGGTGGACAGACCCAGGCCGCGAGCGGCCGCGTCGGCCAGGATGCCGATCCCCAGCGCGCCGGACTGGCAAAAGAAGCCGATCCGGCCGGCGCCGGGCAGCCGCGGCGCCAGGGTGGCGTTGAGCCGCACCGCCGGATCGTTGTTGACCACGCCCAGCGCGTTCGGCCCGACCACCCGCATGCCGTGCGCGCGGGCCTCGGTGACCAGCCGGCGTTCGGCGCTGCGCCCGTCCGGGCCGACGTCGGCGAACCCGCTGGACAACACCACCAGGGTGGTGACTCCCTTGGCCAGACAGCCATCCATCACCTCGTCCACTCCGGACGCCGGGACGGCGACCACGGCCAGGTCGACCGGGTCGGGGATGTCCAGCACGGACGGGTAGGCGCGCACCCCGCGAACCGACCGGTGTTCCGAGTTGACCGGGTAGACCGGGCCGGCGAAGTCGGCGGTGAGCAGGTTGGTGAGCACCGCGTAACCGATCTTGCTGGGATCGGTGGACGCGCCGATCACCGCGACGGAGCGCGGGCGCAGCAGGTTGTGCATGCTGCGGGCCTCGGCCGCCTGCTCGCGGGACCGGGACACCGCGACGGATTCCTCGGTGGGGTCGACGGCGAACTCAAGGTGCAGCACGCCGGCCTCCAGTTCGCGGCTGACCCGGTAGCCGGCGTCCCGGAACACCCGGACCATCTGGCTGTTGTCCGCGAGCACCTCGGCCACGAACCTGGTCAGGCCGCGCTCGCCGGCCGCCGCGGCGAGATGCTCCAGCAGGATCGAGCCCAGCCCGCGGCCCTGGTGGGCGTCCTCGACCACGAAGGCGACCTCGGCGGAATCGGTGTCGCCCAGCCGTTCGTAGCGGCCGACCGCGATCAGATCGTCCCCGAGGAAGGCGCCCAGCGCGACCCGGCCATGGTGGTCGACCACGCTGAACCGCTTGAGATCCCGCTCCGGGATGCGCGGATACGGTGCGAAATAACGGAAGTAGCGGGTCCGGTCGGACATCCGGCCGTGCAGACCGACGATCCGGTCGGCGTCGTCCGGGGTGATGGGGCGCAGGTGGACGGTGCCGCCGTCGGCGAGCACGACATCGGCTTCCCAGTGCCGGGGATAGCTGTAGGGGTCCCACGAGTCCGGCCCAGCGGCATTCACAGGGTCGCTCACACTGTCGCTCACAGCGTCGCTCACAGCGTCCTGGGTTCGGTGGTCCTGGGTTCTGCCGGCCGCGGTGTTTCTGTCCGCGGTTCCGTCGGCGCTTCCGTCCATTTCGGACACGTGCGTCTCCCCTGCGGTTAGTCTCTGGGGTCGTCGGGGTCGAGGCCGTGCAACGGGAAGACGGCCCGGCGGGTGTCCATGATGCCGATGTCGACCGGCTCCACAGCCTCGCCGCCCCACGGCTGGAAGGCGGTGTCCACGCCGTCGGACATCGACGTCGGCAGCGGCACGTTCGGCGCGATCCTGGCCGCCAAGGCGATCCAGTCGGCGGGCAGCGGGGTGTTCGGGTCGATGTCGCGGTCGAGCACGGTGGCCAGCAGGTGCGTCCAGGATCGCGGCACCACTCGGACCAGGTCATAGCCGCCACCGCCGAACGCCAGCCATTTGCCGCCGGCATAGTTCAGCGCCAGTTCGCGGAGCACCCGGTAGGTGGCCCGGTGGCCGTCCACGGACAGCGACAGGTCGGCCAGCGGGTCGGTGCGGTGACTGTCCGCACCGCACTGGGTGACCAGCACCTGCGGCCGGAACCCGGCCAGCAGCGAGGGCACCACGGCGTGGAACGCGCGCAGCCACTGGCTGTCGGTCGTGCCGGGCAGCAGCGGCAGGTTCACCGCACTGCCCTCGGCGCCCGGGGCGCCCACCTCACGCGGGAATCCGGTGCCGGGCCACAGTGTTCGGGGGTGCTGGTGCAACGAGATGGTCAGCACCCTCGGGTCGCCGTAGAAGGCGGCCTGCACCCCGTCGCCGTGGTGCACGTCCACGTCCAGGTAGGCCACCCGGTCGACGCCATGATCGAGCAGCCAGGAGATGGCCACCGCGCAGTCGTTGTAGACGCAGAACCCGGCGGCGTGGTTGGGCATGGCGTGGTGCAGTCCGCCGGCGATGCTGACCGCCCGGTCCGCGGCCCCGGTGACGATCTGGTCGGCGGCCAGCACGGAGCCGCCGACGACTCGGGCGGACGCCTCGTGCATGCCGGGGAAGATCGGGTTGTCCGGGGTGCCCAGGCCGTGGCCCGGTTCCCAGGCGCCCTCGTCACCGGCGGCCCGGACCGCCGCCAGGTAGTCGGCGTCGTGGATGCGCTCGATCAGCTCGTCGGAGGCCGGATCCGGGGCCAGTGTCCGCACGCCGTCCAACACGCCCAGTGCCGATGCCAGCTGGATCGTCAGCGCCAGCCGGACAGGCTTCAGCGGGTGATCGTCGCCCATGTCGTATTTGAGCAACGCCTCATCCCACACCACCTGCGCCGACACGCCCATGCCAACGACCCTAACTCGTGTCCGTTGCGCAACGCCGGGCTCGTAGCGTCTATTACTCACCAGTAGCGAAAGGGCGATCCGAATCCGTGCACCAGTGTGACCAGGAACCGGCGTACAGGGCCGCCGGCTCGGCGACACTGGTGATGCCGGCCACCTCAAGGGCGAGCACGACCGAGGATGCCGTCACACCGGAGCCGCAGTAGACGCCCACCGGCTCACCCGTCCCAACCCCGATGGCACGGAACCGGTCGGCCAGCTCTTCCGCCGGCCGCCAGCGCCCGTCGGCGCCGAGATGTCCGGCGAACGGCGCGTTGCGGGCGCCGGGGATGTGCCCGGCCCGTGGGTCGACCGGCTCGACATCACCGCGGAACCGCTCCGGCGCCCTGGCGTCGAGCAGTACCCCGGTCTCGGCCAGCGCGGCGGCGCCGTCGGCGTCGAGCACCGGCATTCCGCCGCGTGTCACGATGTCGTCCGACACCTCGATGTCGCCGGGCGTGGGACGGGGCTCGTCCCGGCTGACCGGACGGCCCTCCGCCGACCATGCCTGGTATCCGCCGTCCAGCACCGCGGCCTCGGTGTGCCCGGCCCAGCGCAGCAGCCACCACGCCCGAGCCGCCACCGAGCCGTCCCCGGCGTCATAGGCCACCACCGGCACGCCGGCGCGGACTCCGGCCGCGCGCAGGGTGCGCTGGAGGGCCGCGGGCGCGGGTAGGGGATGCCGTCCACCAGCGCCGGGCGGACCGGCGAGTTCGGTGTCCAGATCCACGAAGACGGCATTCGGGAGATGCCCGCGCTGATATTCCGCCCGGCCGGGCGGACCACCCAACCGCCATCGGACGTCCAGCAGAACGGGCGGAACGTCGAGGGACATCAACTGGGCCAGCTCGGCAGCGCTCAACAACGGTCGCACAGGCGATATCTTGCCTGGACCTGCCGCAGACCCACATACCGTGTCGGTGCGGGCGACTACCATGGCGATCGGAGAAGGGATTCGCGTGAACGATCTCATCGACACCACCGAGATGTACCTCCGCACGATTTATGAGCTGGAGGAAGAGGGTGTCGTGCCGTTGCGCGCCCGCATCGCCGAGCGGCTTGGCCAAAGCGGCCCGACCGTGAGCCAGACGGTGGCCCGGATGGAGCGGGACGGGCTGCTGATCGTCGCCGACGATCGCCACCTGGAGCTGACCGACCACGGCCGTTCCGTGGCCATCGCGGTGATGCGCAAGCACCGCCTCGCCGAGCGCCTGCTGGTCGACGTGATCGGCCTGGAATGGGAGCAGGTGCACAGCGAGGCCTGCCGCTGGGAGCACGTGATGAGCGAGGCGGTGGAACGCAAGCTGGTGCGGCTGCTCGGCCATCCGACGACTTCTCCCTACGGCAACCCGATTCCCGGTCTGGACAAGCTCGGCGAGGGCGATCCGGCTCCGCCGGCCGAGCCGGGCCTGGTGCGGGTGGACGAGGTGGCCCGGCGGGGCGGCGGCAAGGTGGAGATCCGTCGGATCGCCGAGCATGTGCAGCTGGACACCGGGCTGATGACCGAGCTCAAGGCCGCCGGGGTGGTGCCCGGAGGCACCGTCGAGGTCGCGCCGCTGATTGACGGCGGCGGGCTGGTCGAGGTGCGCTCGGGCGGGTCCGCCGCCCGGTTGCGGACCTCGGTGGCGCATGCCGTACTGGTGCACGGCCGGTAGCGGCCCGGCGTCACCGAGCACTGTCGCCGACATGCCCGGCGACCCGTCCGCTGTGGAGCTCGCTATTTCGGATGAGTGTGGGAGTTGACTGATACCACTGGTATTCCGGTGGCCGCCGGCGCGGCTCGGGCGTTCGAGGCGGTGCACGGCCAAGCGCCTGCCGGGGTGTGGTCGGCGCCGGGCCGGGTGAACCTGATCGGCGAGCACACCGACTACAACGACGGTTTCGTGATGCCGTTCGCTTTGCCGCACCGGACCGCCGTCGCCGCCCTGCCCCGAACGGACGGCGCGCTCCAGGTGACGACCATCGGCGACGACGGACGGCAGCAGCCCGCGCCGCCGGTCGCGGTGGCCGACCTGAAACCGGGACTGCTGACCGGATGGGCCGGCTATCCGGCCGGCGTGGCGTGGGTCCTGCGCGATCACGGTGTCGACGGCGGCGCGGACCTGGTGATCGTCGGGGATGTGCCCACCGGCGCCGGGCTGTCCTCGTCGGCGGCCCTGGAATGCGCCGTGGCGCTGGCGCTGCTCGGCCTGGCCGGACGGGAGATCGGCCCGGACGCCCGGCAGCGCGCGGAGATCGCCCGATGGGCGCAGCGCGCCGAGAACGATTTCGTCGGCGTGCCCAGCGGAGTGCTCGACCAGATGGCCGCGATGTGTTGCACCGCAGCGCATGTGCTCTTCTTTGATGTCCGGTTCGGACGGTCCGAACAGGTGCCGTTCGACGCCGGCGCTGAGGGCCTTGACGTGTTGGTCATCGACACCAGAGCACATCACGCGCTGGCCGACTCCGCGTATGGGGAACGCCGCCGTGGTTGCGAGCGGGCCGCCGCGCTGTTGGGCGTGCCGGCGTTGCGCGACATCGGCATCGAGGAGCTGGCCGCCGCGGTACGCGCGGTACCGGATGAGCTCGCGCCGCTGGTACGGCATGTGGTCACCGAGAACGGACGTGTCCTGGACACCGTCGAACTGCTGAGGCTGGGCAAGCTGACCGACGTCGGCCCGCTGCTGACGGCCTCGCACGCCAGCCTGCGCGACGACTACCGGGTCTCCTGCCCCGAGTTGGATGTCGCCGTGGCGGCCGCGCTGGAGGCTGGCGCGCTGGGCGCGCGAATGGTGGGCGGCGGGTTCGGCGGCTCGGCCATCGGCCTGGTGCCGACCGAGGACCGGCCGGCAGTGGAGCGCGCGGTAGCGTCGGCGTTCGCCGAGCGGTCGTTCGGCCAACCCAGGATGTTCGTCGCGAGGCCCTCGGCCGGCGCCGGTCGGGACCAGTAGCGGAGAAAGGCGAGGAACGCGGTGAAACTGCTCGTCACCGGAGGCGCCGGATACATCGGCAGCGTGTGCGCGGCCCGGTTGCTGGAGGCCGGCCATGAAGTGGTGGTGGTCGACGACCTGTCCACCGGGCACGTCGACGCGGTGCCGGAGGGCTGCCGGTTGGTGCGCGGCGACATCGCCGAGGTGGCGGATTCGGTGCTGGCCGAAGGCTTCGACGGGGTGCTGCACTTCGCGGCCAAGTCGCTGGTCGGCGAGTCGATGGCGGATCCGGCGAAATACTGGCAGGGCAACGCGGTCACCTCGCTGCGGCTGCTGGACGCGATCCGCCGGCACGAGACGCCCCGGCTGGTTTTCTCGTCCACCGCCGCCACCTATGGCGAGCCCGACGATGTGCCGATCACCGAGACCTCCCCGACCCGGCCAACCAACACCTACGGCGCCACCAAACTGGCCATCGACCACGCGATCACCTCGTACGCGGCGGCGCATGGGCTGGCCGCGGTCAGCCTGCGCTACTTCAACGTGGCCGGCGCGCACGGCCGGTTCGGCGAGCGGCACACCACCGAGACGCACCTGATCCCGATCGTGTTGCAGGTGGCGCTGGGACTGCGGGACAAGGTGCAGATCTACGGCGAGGACTACCCGACCGACGACGGCACCTGCGTCCGGGACTACATCCACGTCACCGACCTGGCCGACGCCCATCTGCTGGCTCTGCGGCACGCCACGCCGAACGCGCACCGGATCTACAACCTGGGCAACGGCACGGGTTTCTCGGTGCGGCAGGTGATCGACACCTGCCGGGTGGTGACCGGGCACGACATTCCGGCCCTGGTGGCGGACCGCCGAGCCGGCGACCCGGCCGTGCTGGTCGCCTCCAGTGAGCGGGCCCAGCGCGAGCTGGGATGGCAGCCACTGCGCGCGGACCTGGCGGGCATCGTGCGCGACGCCTGGGACTTCACCCAGGCCCGAGCGGGTTCCTGACAGCCCGGCACGCGGGATCTGGTTGGTGATCATCGGGGCTCCTCGGCGAACAGTGGCCGGGCGGCCTTGGCCGCGCGGATGGTGACTTCCTCGAGTTGTTCCGGCGGCATACCGGTGACCAGGGCACTGCGCAACAACATCGCCAGCACGTGCCCTGGGTGCGCCTTCTCGGCGACGTCCAACGCCAGACCGGCGAGCACGCCGTTGCCACGGAGGTACGCGGTGATCGCGAGCAGGCAGGCCGGATCGGCTCGCTCCGGCGCTGGGGTGGCGCGAACCAGCGCCGTCCACAGCCGTTGCGCCGCGGCTTCGTCTTCAAGATCGTCGAACCGCAGGCACGCCTCCCGCACATAGCGGTCGGACAGCGCGCCGATCAGGGCGACGACGTCCTCGTCGGTCAGCTCGACTTTGAGCCGGCAGCCGGCGCGGCTGACCGCCGCCAGCACCGTGGCGAAACGCTGCGCCGAACGGGTCCAGTGCTCGGCGCCGGACTCGCTGCCGGACTCGCTGCCTGGCTCGGTGGTCTCGCTGGCGCGGCGGAGCAACACGGCTCGCCGGGCCAGGGTCTCGTCGTCATCCGGGGTGAGGGTGGCCGCGATGTCCTCCCGGCGCTGGTAGGTCACCGCGCCCGCCACGACCGCGGCGGCGGCCATGGGCGTGCTGGCCGGGTCCGGTGTGACGCCGTCACAGCCCGGCTCGTCATAGCATCGCCAGCGGGCGCCTTCGGCCGTCGCCGGCGACCACAGCCGGTGCGCCACCGGCAGGCCGGCTTCGGTGAACACGGCGGTGAACGTGTCGAGCACGTCCCGGTACGGCGGATCGTCGTCCCGGCCCGCGGTGAGATCGCCGTGGCCGATCGCGATCAGGGTGACGGCGCCGGTGGACTGCTGGACCAGCGGGACGACCAGTTGCTCGGCGACTTCGCTGGCTCGACCGGGCGGTGGTGGCAGGTCCACCCGCAGTGCGAGGCCGAGCTCCGTGCCGGTGCCGCGCTGGCCCAGCACGATCAGCGAGTCGACCGGATGGAAGCCGAGTAGATAGGGCAAGGCGGCGACCAGATCGCCGGGTGCTGTGATGGTGACGTCGGTGTGCGTTGGAGTTGTCATGCCTCCACGATCGCCGACTGTCAAAGGATTGTCCGAACCTCCTGCCTCCCCTGTGGATAGTTTCGTCCGTTGTGGACAACTCAACCGGCTTCTGGGGGCCACCCGGTATGATGCGTCCCCTCAAGCCCGGGTTGGAGCCGAGGAACCACCCGAGGGTCGATGACACCGGGGCACGGATGGCGCATGCTTGCGAATACGGAACCCGCCGACATCGCTGAGATCGCTGAGATCATCGACGCCATCGACATAATCGACACTGAGGACTCGGGAAGAGTGGCCGCGACGACAGGACCGAGCGGACGCGCCCCATCAGGCGTGCCGCACGAGGACGTGCCCGCGGACAACCGCGCGCGGTTGCCGACCGGTCGGCGGTCAAGTCGCGCGCAACGGGTGCTGGACGAGATCTTCGTCATCAGGCGGTGGGGTGACTTCGTTCCGATCGCGATGGCGATCGGCATTCTCGGCACGTATCGGGGCACCTACTCGATTACCGGCGGCTTCGGCATGGTGTGTGCACTGGCGATCCTCACCATCGCCGCCAGCACCGTGTTGATCACCCGGCCGAGATCGCGCGGTTGGTTGGCGCCGGCGAGTCTGGTGACGGTCTGCGCCTGCACCGCGCTGCTGGGCATCGCGGCCGTGCAGAGCTGGGTCATCGCGGTGCCCTACATCGCCGCCGGCATGGCTGCCCGACGCTATCCGCCGAGGGCTGCGGCGATCGTGATCGCCGCGGCCGGGCTGTCCATCATCGCGCTGTTGACCGCCACCCACACCGACTGGGTCGGGATGCTCGCCGCGCTGGCGATCATGCTGGCCCTGGCCATGGGCGGAATCGTCCGGCGGGATCGCGAGATCCGGCTGGAACAGGTGGAACTGGCGCTGGCCAGGGAACAGGCGGCGCGCGAGGAACACGCGCGGGCGGCGGCGCTGGCCGAACGGACCCGGATCGCCCGGGAGATCCACGACGTGCTCGCGCATTCGCTGTCCGCGCTGTCGCTGAATTTGCAGGGGGCGCGGCTGATGTTGGCGAAGGAGAACGCCAGCCCGACCGCGCTGGACCAGATCGACCGAGCGCGGCGGCTGGCCGCCGAGGGCCTCGCCGAAGCTCGGCGGGCGGTGACCGCGCTGCGCGAGGACCCGGTGCCGCTGCGCCGCGCCATCGCCGATCTGGTGGCCGAGGCCCGGTTGGCTACCGGCACCGCAGCCGAGCTGACCGTGCGCGGAACTGAACGAGCACTGCCCGAACCGGTTGAGACGGCCCTGTTCCGAACCGCCCAGGAATCGCTGAGCAACGCCCGCAAGCACGCTCCCGGCGCACCGGTGCTGGTCGAGCTGAGCTATCGCGATTCGGATGTCGAACTGGTGGTACTCGACCGGCCGGGCCAGCCTCTGGCGCCGACCGCACCCAGCACACCGGCCGGGTTCGGGCTGGCCGGCATCCGGGAGCGGGCCGAGCTGATCGGCGCCGAGGTGGCGGTGGGACCGGTGGATGACGGTTGGCGGGTCCGTCTGGTTGTATCCACACCGTGAGCGAAACCCTCCGCGTCGTAGTGGCCGATGACCAGACCGTGGTCCGCGAGGGCCTGGTCACGCTGCTCGGTCTGTTGCCCGGCATTGAAGTCGTCGGTGCGGCCGAGGACGGCGTGGACGCGTTGCGGGTGGTCGCCGAGCACCGGCCCGACGTGTTGCTGATCGACCTGCGGATGCCCCGCTGCGACGGGGTGTCGGCCACCCGGCAGATCCGCGAGGAGGTCCCGGACACCGCCGTTGTCGTGCTGACCACCTACGCCGACGACGACTCGGTGCTGGCCGCGTTGCAGGCCGGCGCCCGCGGTTTTCTCACCAAGGACGCCGACGCCGAATCCATCGCGCGGGCCCTGCACGCCGCCGCGGCCGGTCAGGCGACCCTGGACGGACATGTCCAGCAGCGATTGATCGAAGTGGCGACGCAGGGACTGCGGCCCGCCGCGCGCGGCGACGAGTTGGCCGAGGGCCTGACCACCCGCGAGATCGAGGTGCTGCGGCTGATCGCGGCCGGGCTGTCCAACACCGAGATCGCCCGGCGGCTGGTGGTCAGCGAGGCGACCGTCAAGACCCATGTGAACCACCTCTTCGCCAAGGCCGGTCTGCGCGACCGCGCCCAGGCGGTCGCCTACGCGTACCGGACCGGGCTGGTCGACGGCTGAGGCGGCGAACCGGCAGACTCGGGTCATGAGCACTGTGGGCGATGTCGGCACAGCGGGCACTGGCGACAACAAGAGCCGCGACAACGAGGACGCCACGGCGGACGACGATCCGTTCCGCTGGTTGGAGGATGTCACCGGGGACACCGCGCTGGGCTGGGTGCGGGATCGCAACGCGGAGACGGTCAGTCGGCTCGGCACGGCGCGGTTCGACCGGCTGCGCGCGGAAATCCGCGCGGTGCTCGACGCCGACGATCGAATTCCCTATGTGACCCGGCGCGGCGACTATCTCTACAATTTCTGGCGAGACGCCGAACATCCGCGGGGCCGGTGGCGGCGCACCACGCTGGACGAATATCGAAAGTCTCGGCCGGATTGGCAGCTGTTGCTGGATATCGACACGCTCGCTACCGCCGAGGACGAGAACTGGGTGTGGGAAGGCGCCAGAGTGCTGCGCCCGGACTGCCGCCGGGCGCTGGTCGAGCTGTCCCGGGGCGGCGCGGACGCCACCGTCGTTCGGGAGTTCGACCTGGTGGATCGCCGTTTCGTGGACGGCGGTTTCAGCCTGCCGGAAGCCAAGAGCCAGGTCGGTTGGATCGATATCGACCGAATCTACGTCGGCACCGATTTCGGGCCAGGTTCACTGACGTCATCCGGCTATCCGCGCATTGTCAAGGAATGGCGCCGGGGAACCCCTGTCGATGACGCGGAAACCATCTTCGAAGGGAAGCCTGACGACGTTTCGAGCTACGCGTACCACGACCCGACCGAAGGGTATGAACGCGATTTCGTCGGCCGGAGCATCGATTTCTACCGCAGCGAACGCTATCTTCGCACCGAGGACAGCGGGCTGGTGCGCGTCGATGTGCCCGAGGATGCCGAGTTGAGCGCGCACCGAGAATGGCTGCTGGTCACGCCGCGCTCGCCGTGGACTGTCGCCGGCGTGACCCATCCGGCCGGCGTGTTGCTCGCGTTCCGGTTCGCCGACTATCTGCGCGGCGATCGTCGGCACGACGTGCTGTTCACCCCGGACGCGCACACCTCGCTGAGCTACTTCTCCTGGACGCGCAAGCACTTGCTGCTGCATGTGTTGGCCGATGTGCGAAGCCGGCTGCTGGTGCTCACGCCCGGCCCGGACGGCTGGCGGACCGAGCCGCTGGCGGGCGTGCCGGAGCTGGCGCACACCGACATCGTGGACACCGATCCGGACGCCAGCGACGAGTACTTTCTGGCGTCCAGCGGCTACACCCAGCCGGCGACGCTGCGCTACGGGCATATCGGCGAGGACGCCGAGACGCTGCGCCAGGCCCCGGTGTTCTTCGCGGCGGACGGCCTGGCCGTCCGCCAACTGTTCGCCACCTCGGCGGATGGCACCAGGATTCCGTACTTCGTCGTCGGCGATCCGGCGACCGAGCCGGCTCCCACCCTGCTCACCGGCTACGGCGGCTTCGAGATATCGCTGACGCCGGGCTACAGCGGCACCATCGGCCGGGGTTGGCTGGCCCGCGGCGGTACCTATGTGGTGGCCAATATTCGCGGCGGCGGCGAGTACGGACCGGACTGGCACCAGTCGGTGATCAAGGTCAACCGGCACAAGGTCTACGAGGACTTCGTGGCCGTCGCCACCGACCTGGTCGACCGGGGCATCACGACCGTGCCTCAACTGGGCATCCAGGGCGGCAGCAACGGCGGCCTGCTGATGGGCGTCATGCTGACCCGTCATCCGGAACGCTTCGGCGCGGTCGTCTGTCAGGTGCCGCTGCTGGACATGCGGCGCTACCCCGAACTGCTCGCCGGCGCGTCCTGGATGGCCGAGTACGGCGATCCGCGGGACGAGGCGACCTGGGCGTATCTGAAACCGTTCTCGCCGTACCACAATGTCGCGAGTGTCCACAGTGGCGTGCGGTATCCGCCGACCCTGTTCATCACGTCCACTCGGGACGATCGGGTGCATCCCGGGCACGCCCGCAAGATGGCGGCCCGGATGCGTGCACAGGGTCAGGACGTGTGGTACCACGAGAACGTCGAAGGCGGCCACGGCGCGGCCAGCGACAACGCGCAGCTGGCCGAGAAGTGGGCGCTGGTCTTCGAGTTCCTGTGGCAGACGCTTTCGGCTGGGGGTGACGGCCCGGTCAGCGGCCGGTGATCTCCCCGCGCGGGGGGCGGGCGTTGGCCGAGTCGGGCTTGGGCTCCTCGACGTTCGCGTCCGAGGAGTTGAGGCCCTTCTTGACCGAATCGAGGATCGCCATGCCCTGGCTGACCAGGCCGGCCGCGACCTCACCGAGACCGTCGCTGCCATTGAGAATGTTGACGTTGGCGCCGGCCAGGCCCTGCGCCGCTTCCCGGACGATCTGCGGAAGCTGGTCGATGATCATCCGGTCCAGGGCGACCCGGTTGTTCGAGGCGGCCGCCTCGGCCTGAATGCGCATCTTCTCGGCGTCGGCCTGCGCCAGCACCCGCACCCGCTCGGCGTCGGCCTCAGCCGGCTTGACGACCTCGGCGACCAACTGCTGCTGCCGCAGTTCCGCCTGGCGTTGGGCAAGCTCGGTCTGCATGGCGATGACCTCACGGGTCGACTGTGCCTGAGCCAGCGGACCGGCCTGCGAGGCCTCGGCCTGGGCCCGGTCGACCTCGGCCTTGTACTGCGCCTGCACGATCGCTGTCTGCCGGGCGTATTCGGCCTGGTTCCGCTGAGACTCCTGCTCGGCCTGGGCGGACTGCTGGTTCGCCTGCGCCTGGGCGATCTGGGCCTGGCGCTGGATGGCAGCGTTGTGCGGCGCGGCCATCGCGGCGATGTAACCGAGCTTCATGTCGTCAATGGACTGGATCTGCAGCGAGTCGACGGTGAGGCCGATCTTGGCCATCTCCTCCTTGGAGCCGTCAAGAACCTCACTGGCCAGCTTCTGCCGTTCGGTGACAATGTCCTCGACGGTCATCGAACCGACGATCGAGCGCAGGTGGCCGGCGAAGATCCGTCCAGTGAGGATCGACATCTGGTCCTGATCGGACAGGAACCGCTGCGCGGCGTTGACGATGCTCTCCTCGTCATTGCCGACCTTGAACGCGATGACCGCGCGCACGTTCAACGCGATGCCCTGCCGGGTCACACAGGCCTCGGCGACCTCGGCCTCGCACATGGACAGGGTCAGGTAGCGGACCTTGCGGAACATCGGCAGGACGAACGCACCGTGGCCGGTGACCACCCGGAACGGGGTGCCACCGCGACCACGGTGCCCTCCGGAAATCAACATCGCCTGGTCGGGCGCGGGAACGTGGTAGCCGAACATCGTTGTCTCCTAATACGAAACCTGGGTGTCCACGGTGGGGGGACCGAACCATGCCACGACGCCGACCGTCCTGCTCCCCCGTGACTCGACGATCAGCACTGTGCTCCCCTTGGCCAGCGGCTCCTCGGACCAGGCGAGATAGGTCTCCGACCCGCCGCGGATCTTGACCAGCACCTCGCCGGCGCCAGCCGAGCCGCGCGTCGCGACGGTGAGTACGCCGACACTGCCCACGACGGACGGATCGCCCACCACCAGCTACCGACCTCTCGCCTTCCCTTGAGCCAGTGCGTCAACCTACTCGGTCGGCGCTGCTCGCACACGCGGAACACGGAACAACTCCAGGCTAACTTTTCACCGCACGAGCAGGTCTCCGCAGAACCACCGGATCGTTTGGTTGGCCATCCTCGGCTGTTCCCACTGGAGATAGTGGCCGGCGTCGGGGACCAGATACGGGCCGACGACGTGCGGGTAGGCCACCGCGCACCGCCGCGCCAGATGGTCGGCGAGGGTGACGTCGTCCGGGCCGATGAGGACCAGAACCGGCTGCTGGACCTGACGATCGTGCAGGTCCGGCGCCGACGCCGGCCGACGACCCAGCACGACTTCGTAGTCGGCGAACGAGGCGCGCAGCCGATCGACGTTGGTGTAGGGCTCGATGAGCTCGGCCAGGTCGGCCGCGGTGAAGGCGCCCGGCGGGCACCAGAGGCGGTGGCCGTAGAACTCGGCGATGTAGCGATGTCGCCGGTCGGGAGTGTCCAACTCGGCAACGAGTTCGTGAGCGTGCGCGCCCTGGCGGGTGACGTAGCCGAACACCGCGGGATTCGGCGCGGTGGCGGGAATTCCGGCGTTCGCGTAGTCCTCGGGAAGCGACGGCGGCGGGTGGTTGAACAACACCAACCGACTGACCCGCTGGGGATGGCGGTTGGCCAGGTCAATGGCCACCACCGCGCCGAGATCATGGCCGGCGACGACCGTCTCGCGCCAACCGAATGCGTCGAGCAGCCCGGTCAGGTCCGCGCTGAACGCGGCCGGGTCGTAGCAGCCGTCGGGGGCGAAGTCCGATTCGCCGTAGCCACGCAGATCCGCTGCCACGACGTCGAAGCCGGCTTCGGCCAGCGGCTCGATGTTGCGCGACCAGATGAGGCTGGTGCACGGAAAGCCGTGCACCAGCAGCAGGGGCACGCCGCCGTGGCCGGCGCGGCGAACGGCCAGCCGATGACCCGGGCTGACCGTGACCAGTTCGGACGGAATGGGCACGCGTCATGCTCGCACGGGCAGGCGGCAAGCGCCGCCGCACCGCTGGTAGCTACGGCGATCACGGACAGGACCGTTTCGCCCTTGGCGGAAAGGAGATCCGCCGCCCCGTCCAGCTGCCTACGGTGGGTTGACAGGCCACGAAACCGTAGGGAGACGCATGGAAACGATCACTGGGACCGCGGCGGGCGTCCCGTTCACGGCGCTCCCACCGACCGGCGCCACCGACGGCCCGTCGCCATTGATCGTGACGTGGCACATGCTGGACGCGCCCCGCACGGACGCGGCCTTCGCGGCCGCACTGCCCATGACCCCGGTGCCCGCCTGGCGGGTACACCTGGGCATGCCGATGTGCGGTGCGCGGATGGTCGATGGCCGCGTCGACGCCGTCATCGAACTCATCCGCAAGGACCCGTTGCTGGCGTATCTGGCCCCGTTCGTCTATCAGGCCGCCGATGAATTCCCGGCCGCGCTGGCAGCGCTGCGCGATCAGCTGCCGGTCGACGGCGGGCCGGTCGGTGTCCTCGGCGGCTCGCTCGGCGGAGCCGTGGCGCTGGAGGTGCTGACGACGGGGCGGATTCCGATCAGGGCGATCGCACTCGTCAACCCGGCTGTACGGATGCGGTCCGTTGTTGAGCTCATCGAGGCCGAGTCTGGGCAGGCGTACCGCTGGACCGCCGAGGCCAGCAAGACCGCCGACGAAATGGACTTCGTCGCCCGCGTGACCGAAGGCGTTACAGCACAACCGCCGTTGCTGCTTGTCAGCGGCGAGTTGGACCATCCGGGGCTGCGGACGGACGCAACTGCCCTGGTCGACGCACTACGTCAGCGGTACGCACGCCCGGCCGAGGTCGAGCTGACGATCGTGCCGGACTTGCCGCACCCGCTGGCCGACGAGCCAGGCCTGGAACCGGCCCCGCAACTGCCCACGGCCCAGGCGGTCGACGAGATCCTGACGCGGTGGTTCCTCCGGCAGCTCACCGCACCGTGAGCGACGGCCAGCCCTACGGGAACAGGCGAACTCGGGGCTGGTGCATGGCAGTCACACGCCGCACGTCGATGAGCTATCGCCGAGTGGGGGCCGGCCGTCCGGCCCCCACTCTGACGTGCTCGTTATCCGCTTGCGCACACCCTGCTCAATGTTGCGTCGAACGCGACACGGCCCACTGTCAGCTACAGCCCGAAGTCGATCCGCAGCCTTCGCAGACGTAGCACGATCCAGCCGGCCGCATCTTCGTCCCGCAGGTCATGCACAGCGGCGCATCGGCGGCCTTGCCCAACTGCAGTTCGATCAGCTCGGTGGAACTGCCGACCTCTCGGGCCACGTCCTCGGGCACGTCGGACTTGGCGCCTTCCACCGCCGCGACCGGGCGTGGATTGGCCTCGACCGAGGTGCGTAGGCCTTCCAAATCGACATCGACCGGCGCCGAGTAGTCACCGTTGACCTGCGCCGACCGCTCGTCGGCGGTGAAAATGCCCAACTCGGCGCGCTTCTCGTAGGGCAGATAGTCCAGCGCCAGCCGACGGAACAGATAGTCCAGCACGCTGGTGGCGATCCGCACGTCCGGGTCGTCGGTCATTCCGGCCGGCTCGAAGCGCAGGTTCATGAACTTCGACGCGTAGAACTCCAGCGGAATGCCGTACTGCAGACCCACTGAGATGGACAACGAGAACGCGTCCATCACACCGGCCAGCGTGGAGCCCTGCTTGCCCAGCTTGACGAAGATCTCGCCGAGGCCGTCATCGGGGTATGAGCCGGCGTGCAGGTAGCCCTCCGCGCCGCCCACCGTGAACGACACCGTCTGGCTCGGGCGCTTCTTCGGCATCCGCTTGCGCACCGGCCGGTATTCGACCACGGTCTCCGGCTCGGCGGTCGCTGTCTTGTGCCTGGCGTTGCTCAGCGGCTGGCCGACCTTGCAGTTGTCCCGGTAGATCGCCAGCGCCTTGAGACCGAGCTTCCAGCCCTGGAAGTAGATCTCCTCGATTTCCTTGATCGTCGCCGACTCCGGCATGTTGACGGTCTTGGAAATCGACCCGGACACGAACGGCTGAATCGCGGCCATCATCCGCACGTGGCCCGTCGGCGCGATCGACCGCTCGCCCATCGCGCAGTCGAACACCTCGTAGTGCTCCTGCCGCAGTCCGGGCGCGTCGATCACATGGCCGTGCTCGGCGATGTACTCAACGATCGCCTCGATCTGCTCCTGCTGATAGCCCAGGGTGGTGAGCGCCCGCGGAACTGTCTGGTTGACGATCTGCATGGAGCCACCGCCGACCAGTTTCTTGAATTTCACCAGCGCCAGATCCGGCTCGACACCAGTAGTGTCGCAATCCATCATAAATCCAATGGTGCCAGTCGGAGCCAATACGCTGGCCTGCGCATTTCGCCAGCCGTTCTGGGCGCCAATTGTCAAGCACTGCTGCCATTCCTGGGTGGCCAACCGCTGAATCGTGGCGTCATTGCTGTGGTAGGTGCGGATCAGGTCGTTCGCCGCCGCGTGCTTGCGCATCACCCGCTGGTGCGGCTCGGCGTTGCGCTGATAGCCCTCGTACGGCCCGACCACACCGGCCAGTTCCGCCGAACGCCGGTACGCCGTCCCGGTCATCAGTGAGGTGATGGAGCCGGCCAGCGCCCGGCCGCCCTCCGAGTCGTAGGCGTGCCCGGTCGCCATCAGCAGCGCGCCGAGGTTGGCGTAGCCGATGCCGAGCTGGCGGAACTTTCGGGTGGTGTCGCCGATCGCCTCGGTCGGGAAGTCGGCGAAGCAAATTGAAATGTCCATCGCGGTGATGATCAATTCGACGGCCCGGACAAACAGTTCGGCGTCGAACCGGCCGTCATCACCGGCGAACTTCAGCAGGTTGAGCGAAGCCAGATTGCAGCTCGAATTGTCCAGATGAAGATATTCACTGCAGTTCGCCACTACCACGCCGCTAACGACATACGAATGGTTGCGCGGCTCGGTGAGATTGAACGTCGTCTCGAAACCCTGAGAAACCCGGGACACCAACCGGACAGTCTCGCGAACCTCGTAGTGATCGTGATGGGCAAGAATCTGGTTTAGCTTGGCCGCCTTCTCACCGTGGTCGAAGCCCACCTTGGTGGCGAACCCCGCCATGTGCCGCCCACTTATCCGCAGATCAAAAGACGGACCATCGCTGCCATAAAGACGCTCGTCGCCGTCCTTGGTGGTGTAGCGGAAAGAAGCGACCTTCGTGCCGGAGCGATAGATCCTCGCCCGGATGCCCAGGCTCGCCAGCAACTCCTGAACACCGATCAGCAGTTCCTCGGACCGGCTCCCGAGACCCACGTACCGGGTGCCGTTCGCTACCTGGTTCACCACGCAGCCATCGGCGTCGAACAGACCGCGCAAGAAGGCGACCAGGGCGTCTTCCGGCGCCTCGTAGATCGACTCTGGAACGACTTTGTCCTTGGCGCGCCCGGTGGAAACACCCAGCGCCTGCATCATCAGTCCAAAGCGACCACGCATTGACCGAAGCTGAACGGTCCCGTTTCCTTGAACGCTGGGCTTTCCATCGAACCCGGTGATCTTGGCCAGCAGTCGACGATGCCGCGGCATCACCACAGACTGTTCCCACTCGGTCCCATAGACGGTGACCGTCGCTTGGTTCGTCACGCAACCGTCACCGACCAACCAGCCGAGGTAGTGGGCCAGTTCAACGTCCCACTTTTCCGGGATCTCGCCCAGAGTCCGCCCGCGGGCGTTGTGTGCGATCTGCACGGCCAACGGAGGCAGCGCCGCGGAGGCGTGCGGACGAGGCGCGTACTCAACGGATCGGACGACCCGATCGTCGTCCGCGAGTTGGTCGGCCCGGACCCAGCCAAGATTTTCGGTCCATACCCGGTGGTTGGGCGTGCACCGAAGCCGAGAACCGTCGCTGAACCGCAACTCGATGATCTCATTGGTGCCGGTGATCATATACCGCGTTGGCATTGTGGCCACCACACGCGACTGTGGTTCACCCTCATTAGTGACATCATTCGTGTAAACCGAAAAGGTCTTCCCGCTAGCCGCCTGCCGTACCAGATCACCGATCCGTACCAGACCGGAATCGGTCACCACACGCTGATCGCCAGGAAAGCAGGGATTAGACGCGGTGATCCGGCCGGATTCCGGGCAGGTGTGCCAGTCGTTGATCGTGTCGTCATACTGCAGGCCCGGATCGGCACATTCCCACGCCGCCTTGGCCATCCTGCCGAACAGGCCCTTGGCGTCGACCTTCTCGATGATCTCACCGGTGGTCCGGGACCGCAGGCCGAACTCGTTGTCGGCCTCGACCGCGTGCATGAACTCGTCGGACACCCGAATCGAGTTGTTGGCGTTCTGGTACTGGACCGAGGCCATGTCCTTGCCCCCGAGGTCCATGTCGAAACCACCGTCGCGGAGGACCCGGATCTTCTCCTCTTCGCGCGCCTTGGTCTCGATGAACTCCTCGATGTCGGGGTGGTCGACGTCGAGGATCACCATCTTCGCCGCCCGCCGGGTCGCCCCACCGGACTTGATGGTGCCGGCCGAGGCGTCCGCGCCGCGCATGAAAGACACCGGACCGGACGCGGTGCCGCCGGAGGACAGCAATTCCTTCGAGGACCGGATTCGGGAAAGATTGACCCCCGAACCGGAGCCGCCCTTGAAGATCAGACCCTCTTCCCGGTACCAGTTGAGAATCGACTCCATCGTGTCGTCAACCGAAAGGATAAAGCAGTTATGCACGCGGAGGTTGCCTGCCAGAAATTCCCCGCTCTCGGTCTGGATGTCGTAGACGTCCATGGGGCCAATGTGTTCGACACTTGCGATTTCCAACCGTTTCGTCGGTTTCGCCGCACGGCCCGGCTTGTCGAAACTCCGCGCCAGCTTGTACGACTTGTGCTCGTCGACGAAGCCGATCTCGTCCTCGAAGATCTGGCGGTCGCCCTCGTTCTGGATCCGGATGCCCCACAGGTCATGCCGGTTGTCCCGCTTCTCGACCTTCCGACCGACCCGGGCGAAGATGCCGAACCTCAGCAGCAGGCTCTGCATGCCTCGGACCAGCTTCTCGCTGATCATGTCCAGGCCAACAAGCGTCGACGTCGGGCGCGCCGACACGTAGCCCTCCGCCTGGAACATGCTCTTCAAATAGGCGGCGACCACCGGCAGCGGCGCAGTGAACAGTTTCGGGGGCACCTCCATCTGAGTGCCCCGGCTCAGCAGATCCCACTTCTCCACGAATGGCCGCAGGTGCTCGCCGTACAGGCGGGTTCGTCGGCAGTCCAGAGCCGGATCCTGGGTGACCACCTCGCGCTCATGCCGATGCGCGTCTGTGAAAACCTCATCGATCGCGCTGGTGACCCAGTCCAATTCATAGTCGTTGACAGTTATCGCCTCGATGGTCAGCGACTTGTTCGTTCCGGTGTACCGGCCGACAAATCCATCCGACTGAAGCCAGCCCGCAAGCGCCGCTTCCGCGATGTCGCGCAGCTCGATCTGCTGCTCGCCGAATGATTCGGTTCGGTGCCATTCGAGCTGGTCCCCCGGACGCAGCGTGCCGGCTTCAACAAAATGGCCCGTTCCCTCGCCGGTCGACTTCCACACCAGATGGTCGGCGGTGACGTCCAAGAAATAACCGGCCTTCGTGTGCAGCCGATACACATCCTTGATCCCATTGGCTTTGGTGGCGACGATCTGGGTCAAGCCGTGCGCGTCATAAACCTTGGTACCGACAGCATTATCCTCAACCAGCTTACCGATCGGAATAAGACCGGCCGAAGTGCTGACCAATGAATCATAAGGCAGACAAGCGGAGACTTGCTGCGGTGAATTTGTGCCGACGTTGAACCAGACGGGAGAATTGAAGCTGAAAACCTGGTGCAGCAGCATCCAGGTCAATTCATGCTCAAATATCGTGGCGTCGTCGTCGGTGGTGAAATAGCCGTTCGCCACGCCGGACCGGACATACGTCTTCACCACCCGGTCGATGAGCTGCTTCAGGCTGCTCTCGCGCTGCGGCGTGCCCGCCGCACCCCGGAAGTACTTGCTGGTGACGATGTTGACCGCATTGACGGACCAGTAGTCCGGAAATTCGACGCCTCGCTGCTCGAAGTTGATCGAGCCATCGCGCCAGTTGGTCATCACGACGTCACGGTGCTCCCACGTCACCTCGTCGTACGGGTGCACACCCTCACTGGTGTAGACCCGCCGCACCCGCAGGCCCGTCTTCTTCGGCTTGCCCGCTCCGCGAGCGGCCGGTGTGCCGACGGTCTCCGTCATCAGCTAGTCCCTCTCCCTTATCGCTTGCTGTCCCCGGCCGGGCCCCGTCCGACTTCCCCGTCTGATGTGGTCCGGCCGTGATGTCGTGGTAGCGCGCCGCGCCTATTCCTGATCCCGCTGCGCCGCGATCGCCCGCCTGAGCTCGACGATCTCTTTCTCAAAATCCTCGACCGAGGAGAACGAGCGGTACACGCTGGCGAACCGCAGGTAGGCCACCTCGTCCAGCTCCCGCAACGGGCCGAGAATCGCCAGCCCGACCTCATGACTGGGCACTTCGGCGGCGCCCCCGGACCGGATCTTCTCTTCCACCCGGTGCGCGAGCCGCACCAACGCGTCCTCGTCCACCGGGCGACCCTGACACGCCCGGCTGACGCCGCGAATGACCTTCTCCCGGCTGAACGGCTCGGTCACCCCGGATCGCTTGACGACCGCCAGCACTGCCTCTTCGACCGTCGTGAACCGTCGGTTGCACTGCGTGCAGGACCGTCGACGACGGATCGCCTGACCGTCATCGACTTCCCGCGAGTCGACCACCCGAGAGTCCGAATGCCGACAGAACGGACACCGCACCGCAGTTCACCCCTCTCACCCGACTACCCCCTGCCGCGTCGTCCGCAAGCCCGAGCCTGTTGATCGTCTTGTGGACGACCGGTGGACAACCCTGCCCATCCAAACCCAACCTGTGGACTAACTACACCAGTGTAACTACTAGATGTTGGGGTAGACCGTATGTCGCGTCGGCAGGTTTCGCAAGTCGACGCGACCACGACACCCGGTCGAGCGAGTCGACCGGGTGTCGTGGGTCAGCAGAGAAACCGATCAGTGTGTGGCGACGGCACCTCCGGACGCCCGAACCACTCCATCGGGGACCGACAGCAGCTCGCCAGGCCGCACCACGTCATCCGACAGGCCGTTGAGCTGGCGAATCCGCTCAACGACGACATCCGGCGCGCTCGCCGGCGCCAGCCGCCGGGCGATGTCCCATAAGGTGTCCTGCGGCCTGACCTGGACAAGAGCGGTGGTCTGCGGCACCGGAGCGGCGCTCGGCGCGCCCCCGCCGGCCCAACCGACACTCAGCGTGACGATGAACACCAACACGCCGACGAGCACCAGCCAGCCGAGCCCGCTCGCCTGACGCCACGGCGGGCACTCGACCGGCCGCGCCGACCGGGGCGCGGCGACCAGCCGCGGCGGCCGGTGGCCCGCTCCCGGGCCGCCGCCGGGGCGCCGAACGCCGGCTCGACGCGGCCCGACCGGCCGGCGACCGCCAACCCGAAGATCGACCACGGGCGGCCTGACCTGACCGTTCGCGATGACCGTCATCCCGTACCTCCTGACACCGTGTCCCAACTCGCCGTCGACGCTCGCTCGTACAATGATCGAACGATCGTTCGATCGAACTGCTGTGCGAAGGTCTACCACCAACCACCGACAAAATCGAGCCCCTCCCGGCGTGTCGTTCGAACAGATGTTTGATCTCCGGCTCCGTTCGGGCTAACGTGGACAGTGAAGATCGAGATCGGCTGACGCCGGCCGACATGAACCCAGGAGGCGACGCACGTGGCACGCAAGAGCGCCGGCATCGGCACCACCGAAGGCGGCACCGGCCGTGGCGGCGCTGAGCAGAACCCGGCAACCGACAACAGCACCAGCGAGAACATCACCACAGGCGCGACCGGAACCAAGGCGGGCGCCGCGGTGCACGCTTTTCCCGAACCGGTCGACGGGGCCGATGCGGCCGGGTTGACCCCGCGCCAGAAGCGGGTGCTGGAGGTCATCAGGGACTGGCTGGATCGCTTCGGCTACCCCCCCAGCGTCCGGGAGATCGGCGAGGCGGTCGGCCTGACATCCACGTCCTCGGTGGCCCACCAACTCCGCGCCCTGGAACGCAAGGGCTACCTACGACGTGACCCGAACCGGCCCCGCGCCGTCGACGTCCGGCAGCCGGATTTCGACGAGGATGCGGTCTCGCCACGGCCGAGGCCGGCCTACGTGCCGGTGGTCGGCCGGATCGCGGCCGGCGGTCCGATCCTGGCGGAGCAGGCCGTCGAGGACATCTTCCCGCTGCCCAGGGAGATCGTCGGCGAGGGCTCGCTGTTCCTGCTCAAGGTGGTGGGCGACTCGATGATCGACGCGGCCATCACCGACGGCGACTGGGTGGTGGTCCGCCAACAGCCGACGGCCGAAAACGGCGAGATGGTCGCGGCGATGATCGACGGCGAGGCGACCGTCAAGACGCTGAAGCACCGGGACGGGCACATCTGGCTGCTGCCGCACAACGACGCCTACCAGCCGATCCTGGGCGATGACTCCACGATTCTGGGACGGGTGGTTGCCGTGCTGCGCCGGCTGTGAGCGGCGCCGATGCCGCGAAGCGGCTGGCGTCCGCCAGATAGCCGGCGCCAGCCGCTGACAGAGTGGGCGAACCGTTGGTTCAGGCGCGGGCCGGATCGGCCACGAACCCGTCCAGCGCGGCGGCCAAGTCCGGATTCACTCGGGCACGCAGGTGGGTGCCGTCGTCGGTGTGCTGCTCACTGAGCACCTCACCCTCGGCGTGCACTCGGGCCGCGAGATCACCTCGCGCGTAGGGCACCAACACATCCACGGCGACGGCCGGGCGCGGCAGCAGTTCGGCGATCCGCTCGCGCAGGGCGGTCAACCCGAGGCCGGTACGCGCGGAGACGAACACCGCGCCGGGCAACAGGTTGCGCAGCCTGGCCAGGGTGAACTGGTCGGCGGCGTCAACCTTGTTGACCACCAGCAGTTCCGGCGGCATCGGCTCGTCCCGCCCGTCGACCACCTCGGCGAGCACCTCCCGAACGGCCGAGATCTGCTGCTCAGGCGCGGCGTCGGAGGCGTCCACCACGTGCACCACGAGATCGGCGTCGGCGACTTCCTCCAATGTGGACCGAAATGCCTCGACCAACTGGTGCGGCAGATGCCGGACGAAACCGACCGTGTCGGTCAGCGTGTAGGTGCGGCCGTCCGGTGTCCGGCTGCGCCGGGTCGTCGGGTCCAGGGTGGCGAACAGCGCGTTCTCCACCAGCACACCGGCACCGGTGATCGCGTTGAGCAGGCTCGACTTGCCGGCGTTGGTGTAGCCGGCGATCGCCACGCTGGGCACCAGGTTCGCCGTTCGGCGGCCCCGCTTGGTGATCCGGATTTTCTCCATGTCCACGATCTCGCGGCGCAGCTTGGAGATCCGCTTGTTGATCCGCCGACGATCGGTTTCCAGCTTGGTCTCACCAGGACCGCGCAGACCGACGCCGCCGTTGCCGCCGCCGGCTCGACCACCGGCCTGCCGGGACAGGGACTCGCCCCAACCACGCAGTCGTGGCAACAGGTACTGCAACTGGGCAAGTTCGACCTGCGACTTGCCCTCCTTCGATCGGGCGTGCTGGGCGAAGATGTCCAGGATCAGCGCGGTGCGGTCGATGACCTTCACCTTGAGCCGACCTTCGAGCTGGCGCAACTGGCCCGGTGACAACTCGCCGTCGCAGATCACCGTGTCGGCGCCGGTGGCCGTGACGATGTCGCCGAGCTCGTGCACCTTTCCGGAGCCGATGTAGGTCGCGGCGTCGGCCCGCGGGCGGCGCTGGATCAAACCTTCCAGCACCTCGGAGCCGGCCGTCTCGGCGAGGCGGGCCAGTTCGGCCAGCGACGCCTCGGCGTCGGTGGCCGACCCCTCGGTCCACACGCCGACCAGCACGACCCGTTCCAGGCGCAGCCGTCGGTATTCGACCTCGGTGATGTCGGCCAGTTCGGTCGACAGTCCCGAGACACGGCGCAGGGCCGTTCGATCGGAGAGCTCCAGTTCGCCGACGGACAGCTCGTCCGGCTCGATGCCAGGACCGGTGCCGGCTTCGGTGTCAGTTGTGACGCCACTGAGGGTGCGTAGGTATTCCGTCATCTCCCCTTCAGTGTCCCACGATTCGCCGGCTCACCCGAGCCAATTACTCACTCGGATACGTGGCGACGTACATCGCGATCCGCCGGCCGCCCGGCGTGGGCGGGCGGGCGGCGAGTTCGTCCAGCACTTCGTCCAGCCGCCGCTGCAACTCCTGCTCGCCGGCCTGGTCCAGTTGCAGGACCAGCCGACTGGACAGCAGCTTGGTCATGCCGACGTCCGCGATCTCACCGAGAAACGCTTCCAGCATGGCCGTTTCGATGGTCTCATCCGGATCGAACCGCAGTCGCCAGGACAACCCGGTCGAGCGATACGGGATCTCCTTGGACCCGCGCGTGCCAACACGGACCGGCTGCGGCTCCAGGAAGCCGGTGTCGACCAGTTTCCGCACGTGGTACAGCGTGGTTGCCGGGTCCTTGCCGAGCCGGTCGGCGATCTCCTTGTTGGTCAGCGCACGCCGGTAGGTGAGCCGGATGATGCGCAGCCGCACCGCCGAGGCCAACGCGGCGGCTTCGGCCTGGCTGGCCGGCCGGCGGGACCGAATGCCAGCCGCCGGCACATCCTGCTCGGTCATCCGCTCAGCCTAAAGGCTTAAGTGATTGACTGTTTCAAATCACTGCGTCAGGCTGTCGGCGTGCCGCGCACTTCGCTGTTGTTCCACCGGGACTTCCGGCTGCTGTGGATCGGCGACTCGGTCAGCCAGGTCGGCACCTGGGTCACCCAGACGTCGGTTCCGCTGCTGGCCGCGCTCGTGCTGGCCGCGACTCCGTTGCAGATGGGGCTGCTCACCGCCGCGCAGGAAGGCGCGTTTCTGCTGATCGGGCTGCCAGCCGGGGTGTGGGTCGACCGGATGCGGCGCCGACCGCTGATGCTCGGCGCTGACCTCGGCCGCGCGGCGCTGCTGCTGTCCGTGCCGATCGGCTGGTGGCTTGGCGTGTTGACGATCTGGCAGCTGATCGTGGTCGGGCTGCTGGTCGGCGTGCTGACGGTGTTCTTCGACGTGGCCTATCAGTCCTACCTGCCCGTACTGGTTGGCCGGGCGCATCTGGTGGAGGGCAACAGCAAGCTGCAGGCGAGCATGTCGGTGGCAATGGTGTCCGGGCCGGCTCTCGGCGGCGGGCTGACCCAACTGGTCGGCGCGGCCAACGCGGTGCTGACCGACGCGCTGAGCTATCTGGTGTCCGCGCTGTGCCTGTGGCGGATCCGCACGGTTGAGCCGGCGCGGGATCGCTCGACTCGCCGAGGGCTGGTGCCCGAGATCGCCGAGGGCCTTCGGTTCGTCTTCGGCAATCGGTTGCTACGCGGCGCCGTGGGCACCACCTCAGCGTTCAACTTCTTCAGCAATGTCTACATCGCCGTGACGATCCTGCTGCTCACCCGCGACCTCCGGCTGGCCCCAGGTCTGGTCGGGCTGGTGATGGCCGCCGGCGGAGTCGGTGGAGTGCTGGGCGCGGTCACGGCTGGTCGGATCACCGGATCGATCGGGCAAGCCAGGACAATCGTGCTGAGCGCCGTGGTCGCCGCGATCAGCTCGGTGTTGTTGCCGCTGGCCGAGCCGGGCTGGCGAGTGCTGTTGTTCCCGGCCGGTTACCTGATCTCCGGGTTCGGCACGATCGTCTACAACGTGGCCCAGGTGTCGTTTCGGCAGGCGATCAGCCCGGACCGGTTGCTCGGTCGGATCAACGCCAGCGTGCGGTTCGTGGTGTGGGGCACCCTGCCGCTCGGCGGGTTGGCCGGCGGCGCGCTCGGTCAGTGGATCGGCGTCCGGGAAACTGTGTGGATAGGGGCGATCGGCACGGCGTTGGCGCCGTTGTTCGTGCTCTGCTCACCGTTGCGCCGGCTGCGCGACCTGCCGTCCGAGCCGGTAGCCGAGTCCACTACGTCCGAGTCCACCGCGCCCGAGACCAGTCAGTCCGCCTGAGCCCACCAGTCGGCGTCCAACTCGCCGGCGGCGACGAACACGGCGGGACCGGTCAACGTGCTGTTGTCGGCGGCGATGACCACCCGGACAGTGCCACCGGGAACATCCACAATGGATTCTCCGGTCGCCTGGCCGGCCAGGTGCAGCGTGGCGGCGACGGCCGCGACCGTCCCGGTGCCGCAGGAGCGGGTCTCCCCCACGCCGCGCTCGTGCACCCGCATCCGCAGCCGTCCGGCCTCGATCGGATTGACGAACTCGATGTTGACGCCGTGCGGGAACACCGCCGGATCATGGCCGGGCGGCGTACTCAGATCCAGCTCGGTGATATCGGCATCCAACACGCAGACGAGATGCGGATTGCCGACATCGACGGCGATTCCGGGAAACGTGCGGCCATCGACCGTGGCGACGGACTGGCCGAACACCCGCGCCGGACCCATCCCGACAGTGACGGCGCCGTCGTCGTGCACGGTCACCGGCCGAACCCCGGCCCGGGTGCCGATCGCGAACTCGCCCGGCTTGGCGAGGCCGGTGTCCACCAGGTAGCGGGCGAAGACCCGCGCGCCGTTGCCGCACATCTCGGCGATCGAGCCGTCCGCGTTGCGGTAGTCCATGAACCACTCGACCGAATCCGCGCCGATGAAACCGATCCGGGCGGCGCGCACCACCCGCAGCACACCGTCCGCGCCGAGGCCACGCTGCCGGTCGCACAGCGCACGCACCCGCGCCTCATTCAGCCGCAAGGCGTCGTCGGGATCGGGCAGCAGCACGAAATCGTTCTGCGTGCCGTGCCCCTTGACGAACTCCACTCCGCGCACCGGTCCAGATTACGTGCCGGCCACGCGCAGGATGTCGGCGAACGGGTCCGGACCGCCGGCGTCCAGCCAGACGACGCGCCGGTCGCGTCGGAACCAGGATCGCTGCCGACGGACGAACCGCCGGGTCGCCCTCGCCGTCTCCTCGGCGGCGACGGCCAGGTCGTGCTCACCGTCGAACGCGGCCAGCACCTGCTGATAACCCAGCGCCCGGGACGCCGTCCGGCCCTCGCGCAGTCCACGCCGCGCCAGCGCCGCCACCTCATCGACCAGACCGGCGGCGAACATCCGGCCCACCCGCAGGTCGACCCGCTCGTCCAGCTCGGCGGGCTCCCGGTCCACGCCGATCAGCGCCGCGCCGAACCGGGCCGGACCGGGCGTCGGCAACGAGGCCGAGAACGGCCGGCCGGTCAGCTCGATCACCTCCAGCGCACGCACGATCCGCCGCCCGTTGCCGGGCAGGATCGCCGCCGCGGCGGCCGGATCGCGCTCGGTCAGCCGCTCGTGCAGCACGGCCGTGCCCACCTCGGCGAGCTCGGCGTCCAGCCGCTGCCGGATCGCCGGATCGGTGCCGGGAAAGTCCAGATCATCGAACAGCGCCCGCACGTACAGGCCGGAACCGCCGACCACGATCGGCGTCCGGCCGGCGGCCAGTAGGTCGGCCAGCACCTGGCGGGCTTCTCGCTGGTACGCGGCCACCGACGCGGTTTCGGTGACGTCCAGGACATCCAGCAGATGGTGCGGCACGCCCTGGCGCTCGGCCTCGGTGAGCTTGGCGGTGCCGATGTCCATACCGCGATACAGCTGCATCGCGTCGGCGTTGACGACCTCACCGCCCAGCGCGCGCGCCAACCGCACGCCCAGGTCGGACTTGCCGGCGGCGGTCGGCCCGACGAGCGCGATCGGCCGGAGCTGACCCGACATCACGGTTTCCCCATCACGGTTTCCCAGCCTACGAACCGACCGCCGGCTCCCAGACGGCGACGTGGTACGCCACTCCGAACGGCGCGGCGTCGTACAGCGCCCGCGCCCGCCATGGCACGCCGGATGCGGCGCCGACCCCGGCCAGCACCTGCCAGGCGGCGCGGCCGACCGCGCCGAGTTCGCCGGCCAGTGCGGCGTCCAGCTTGAGCAACCGCGGCGAATCGGCGTCGGCTAGCGCGGCCGCCACCTCCGCGTCGAAACCGGCGGCCCGATCGTCCGGCCGGGCCGGCGCACGTTCGGTGTGCCGGTTCGAGCCGTCGCCGAGCACCAGCAAACCCACCGGATCTGCCGACTCGACGGCGGTCTCGAACAGGTCCGCGCCCAGGCGACGACACGCCGACGTGGACAGCTCGGGAGCGATCAGCCGGACCCGAACCGTCCGCGCGCCCACCGCGCCGCGCAGCCAGCCGGCCAGCAGCGCGGGCAACGGCAGGCTGGCGTCGGCGCCGGGGAGCCCTTCGGACAGCGGCCCTTCGGACAGCGCCACCGGCACGTGCACGCCGTAGCCCAGGAATGTGCCGACCGCGCTGGGCTCGATCACCGCCGGACCGGCTGGATCAGCCGCCACCGCCAGCCAGTCGCCGGCGACCTCCGCCAGTGCGCCGGCCGCCGTCAAGCATGCCGAGCGCACTTCGTGGGTGTCGGCGACCGCGCCGGCCACGAGTTCGGGCACCAGCAACGGTGGATGCGGGACCACCGCGGCGCGCACAATCACGACGGCCGAGGCTACCCGCCGGGCCACAGCGATACGGAGCGCAGCCGGTTGGCGACGCTCCGCCGGCCATGTGGTCGCCGATCAGCCACGGTCCTTGACGCGGAGTACCGGCGGCGACGTTGACCTGTTTAGATGCGGCCGTGGTACCACACCGCACAGCCGGTGGAGCAGGATTGCACGGGTCTCATCCATTGGTGGGGCTCCCGGGTCCAGGATGGGCCCCGCAGTACGACGGTGGGCAGAGGAGGAGCCACGATGGCGGACCAGGACACGGTCAACGAGGCAGAGGCGACGACGGCGCCGACCCCGGCGCAACTGGCACCGTCCACAGTCTCGACACCGAAAGTCTCGACACCGAACAACTCATCAACTCCCTCGGCTACCGCCGCGGGCGCGCCGCCGGAGGTCCCGCTGGCCGAATCGAACCCGGAGCGGTGGGGCCGGGTGGACGCCGACGGCACGGTCTACGTGCGCACCGAGGACGGCGAGCGCGCGGTCGGCTCCTGGCAGGCCGGTGACCCGACCGAGGGGCTGATCCACTACGCCCGCCGGTTTGACGACGTGCGCACCGAGGCCGAGTTGCTGCACACCCGGCTGGCGGCTGGCAACGGCGATCCCAAGCAAACCCTGACCTCGGCCCGGCACCTGCTGGAATCGCTGCCCGAGGCGGCGGTGGTAGGCGACCTGGCGGCGTTGCGGGCGCGCGCCGAATACCTCATCGGCGAGGCGGAAGGCGCGCTGCGGGCGAACCGGGAAGCCCGGGACGCGGCGCGGGCCGAGGCGATCGCGCGCAAGGAGGCGTTGGTCGGGGAGGCCGAGCAGATCGGCTCGGAGTCGACGCAGTGGAAGCCCTCCGGTGACCGGCTGCGCGCCATCCTGGACGAGTGGAAGGGCATCAAGGGCGTCGACCGCAAGACCGACGAGCAGCTGTGGAAGCGGTTCGCCAAGGCGCGGGACGCGTTCAACCGGCGGCGCGGCGCGCACTTCGCCGACCTGGACCGGCAGCGCGCGACCGCCAAGACCCGCAAGCAGGAACTGGTCGAGGAGGCCCAGCGGATCGCCGACTCGGACGACTGGGCGGCGACCGCGACCCGCTACAAGGACCTGATGGCGGACTGGAAGGCGGCCGGACGGGCGCCCAAGGACGCCGACGACGCGCTGTGGCAGGAGTTCCGGGCGGCGCAGGACCAGTTCTTCGCCCGCCGGTCGGCGGCCTTCAACGAGCGGGACGCCGAACTCGGCGACAACGCCAAGCGCAAGGAGGAGCTGCTCACCGAAGCGGAGTCGATCGACCCGGCGGCCGACCTGGGCGCGGCGCGGGCGGCGCTGCACCGGGTGCAGGCCCAGTGGGACCAGATCGGCAAGGTGCCCAGGGAGCAGGTGCGGACGCTGGAAGGCCGGCTGCGGGCCATCGAGGAGCGGGTGCGCGGCGCGGCGGACCAGCGGTGGCGACGCACCGACCCGGAGGCGGTGGCCCGGGCCGCGCAGTTCCGTGAGCGGGTCGAGCAGTTCGAGACGCAGGCGGCGAAGGCCCGTGCGGCCGGCGACAAGCGGCGCGCCGAGCAGGCGGAGGCCCAGGCGGCGCAGTGGCGGGAATGGTTGGCTGCGGCCGAGAACGCGGTCGCGACCCGCTGAGCGTCAGTCGGTGGGGCGGTTGAACACGCCGCCGGGACGCGACCACACGGTGCGGGCCCAGTTCACCGCGAGCACGAGCATGCACAGCACGGCCAGGATCAGCCCGGCGCCCGGTCCGGGGCCGGGCTGATGGCTGGCCGAGGTCTGCTGCGACCACAGCGAGACCAGGCCCAGTACCGTCGACACGCCACAGCCGAACGAGCAGATCCACGCCACACCCCACCGGCGGGTGCCCAGCGCGACCGCTGAGCCCAGCACGCCGAACACGTACACGCCGATCCCGAACACCCTGGGCACGATGTCGGCCTTGCTGCCCGTGTTCGGCCCGTCGACCAGCACCTGCCAGCCGGGCACGCCGTGCACCCAGGGCAGCAGCGCGGCGATCACCAGCACGAACACCGCCACCGCGATGACCATCGCCTTGGCGCCGGGGTCGATGCGGCGCAGCACGCCCCGCTCCACCTGGTCGATCTGCTCGCGCAGGTGGGCCAGCCCACCATTCTCGGCGCCGCCATCGTGGGACGTCATCGGACCGCGCACCCTTCCGCACTCGTCGCCACGTTCGGCGCTGGACCGCCGAACGACGGCAGGCCCAGGCTCACCCCGGAGGTCTTCGGCCGGATGCCCTCGGCCCAGTTGTCGCCGGCCCTGGTCCGGCGGTGGTCGACCAGGGGACCATCGGCGACCAAGTGGTGCGGCGCGCCATAGCTGATCACGGTGCGCACCACGTCGCCGGGCCGGATCTCGGCTGCCGCGGCACCAGGGGCGAAATGCACCAGCCGGCCATCCCGGGCCCGTCCGCTCATCCGGTGCGTCTGGCCGTCCTTGCGACCCTCGCCTTCGGCGACCAACACTTCGACGGTGCGCCCGACGAGTTCCCGGTTGAGCTCCCAGGAGATCGCCTCCTGCGCCTCGACCAGCCGCTCGTAGCGGTCCTGCACGACCGCCTTGGACACCTGGTCAGCCAGTTCGGCGGCGGGCGTCCCGGGCCGCTTCGAGTACTGGAAGGTGAACGCGCTGGAGAACCGGGCCGCCCGCACGACATCCAGGGTGGCCTGGAAATCGGCCTCGGTCTCGCCGGGGAAGCCGACGATGATGTCGGTGGTGATCGCCGCGTCCGGCATCGCCTGCCGCACCTTGTCGATGATGCCGAGATACCGGTCGGATCGGTAGGAGCGGCGCATCGCCCGCAGCACCCGGTCCGATCCGGACTGCAACGGCATGTGCAGCTGGTGGCACACGTTCGGTGTCTGCGCCATCGCCGCGATCACGTCGTCGGTGAAATCCTTGGGGTGCGGCGAGGTGAACCGCACCCGCTCCAGGCCGTCCACCCGGCCGCAGGAGCGCAACAGCTTGCCGAACGCGAACCGGTCGCCGAACTCGACGCCGTAGGAATTCACGTTCTGCCCCAATAGGGTCACTTCCAGCACACCCTCGCCGACCAGCGCCTCGACCTCGGCCAGCACCTCGCCCGGCCGACGGTCGGATTCCTTGCCGCGCAACGAAGGCACGATGCAGAACGTGCAGGTGTTGTTGCAGCCCACCGAAACCGACACCCAGCCCGAATAGGCCGAGTCCCGCTTGGCCGGCAGGCTGGACGGAAACACTTCCAGCGACTCGAGGATCTCCACCTGCGCCTCGGCGTTGTGCCGGGCGCGGTCGAGGAGGGTGGGCAACGAGCCGATGTTGTGCGTGCCGAACACCACGTCCACCCAGGGCGCCCGGCGGACGATCTCGCCGCGGTCCTTCTGCGCCAGGCAGCCGCCGACCGCGATCTGCATGCCGGGGTGCTCCAGCTTGGCCGGCCGCAGGCGGCCGAGGTTGCCGTAGAGCTTGTTGTCCGCGTTCTCCCGCACCGCGCAGGTGTTGAACACCACCACGTCGGGGGTCTGGTCCTCGGCCGCGGCCGCGTATCCGGCCTGTTCCAACAGCCCGGCCAGCCGCTCGGAATCGTGCACGTTCATCTGGCACCCGTAGGTGCGGATCTGGTAGCTCCGGGCCGGCTGGGCTGTCACGTGACCAGGGTAGAGCGTCCGTTTCCTGCGATCACAGCCCCAGGTGCAACCGCAGCGCGGCATCCAGCCGGGCCATCTCCTCTGGCGGCAGCACGCCGGCCCGGTTGCCCACCCGCTCGACCGAGACCGAGCGCACCTGCTCGGCCTGCGCCTTGGAATCACGCGGAAGTCCGCACCGCCGCGCGGTGAGCATTACCTGAAACGGATAAACGCGTTCGATGTTTGAGGTCACCGGCACCACCGTGACCATTCCCCGGCCGAGCCGGTCGACGGTCATGTTCGCGCCGTCGTTGCTCACCACGACGGACGGCCGGCGTTTGTTCGCTTCGGATCCACGCACCGGATCAAGATCGACGTACCGGATCTCGCCACGACGCATCAGGACTGACCGCCAGCGCCGCCGTTGATGCCGTCCCCAACGGCCGACTCCCACACATCGGCTTCGCCGTCGGCCTCCCATTCATCCCAGGCGGCGGCGTATGCGTCCGCCAACTGAGCGGATCGCAGCAACTCCACGGCCTCGTGGATGGCCGCCGAGCGAGACCGCGCACGGTGGGACCGCACGTATTCGTCGATGAAGACGACATCGTCGTCGGCCAAACTCACACTCACCTTCAT
>DASZLR010000283.1:0-4509 GCA_035552275.1 Pseudonocardiaceae bacterium | reverse complement strand
CCCGAACACGACACCCCCGAAGATCCACATCCGTGACCTGAAGACACCCACCACCAGGTTTCAAAATGCGCTCTTAGGTTTGTTCGGGTGTGGGCTCGAGCCCGGCCTCGAATCCGCTGTCCGCGGTCGTTTCGGCGCCGGATTCCGGCCGGTCGGTGAAGACCGCCCTCAGCATGGTCATCAGCGCGTACGGCACCAGGTCCTGGCCGCGCCGCCACAGCCACGGAATCCCCTTGAACACCAGCCACAGCACGTGGTGGAAGCCGGTGATCTCCCGCCCGCCCGCGCATACCAGCGACACCTCGCCGGGCATGGCCGCGCCGGCGTCGACCAGCCGATCGGCGAACTGGCGGGCCAGCATCCGGTGCCCCAACTCGGACGGGTGCAGCCGGTCCACCGCCCACGTCGGCCGCTCGTACGCCCCGGGCATCCGGTCCAGGTCCACCACACCGATCCGGTACCGGGCGGCGACCTCGTCCACGGCCGCGTTGAGCTGCCCGATCCGGCTGCGCAACAGTCGCCGCAGCGGCCCCGGCAGTCGAAACACCCGTGCGTGATCATGATACCGGACCGTGACGACCATCGCCCCGATCGCGATCAGCCGGCCGACGACGTGGTCGAGGTCGGCGCGAATCTGGTCGCCGTCGAAATCGGACCGCATGCTGTCGTTGATGCCGACCACCAGGATCACCGCGTCCGGCCGGGACCGGAGGGCGGCGGGCAGTTGCCGGCGGCGCACGCAGCCGACTCTGGCCCCGTTGAACGCCAGGTTCACCAGCTCGGTCGCACCGGTCGCCTGGGCGAGCAGCGGCGCGAAACCGCGCCAGCCGCCGCCGGCGGCCGGGTCGCCGACCCCGACTCCGATCGAGTCGCCGAGGACGGTCAGCGTGCGCACCGTTCGCAATCCCGGTAATTCCAGCGCCGTAGCGTCAACCAGCACGTGCTCATGATCCTGCTCGTTTGCCGAGCAGCGGTAAGAACGCGGTAGCCGTGCGACGACTGCCAGGCGAAATGTCGGTGCGCCCATGCGTCATGATGGACCCCGCGCCGCCCAGACCGGGCTATCAGCGAACCAGCAGGCAGGCAATCAGCGGAGGAGGAGCAGGTGCCGGACGAGAAGACCACCACGGTCGCGCCAGATCACGAGCGGGGCCGGTCCGATTCGCTCGCCCGCACGCCAACGGCCTGTCCGGCGCGGACCCGGCTGTACCGGGACGGCGCGCTGGTCGCCGAGGGATTCCCGGTCGAGCAGATCAGCGACCACCTCTGCGAGCCCGGCGTGACCGTGTGGCTGGACCTGCACGACCCGAGCATCGAGGACCTGGCCGTGCTCACCGAGGAATTCGGCCTGCACCCACTGGCCGTCGAGGACGCCGTGCACGAGCAACAGCGGCCCAAGGTGGACCGCTACCGCCGCAATCTCTTCCTGTCCGCCTACTCGCTGCGCTACGACCCGGCCGAGACGCAGATGGTCACCGGCGAGCTGGCCGCGTTCGTCACCAGCCAGGCGCTGATCACCGTGCGCAAGGACGACGAGTTCGACCTGCGGGCGCTGCTGGACCGCTGGGACGGCGCCGACGACCTGGCGGTGCACGGGGTCGGGTTCCTGGTGCACGGGCTGCTGGACGTGATCGTGGACAGCTACTTCGTCGCCGTGCAGGCCCTGGACGACGAGGTCGAGGATTTGGAGGAGGCGCTGTTCGCCGAGAACAGCGACGACCGCAGCGTCCAGCGGCGCAGCTTCGACCTGCGGAAATGCCTGGTGCTGACCCGCCGGATCGTGCTGCCGATGCGCGAGGTGGTGAACACCTTCATGCGCCGCGACCTGCCGGTCGCGCCCGAGCCGCTGCGTCCGTACTTTGAGGACGTCTACGACCACGTGCTGCGCGCGACCGACTGGACGGAGAGCCTGCGCGACATGGTAGTGTCCATTCTGGACACTCGAATCACCTTGCAGGGCAACCGGCTCAACGAGATCATGAAGAAGCTGACGTCCTGGGCGGCGATCATCGCGGTGCCGACCGCGGTCACCGGGTTCTACGGGCAGAACGTGCCGTATCCGGGATTCCAGCAGACCTGGGGGATATTCTGCAGCGTCGGCCTGATGGTGGGCATCGCGCTGACCCTCTACATCACCTTCAAACGCAAGGGCTGGCTGTAGCGATTCCCTGGGCCGTCACCGGCGCCGAAAGTGGGCGCGCACCGTGGTGCCGTTGGCGTCGGTCTGCAGCCGGACCAGGTCGGCGATCTGGTTGACCAGCAACAATCCCCGGCCGCGCTGCTGGCCGGCGGTGACCGGCAACTGGCCGAGCAGCGGGTCGGACAGCCGCCCGGCGTCCCACACCTCGCACACCAGGTCGTCGCCGGCCGACCAGATCCGCGCGACCCCGCTGCCGCTGCCGTGCTCGATGCTGTTGGACAGCAGCTCGGTGATCGCCAGCTCCACATCGGCCACCCGCTCGGCGGACAGCCCGTGCCGGCGGGCCTGCTCGGCGGCGCGGTGCCGGGCCAGCGGCAGGCTCCGGACATCCACCAGCCGGGAGTCGACCGGACCGTCCTCGGTGGGCTCGGGAAGCGGCCGGTTGTAGGCGTCCAGAACGTCTTCCGGCGCGTACCGGTCGCTGTGCCGCCACCCGTCCGCGCCGCCGGCATCGCAGACCGCCGGGTGGGTCGCGGCCGCGTCGGCGAGCGCCCGCGCGTCCAGCCCTTCGGCGTCGTACGGGCAGAGGATGGTGGCCGGGCGACCCCGGAACGCGTAGTTGACCAGCGCCTCATGCTGCACACAGGCCGGATACTCGGCGTCGGTCCGGCCCGGCCAGATCGGCTCGCCGATGATCCGCACCCGCTCGTCGGGATGCGCGTCGGCGAAGGCCCGCAGCACGCCGGGGATGATCCGGCCGGGATTGCGGCCGGCCTCGGTCAAATCCAGCCAGCTGACGTGATCAGCGGCCGGATGGGCGCAGTGGGCGCGCAGCAGGGCGAGGTTCGCCGTGGGCACGGCCACCAGCACCGGCTCGGCCGCGGCGACACCGTCGGTGATGAACGGCAGCGTGCCGGCCAGATACTCGGCCTCGCCCCGGTATCCCAACGCGAGATGCGCGAACGGCTCGGTGTCGACCGAACCGTCGACGGCGGGCTGGGCTGTGCCGCTCATGGATGGTGCTCCCGGTCAGCGATGAGGGGCCAGCGATCAGGGCTGACAATGACCCGTCGCCGCACTCTATCGCGCCCTCCCGCGCCGCCGGATCGCCCAGCGCGGCAGCACGAATCCGGCCAGCACTGCGGCTACCACCAACTCCGGCGAGGACATCGCGTTCGAGATGCGAGGCGTTTGTCGGAGTCCGACGATGGGTAGCAAGGCTCGCAGGGGCCCGGTCAGGCGTGCCCCGGTGTTCACCTGCGGCGCGAGCGGAGGGCCCGATGGCGACTACCCGTGCTCCGATGCCGACGCCCGTCCCAGCGCGGCCGTTCCCGGTTCGCCGGGCGGTCAAGGGATCGGCGCTGCTGCACACCTTCCGGGTGACCGACCCGAAGCAGATCGGTATCATGTACCTGACCGCGTCGTTCGGGTTCTTCCTGGCCGGCGGGGTGATGGCGCTGCTGATGCGCACGGAACTGGCTCGGCCGGGGCTGCAGTTCCTGTCCCAGGAGCAGTACAACCAGCTGTTCACCATGCACGGCACGATCATGCTGTTGCTCTATGCCACCCCCACCCTGTTCGGGTTCGCCAACTACATCCTGCCGTTGCAGATCGGTTCGCCGGATGTCGCGTTTCCCCGGCTGAACGCCATGTCGTTCTGGCTGTTCCTGTTCGGCGGATTGATCGTGATGTCCGGTTTCCTGACTCCGGGCGGCGCGGCGGACTTCGGTTGGTTCGCCTACACGCCGCTGTCGGACATCACGCATTCGCCGGGGGTCGGCGGCGATCTGTGGGCGATGGGGCTGATCGTCAGCGGGTTGGGCACGATCCTGGGCGCGGTCAACATGGCCACCACGGTGATCTGCCTGCGCGCGCCCGGCATGACGCTGTTCCGGATGCCGATCTTCACCTGGAACATCCTGTTGACCAGCGTGCTGATCCTGGTCGCCTTCCCGATTCTGACGTCCGCGCTGTTCGCGCTGGAAGCCGACCGGCATTTGGGCGCGCACGTGTTCGATCCGGCCAACGGCGGCGCGATTCTGTGGCAGCACCTGTTCTGGTTCTTCGGCCATCCCGAGGTCTATATCGTGGCGATACCGTTCTTCGGTATCGTCACCGAAATCATTCCGGTGTTCTCCCGAAAGCCGCTGTTCGGCTACAAAGGCATGATCTACGCCACGATCTCGATCACCGTGCTGTCCTTCACGGTCTGGGCGCACCACATGTTTGCCACCGGCGCGGTGCTGCTGCCGTTCTTCTCGTTCATGACGTTCCTGATCGCGGTGCCCACCGGGGTGAAGTTCTTCAACTGGATCGGCACCATGTGGAAGGGACAGCTGACGTTCGAGACGCCGATGCTGTTCTCGGTC
>DASZLR010000282.1:0-13514 GCA_035552275.1 Pseudonocardiaceae bacterium | reverse complement strand
CTGGCTGCCCGCGTCCGGCGCCCGTTGGGTGTCCGATTCGGACTTCGACGCGGCGCGGCACGTGCACGCGCATCACCTGCCCCGTCCACATCAGACAGATCAGCTCGCAGAGCTGGCCATGCGGATCATGGCGGAACGGCTCGACCCGGACCGCCCACTGTGGGAGCTGCACGTCATCAGCGGGCTGACCGGCGGCCGGTTCGCGGTGCTGGCCAAGCTGCACCACGCGCTGGCCGACGGCGCCGCCGCCGTGCTGATCGGGCTGTCGCTGTTCGACGGGTTCACCCCAGAGGCGACCGAGGAACCGGTGGCGCCGCCGACCGGCCGGGGTGCGGCGCACATCGCGCTGCGGTGGCTGCGCGAGCCGGGCAAGCTGATCGGCGACTCGGTGGCCGTCGCGGCCGCGCTGCCCAAGTACGCGCGCCAGGCCCGGCAGACGGCGGACATCGCCAGCTCGATCCTGCGCAGCGCGCGGGCACTGGAACCGTCGTCGCCGCTGGTCGCGCCCACCTCGGGCGAGCGGCGGCTGGCCACCCTGCGGCTGGACATGGACGACATCAAGCGCATCCGGTCCACCCAGGGCGGCACCACCAACGACGTGCTGCTGGCGCTGCTGGCCGGCGCGTTGCGGGACTGGCTGATCGAGCGCGGCGACCGCGTGGACGGGCGTCCACCGCGCGCGCTCATCCCGGTGAACCAGCGCGGCCGGGCCGGTGACCGGCGCGCCGGCGGCAACCAACTGTCGGGCTACCTCTGCGACCTGCCGATCGCTGAACCCGATCCGATGCGCCGACTGGCCGCCGTGCGCGCGGCGATGGACGCCAACAAGGAGGGCGGACCGCAGCGCGGCCCCGGCGCGCTGCCGCTGTTCGCCGACCGGGTGCCGGCGGCCGTGCACCGAGTCGCCACCCCGCTGCTCTCTCGCGGCGCGAACCTGCTGTTCGACCTGGTGGCCACGAACGTGCCGCTGCCCAGCGTGCCGCTCACCATGGACGGCGCGGAACTGCGCGAGCTGTACCCGATCATCCCGCTAGCCGCCGGCCAGGCGCTCGGCGTCGCGTTCTGTGGCTACCGGGGCACTGTCCACATCGGCCTGAACGCGAACGTGTCCGCGCTGCCGGATGTGGATCGGCTCGCGGACACGTTCGCCGGCGGGCTCGCCGAACTTCAGGAACTGTGCGCGTAAGTCAGTTCTTCGCGGATGGGCACATCACGGCGTCCAGCACGGCGGTGGGCGTGATCAGCCCGACCACCTGGTGAAGCAGCGTGGTCTGGCCGGAACCGTTGGGGTCCTACCGCTGTCGCCGCTGCCGGTGTCGCTGTTGGCATTCATGCGACGGCTCCTGACTCGCCGGCCCGGTGATCGTGCAGGGCCGCGGTGAACAGCGCGACGATGCCGTCCTCGTCCAGCCCGGCTTCGGCGGCCGTGCGCAGCCAGTCGAGCAGGCCGCGCCGCAACTCCTGTTGCTCGCCGAGACCGACCCTGGGCAGCGCGCGTTCCACGAAGGTGCCCTGACCCGGCCGGCCGGCGGCGAGGCCGCGATGCTCCAGCTCCCGATACGCCTTGAGCACAGTGTTCGGGTTGATCGCCAGCCCGGCCACCACGTCCTTGACCCTGGGCAGTTGGTCGCCGGGCGCGAGATAGCCCAGCCGCAGGGCGTGCTCGACCTGCTGCACGAGTTGCAGGTAGGTCGGGACGCCGGAGGCCGGGTCGAGCCGGAACCCGATCGGCGACTTTCCCTTCTTATCTATCTCCATAGTTAAGCAGTAAATGCTGATCGAGAGCGGCCGCCACCGTCGTCACGCTGGACCCCAGCGCGAGCACCAGACAGCCGGGTCCGTCCAGTGGCAGGGTGGCCCAGGAGAGCTCCGCACTGATCTCCGCGCACTCGGCGGCCGGCGGGACATTCCGACCGGCGACCAGCACCGTGCCCAGCACCCGGTGGCCGCCGGTGCCGGCCGGACCGCTCAACTCGGCGTCGGCCCCGTCGATCAGCGACTCGTGTCGCACCAGCGGCCGACCGCCGACGTTGACGGCGAGCTCGGTCCGGCAGCGGCCGCCGATCTCCCCGGATCGGCCCAGCACCACCAGCTCGCGGAAGATCATGGTGGCGTCTGGATGCAGGTCCGCGTGCAGGCTGCCGTGATAACTCGCGCCGGCGCAGACCACGGTCGGCTCCGGCATCCACCGCAGCACCGCGCCCGCCGCCGCGGCCAACTCGACCCGCCAGCGCGCCGGCTGTCCACTGTGGTCAGTTCCGCCGGGCTGGATCACGCTGGCCCCGGCCGAGGACAGCCGCAGCTCACTGTGCTCGGCCAATCGGACCGTCAGCGCCAGATCGTCGCCGCCGAGCGGGCCGCCGGCCGCCTGCACCACATGCACGGAGACAGCCCGGGACGCACCGCCGGTGGGCCGCAGCACGACCGGCGGCGCGTCCTGCCAGCGCAGGTCGCCGGCCCCGACGTCCAGGGTCGCCGCGGCCCTCACCGGAGTTGGCGGGCGGACACGGCGTGGCGCACCCAGGCCGCGATCGGCGCGACCCCGTCCGGCGCGCGCAGCGACACCAACACTGTCGGCCGTTCGCCGCGCACCGCCGCCGAGTCACGACGCATCACCTCCAGGTCGGCGCCGACCCGTTCGGCCAGGTCGATCTTGTTGATCACCAGCAGGTCGGAACGGGTGACGCCGGGACCGCCCTTGCGCGGCACCTTGTCGCCGCCGGCCACGTCCACCACGAATATCTGGAGGTCGACCAGGCCGTAGCTGAAGGTCGCGGTCAGGTTGTCGCCGCCGCTTTCCACCAGCACCAGGTCCGGGTCGTGCAGCTTCTCCAGTTCCTCGACCTCGTCCAGATTCGCGGTGATGTCGTCACGGATGGCAGTATGCGGGCAGCAGCCGGTGCGCACCGCGCGAATCCGCTCGTCGGCCAGGACTCCGTTGCGGCGCAAGAAATCCGCGTCCTCAGTGGTGTAGATGTCATTGGTCACCACCACGACCGACAGCTCGTCGCGCAGCGTCGCGCACAGCGCCGCGACCAGGGCGGTCTTGCCGCCGCCGACCGGGCCGCCGATGCCCAGCCGCAGCGCGTGGCCGGTCCGTTCCAACGCACCACCGGAAAGATCCTCGACAATCTCGACAATGGGGTCCGGGTGATCACGATGCAAAGAGGGTCACCTCCATTCGAGCGTGCCGCGCCGCGAGCAGTTCGGGCAGCGGCCCGCCGACGGCCGGGAGCAGCGTCGGATCATTCGCGGTGACGGCGTTCCCGGCTATCACGGCGGCTTCGGTGGCCACCTGGTTCGCCAGCGGCGCGATCGCGGCCTGGGTGGCGGCGACGTCCAGCGGATCCAGCCCGAGCAGCCGGACCGCCGCCGAGCAGGCGCCGCCGATGAGATGGTGCACCGCCAGCGCGGCGGCGTCGGCGGGCTGGCCGCCACCGGCATCGGTCGCCGCGCCGAGTACCAGCGGCTGGTGCGGACGGCCGAGTTCGGCGAGGGCGCGCAGTGCCGGAGTCCGCCACATCCGGGAAACCGTGCGCAGCAGCGCGCCGCCCTGGGCGCGGGACGCGATGCGCAGGGAGGGGGTCGGGATGCGCGCGGAGAACGCCTCGTCCCACGGTTTCCAGTGTGGTGCGGCGTGTTGGGCGAGTTGGCAGGCGGCGGCGGCGAACGCGGCGGAGGTCAGGCCGGCGGTGCGCACCCGGCCGCGCAGGAACACCGCCAGATCATCCACAGTGGACACCAGGCCGGCGGTCACCGCCATCTCGACGCCGCCGGAGTGCGCGTGGCCGCCGCTGGGCAACCGCGAGTCGGCCAGCAGCAGGACCGCGGGCGGGATCATCGTCGGCACCACATCATCATCGGCGCCGCATCAGAACAGCGAATATCGTTGGGCCAGCGGCAGCTCGGTGACCGGCGCGGCCTCGACCAGCTCGCCGTCGATACGCACCTCGAATGTGTCCGGGGCTACCTCGATCCGTGGCAGCGCGTCGTTGAGCGGCAGGTCGGTCTTGCCCAGCGACCGGGTTCCCTTGGTGGGCACCAGTTCCCGGCGCACCGCGAGCCGGTTCCGCAGGCCGTTCTCCACCGCGGCAGGCGCGACGAAATGCACCGAGGTGGCCGAGGGCACCGCGCCGTAGGCGCCGAACATCGGCCGGGGCAGCACCGGTTGCGGGGTCGGGATGGACGCGTTGGCGTCGCCCATCGCCGCCCACGCGATCATGCCGCCCTTCACCACCACGGCCGGCCGGATGCCGAAGAACGCCGGACTCCACAGCACCAGGTCGGCCAGCTTGCCGACCTCGACCGAGCCGATCTCGCCGTCCAGGCCGTGTGCCACGGCCGGGCAGATCGTGTACTTGGCGACGTAGCGACGGGCGCGCAGGTTGTCGGATCCGTTGTCCCCGGCCAGAAAGCCCAGCCGTTTCTTCATCACGTGCGCGGTCTGCCAGGTGCGGGTGACGACCTCGCCGATCCGGCCCATCGCCTGGGAGTCGGAGGAGATGATCGAAATCGCGCCGAGGTCGTGCAGGAGGTCTTCGGCGGCGATGGTGGACGGCCTGATGCGACTCTCCGCGAACGCCAGGTCCTCGGGCACCGCGGGGTTGAGGTGGTGGCAGACCATCAGCATGTCGAGGTGCTCGTCGACGGTGTTCACGGTGTGTGGGCGGGTCGGGTTGGTCGAGCTGGGCAGCACATTGGGATGGCCGGCGACGGTGATGATGTCCGGCGCGTGGCCACCGCCGGCGCCCTCGGTGTGGTAGGTGTGGATCGTCCGGCCGGCGATCGCGGCCAGGGTGTCCTGCACGTAACCGGCTTCGTTGAGCGTGTCGGTGTGGATCGACACCTGCGCGCCGGATTCGTCGGCGACCCGCAGCGCCGCGTCGATCACGCTCGGCGTGGTACCCCAGTCCTCGTGCAGCTTGAACCCGCTCGCGCCGGCCAGCAGCTGCTCCCGCAATGCCGCTTCGCTGACCGTGTTTCCCTTGCCCAACAAGGCGACATTCACCGGGAAGGCGTCCATCGCCTCCAGCATCCGGGCCAGATTCCACGCGCCGGGGGTCACCGTGGTGGCCTTGGTGCCCTCGGCCGGGCCGGTACCGCCGCCGAGCAGCGTGGTGATGCCGCCGGACAGCGCCTCGGGCACCAGTTGCGGACAGATGAAGTGCACGTGCGCGTCGACCGCGCCGGCCGTGAGGATCAGGCCGTTGCCGGCGAGGATCTCCGTGCCCGGACCGATCACCAGTGCCGGATCGACGCCGTCCATGGTGTCGGGGTTGCCGGCCTTGCCGATGCCGACGATCCGGCCGTCCCGGACACCGACGTCGGCCTTGACCACGCCCCAGTAGTCCAGGATCAGCGCGCCGGTGATCACCAGATCGGGCGTGCCGTCGGCGCGGGTGGCGACGGCCTGGCCCATCGACTCGCGGATCACCTTGCCGCCGCCGAACACCACTTCGTCGGCCTGCTGCGGGCCACGGCAGCGGTCCTCGGTGACCTCGATGAACAGGTCGGTGTCGGCCAGCCGGACCCGGTCGCCGACGGTCGGCCCGTACAGCTCGATGTAGTGCCGCCGGTCAATGCTCGTCCGGTCGCGGTCCGTCTGGTCGCCGGTCATGTGCGGCCGTCCAACTCGCCGGCGTGCTCCCGGCGAAGGCCGGGCACGATGCGCTTGCCGCGCAACGGAATCAGCGCGACGACCCGGTCCACGCCCGGCTCGAACCGCACCGAGGTGCCGGCCGGCACGGCCAGCCGATGGCCCCAGGCGGCGTCGCGGTCGAAGCTCAGCGCCGGATTCGCGGCGGCGAAGTGGTAGTGCGAGCCGACCTGGATCGGCCGGTCGCCGGTGTTCACCACGATCAGTTCCAACCTGGGCACGTCCGGCGCGATCCACAATGGATCGTCTGCGGGCACGATCTCGCCGGGAATCACGGTTATCCCCTACTGGATCGGCCGGTGCACGGTGACCAGCTTGGTGCCGTCCGGGAAGGTCGCCTCCACCTGCACCGAACTGACCATCTCCGGCACGCCGTCCATCACGTCATCGCGGACCAGCACCCGCTGGCCGCCGGACATCAACTCGGCGACGCCGCGACCGTCCCGCGCGCCTTCCAACACCCAGGAGCTGATCACCGCGACCGCCTCCGGATAGTTCAGCTTCAGCCCTCGCGCCTGGCGCTGCCGGGCCAACTCGGCCGCGACGTGCAGTAGCAGTTTTTCCTGCTCATGCGGGGACAACAGCACGCGGCACCTCCGTCGTCGGGACCGCCGCAACTGTAGCCCGGACCATGCAACGGCGCTGTTTCCTGACCGTGTCTGGCAAATAAAACCGCCGCCGGCCGGTCAGTCGGCGAAGCCGGGCTGCCAACGTTCCACGATCGCCCGCATCGGCACCTCCGCGTCCAGTTGGCACAGGATGCCGGTCGCCCCGGCCGTCACCCGGTGGATCATCAGGTACTGCGGCGGCAGGTTCAGCGACCGGCCGGTGTGGAAGTCCTGACCGCGCACGTCGCTCACCCGCTCGGCCTGCTTCTGCATCCACCGCCGGCTGTAGTGGAACACCTCGGTGACCAGCGGCTCGGTGAACGGCGCCAGGTAGGCGAGCACATCAGCGGCGTCCAGTTCGGTGCCCGGCCGGACGAAGTGCTCGCGGCGCAACAGATCCAGCAGCTCATCGGACTTTCCGTCGAGGGCCAGCCTGGTGAGAACGCCGAGCTGACGCGGAATACCGTCCGGCAGCCGAACGCAGGCGCCGAAATCCAGCACCGCCATCCGGCCGTCGGGCAACAGCAGGAAGTTCCCCGGATGCGGATCGGAATGCAGCAGCCCGACCCTGGCCGGCGCGGAGAAGTGGAACTCGGACAGCATCCGGCCGGCACGATCGCGCTCCTCGACCGAGCCCCCGGAAATGACCTCCGCGAGCGGAGCGCCGGTCACCCACTCGGTGATCATCACCTTCGGTGCGCTGGCCACCACCTTCGGCACCGTGATCGACGGATCGCCATCGAACGCGGATGCGAAGGCCCGCTGGTTGTCGGCCTCCGTGCGGTAGTCCAGTTCCTCGGCCATCCGGTCCCGCAGCTCGGTCAACAGCGGCTTCACCTCGGTGCCCGGCACGAAGGTCTGGATCAGCCGGCTGAACCGCTGCAACTGCCGAAGATCGGCCATCAGCGCCTCGTCCGCGCCCGGATACTGCACCTTGACCGCGACCTCTCGGCCGTCGTGCCAGGTCGCCCGGTGCACCTGCCCGATGCTGGCCGCCGCCGCGTGGTCGTCCTGGAACTCGGCGAACCGCTCGGCCCAGCCGGCGCCAAGCTGCTCGGCGAGCACCCGGTGCACGGTTTTGGCCGACATCGGCGGCGCCCCCGCCTGCAACCGGGTCAGCGCCTCCCGGTAGGGCTGGGCCAGTTCGTCGGGCACCGCCGCCTCGAACACGCTCAGCGCCTGGCCGAACTTCATCGCGCCGCCCTTGAGCTGGCCGAGCACCGCGAACACCTGCTCGGCCGTCCTGGCCGAGATGTCGGCGCGGACGTCCTGCGCGTCCTGACCGGACAGCCGCCGGCCCCAGCCGCCGACGACCCGTCCGGCGACGCCGAGCGGCAGGCTGGCGAGCTTCGCCGTCCGGGTGACCGCTTTACGCGGGATATCGGCCACTGCACCATCCTCTCCTGGGCAACGCTCTGCTGGACAACGCTGGGCGGAACCGGCCAGCGGCCGCACCGGCGACCACTCCCGACCGTATCCGACCGTGGTCAACGTCCGGCGGACTTTTGTCCTTCCAGCCGATCACCTCCCGACGATTGCTCATTCCGCTGTCCATTCCCAGCCGCGCCTCCGGCGCGGCAGAAGGAACACCGTGGGTGCCGGTCCAATCCGGTGCGGCTGATCTGACCGGCCAGAACGTCGATCTCGACCGACGCGCCGAAGGACATGAGACCGCTTTCCGGCGGATCGGCCGCCGGCTCTGGCTGGGGTTGTGGCTCGGGTTGCGGTTGGGGCTGTGTCGGTGGTCGGTCTCCCGCTGGACTGGCCGGCGACCAGGGGCGCACCGGGCCGTGCAGCACCTGCAACACCTGACCGACCGCGAACGCGGCTGCCACCTGGGCCGACGCCAGATCGGCCTGCTGCCGACGCTCCACGAGCTGGGTGGCCAACGACGGCCAGCACGGATCGCCATCGGTGCGGTACAGCTCCAGACAGCGCAGGCAGCCCGTTCGGCCGGGCACGACCAGCGGCCCGACCACTCCCACGCCGTCCCCCGCGCGAGCGATCAGGTGCGGCACGCCGAGCATCGTCAGCGCGGCCGCCAACCGTGGATCGGGCACCATCGTGTCGGCCAGCACCGCCACATCCGGCAGCCGGCTCGGCGGCAGATCGTCCACCGTCGTCTCGCCGGCGATCCGGTGCACGGCCTGAACCGAAGCGGCCTTCCGCGGCCGCCCGACATCGGCGGCCAGGTAGCCGCAGCCGATGTCCTCGGGCTCGACCTCGCCGCCTGCGAGCGGGAGCACCCAGCCCACCCCGCAGGCCGCCAGCATCGTGGCGACGCTGCTGGCGACCCGCCCGTTGCCGTACACCGAGACGAGAGCAGACGCCCGGACGGCGTGCACCCGCGCCGGAGGACAACCGGCGCGCAGCGCCCAGGCCGTGCGGTCCGCCGCCATCCGGGCCGGCGCCTGGCGGACCGGCGCACCGCCGCCCGCAGCGGCGTCCTCGACCAGCCCCATCTCGACCAGCCCGGCCAAGGCCTGCGCCAACGCCGGGCCCTGCGCCGGGCCCGCTCGGGCCAGCAACTCCTTCATCGTCTGCCGGCCGTTGACGGCCGGGAGCGTGTTGGCCAGCTCGTCCGGAGCGTCGGTGATCACCACGGCATACCGTGGATCGACGCCGACCTGGGTCTCGCCGGTGGTGCGGTGCAACACCGGCAGGCCGGGCAGCAGCCGTGGGCGGTGGGGCAGGCCGGCGAGCGGGACAACCGGCGCTTCGGTGGTTGCGGTCATGATCACGAGCCTGCCCGGAATGCCGAGGGCTGTCACATCGCCATCCACAGGCCCGCCCGCCCATCCACAGCCACGATCGTGTGATTGACAAATCGTTGTCGAACCGGCATTGATCACGCCCAGTGCCCATGACCAGCGGCTCGCCATGATGCGGCGTGGGTCACATGTGCACAACACGCCACGGAGTCGGTGGGGGGCCGTACCGTGAATCCGTGGCCGAACCGCAGGTCGAAGTGCGGCGCAGCCGGCGACGAAGTCGCACGGTCAGCGCATACCGGGAGGGCGACACTGTTGTGGTCCTCCTACCAGCCCGAATGTCCCGGGCCGAAGAACGACACTGGGTGGCGGAGATGCTCGCCCGGCTGCAGCGCAGCGAAACCCGCCGCCGCTCGCCCGCGCGAGCCTCCGACACGGCCCTGCTCGCCCGGTGCCGCCAACTGTCGGCCAGATATCTGGCCGGCAAGGCCGATCCGGCCAGCGTCCGCTGGGTCCCGCCGATGCGCACCCGGTGGGCGTCCTGCACGCCCGGTGAGGGCTCGATCAGGGTCAGCGACCGGCTGAAGGACGTGCCCAGCTGGGTGCTCGACTACGTGCTCGTGCACGAGTTGGCGCACCTCTTAGTCCCCGGTCACGGGGCCGACTTCTGGGCGCTGGTGCGTAGCTTCGCGCGCACCGAACGGGCCATCGGCTACCTGGAAGGCCTGTCCGCGGCCGCTGGCTGGGGCATCACCGAGGAGGACTGAGCGGGGCTCAGTCCTTCTTCGGCGAGTCGTCCGGGCCGGCATCGTCCGGCGGCGGCGCGTCCTGATCGCGGTCGGCTGAATCGGCGCGGCGGGTGCGCTCCAGCTCGGCGATCGGGTCGTCCGAGATCGAGCCCGACTCGCCCAGCCGGTCCGCGAAGTCCAGCGGCTCGTCCAGATCGGCTGAGGTCGGCACCAGGTCAGGATGCGACCAGACGCCGTCCCGGATCTCGATGCCGTGCCGGTCGCCGACCAGCCGCCACAGCGAGGACGCCGCCCGCAGCCGCCGGGGGCGCAGTTCCAGACCGACCAGCGTGGCGAAGGTCTGCTCAGCTGGGCCGCCGGTGGCGCGGCGGCGGCGCAGTGTCTCGCGCAGCGCGTCCGCGCCGGGCAACCGCTCCCCCACGGCATCGGCGGTGACCACGTCGACCCAGCCCTCGACCAGCGCGAGCAGCGTCTCCAACCGGGTCAGCGCCGCCTGCTGCTCGGGCGTCGTCTTCGGCTCCAGTAGGCCCGAGGACATCACCTGTTCGATGCTTTCCGGGTTCATCGGATCGACCTGGGTGGCCAGCTGTTCCAGCGCGGAGGTGTCCACCTTGATGCCGTGCGCGAACTCCTCCACGGCCGACAGCAGTTGCTGGCGCAGCCACGGCACATGGCTGAACAGCCGCTGGTGGGCGGCCTCACGGACGGCCAGGAACACCATCACCTCGTGCGCCGGCCGGTCCAGGCCACTGGTCAGCTTCTCGATGTTGGCCGGCAGCAGCGCCGCGGCGCCGACCGGCCCGAGCGGCAGCCCGACGTCCGTCGAGGTGAGCACCTCGGAACCGAGCTGCGCGAGCGCGCCACCGAGCTGGGAGCCGAACGCCATGCCGCCCATCTGCCCCACCATGGACAGCAGCGGGCCCGCGGCCTGCTGCGCCTCGGCGGGCAGCGCCTGCACCCAGGCCCCGGACATCTGCCGGGCGACCGGATCGCACAGCCGCTGCCAGGTGGGCAGGGTGCGCTCCACCCAGTCGCGGGCGGACCACGCCTCGGCCTTGGTCGCGCCGGCCGGCAGGGTGGTGGCCGGATCCAGCCACAGCTCGGCGAGATGCAGGGCGTCGGTGACCGCGCCGGCCTGCTCGCCGCCGGCCAAGCCGCCGGTGTTCAGCAACTGCTGCATGGCGATCTGCTTGGCAAGCTCATAGTTGACCGGCCCGTCGGAGCCGCTGGACTGGCTGAGCATCTGGCCGAGCTGGCTGAGCATCTGACCCAGTTGACTCATGTCGAACGGCCCACCGGGAGTGCCCTGCTGGCCCGGCTGCTGGGGGTCACCGTGCTCGTCGGGATCCTGTGGGCCGAACCCGAACGGCAGATTGGTCATAGGTCCACCGTACGCGGAGTGTGAGCAGCCCGGGTACGCCGTGGGCGCAGCCGCGCGGCCCGTACGCTGTCGCTCCGTGAGCGAGCACGGGGACGCCGAAACGGACCAGCCGGACGAGGCCGCTGAAGAGAAGGCTGACGAGAAATCGGCGGCGATGCCGGCAGAGTCGGTCGACGCGGTCGACGACACCGCGGCTGAGGACACGGCGGCTGACGGCACACCAGCCGAGCCGGCCGCGGAGCCGCCCCGACAGCGGCGCGGACCGCTGTCGCGCCGGGCCTGGACGCTGATCGTCAGCCTGGTGCTGGTGCTGGCCCTGGGCGGCATCGGCGGGTTCGTGCAGATCCCGTATGTCGCGCTCGGCCCCGGACCGACGTTCGACACGCTGGGCAGCGTGGACGGCGCCCAGGTCGTCTCGGTGAGCGGACACCAGACCTATCCGACGGCCGGCCAGCTGCGGATGGTCACCGTCTCGCTGACCGACCAGGTGACCCTGTTCGGCGCGCTGGGCCTCTGGATGAGCGGCCGCTACGCGCTGGCTCCCCGAGAGGACTACTACCAGCCCGGCGAGTCGCAGCAGCAGGTCGAGCAGCAGAACACCCAGCAGTTCCAGCAGTCGCAGAGCAACGCCGAGGTGGCCGCGCTGCGCTATCTGCGCTACCCCGTTCAGGTGCTGGCCGCTCAGATCGTGTCGGACAGCCCGGCCGCGCGGCTGATCCAGGCCGGCGACCAGTTGATCACGGTCAACGGCCAGCAGATCAACAGCGTCGAGGACGTCTACAACGCGCTGACGAACACCACGCCGGGCCAGCCGGTCGGCCTGACCGTGCGGACCGGCGACCAGCCGCAACGCTCGTTCCAGGTCAAGCTGGGCAGCCGGTCGGATCGCCGGAACGGCTTCCTGGGCGTCAGCCCGGCGGCCAACGCCGTGGCGCCGTTCAAGGTGAACATCGAGCTGGACAACGTCGGCGGGCCGTCGGCCGGGCTGATGTTCGCGCTGGCGATTGTGGACAAGCTGACGAAGGACAACGTCAACGATGGGCTGACGGTGGCCGGCACCGGCGAGATCGACGATCTCGGCGACGTGTCCCAGATCGGCGGCATCCCGTTCAAGCTGATCGCCGCCCGCGAGGCCGGCGCCACCGTGTTCCTGACCCCGGCCGACAACTGCGCGGAGGCCGCGTCGCACGTGCCGGCCGGGCTGCGGCTGGTGAAGGTGACCACCCTGACCTCGGCGATCCAGGAACTGCACGCGCTGGCCGCCGGCCAGCCGGTGCCCGGCTGCTGACCAGGGGCTAATCCCGAAGCGTGTCCCGGAGCGCGGTGATCAGGTTCGGCGCCAGCTCGGGATGCTCGACGATCTCGTCCGGCCGCTCGGCGTCCCCGCGCAGCCGCAGCACGCAGGCGGCGGTGCCGTCCCGCAGGACGCCGGCGACGAGTCGCGCCTCGCGTCGGTGCGGATGCTCGGCGGCGATCCGGCGCATCCGCACCGGGTCCGGCTCCGGCCGCTCGGGCCGAACGGCGTCCAGGTCGTCCAGACCGTCGAGATCATCGACATCGGTGACGCCCAGTTCCGCCTCGGCCTCTGGCGGCAGCACGACGATCTCCTGCACCACCGCGCAACCGCTCACGGTCTCCGGCCAGACGATCCCGGCCAGCACCTCGGCGAGATCGTCCTCGGGCAACGGCTCCTGGGCGACCGGCGTCAGGTCGCAGGTCGCGTCCACCTGATCGCCGAGTTCGGGCTGCCTGGACAGCAGCTCCGCGGTCGCGACCAGCGCGAACAGCTGCGGCGGTTGCTCCCAGCCGGCGGCCGCGGCGAACTCCTCGACCTCACGGATGACCTGGGGCAGCGTGACCGGTGAGCCGGCCGGCCCGGCGGGTGTGACGGCTGGCATTGCTCCATCGTCGCATCCTGAAGGGACGACACGGACATGGGCGGTGCCCGCACACCGAGAGTCCACGCACGCGTCCGTAAGGTTGAACGGAACCCATGCTCAACCGCAACCCAGGAGTGTGTTCCAGTGGCCACTCGGCCAGCGGCCGGCCTGCCGAAGCTGTCGCGACGCAGCTGGATACTGATCGGTGTCGGCGTCGCGCTGCTCATCGTGTTGATCAGCGGTTCACCGCTGCTGTCCGCGTACGTCCGCTGGCTCTGGTTCGGCGAGGTCGGCTATCGGCAGGTGTTCGACACCATCACGCTGACCCGGATCACGCTGTTCTTCTCGGTCGGCGCGGTGGTCGGCGGCGCGCTGGCGGCCAGCCTGATCGTCGCGTTCCGGACCCGCCCGGTGTTCGTCCCGGTGACGGCCTCCGACGATCCACTGGCCCGGTACCGCGCCACCATCGCCCGCCGGTTGAAGCTGTTCGGCATCGGACTGCCGGTGGTGGTCGGCCTGATCTGCGGCG
>DASZLR010000281.1:0-45394 GCA_035552275.1 Pseudonocardiaceae bacterium | reverse complement strand
GGATCAGCAGCGGCCCGGCCGAGCCGAGGTCCTGGTCGTAGTTGTCCAGATCGTGCACGTTGTACGGGGCGAACCAGTCGGCCACCTTGAGATCGGGGGTCAGCTTGATCACGCTGCCGTGCAGGTCTGTCCCATTGGGATCGTGCCACGGCGAGCCGGGGTAGGGGCCGTTGCCGGTCATGAAGTACAGGCAGCCGGCGTCGTCCACGGCCAGACCCTGCCCGGCCTGCCAGATCCCGCCGAGGCCCAGATCCGGGGTGGTGTTGAACACGCCGGTCTGCCGCAGGGTGGTGGCGTCGAAGCCGAACACCCAACCGTGGTACGGCCCACTGTCCCCATAGGACGCGAACGCCGCGTACACCCGGCCGTTGGCCAGGGTCAGCGCGGACCGCTGGATCTGTAGGTGGCTGGCGAAGGTGATCTGTCCGTTGACGCTGCCCTGCCCGGTGCCGGGCACGGTGGCCGCGAACGGGACCGGGCCGCCGAACTTCTCGGCGCCGGTCGTCAGGTCCAGCGCGTGCAGCTGGTGGTGATAGGTGTTGTCCGGGTCCTTGGTGAAGGCGACGACGTAGAGGGTGTTGGTGTCGGGCGCGATCACCGGCGTGCTGACGACGCCGACCTCGACCGCGATGTCGTGGTAGTTGTTCCCCCGCCCGATGTTCGGATCGGGAAGGGGACACGGAGGTCCCAGCGATACCTTCCACAGTGGATTGGTCGCGTGTGGATCGTCGGCGTCGAACGCGTACACCGAGTTGTGCATGGTGGCCACGTACACCACGTTGCGCGACCCGACGCGGGGGATGTCGACCTGGCTCACGTACAGCGGCTGGGTGTAGAGGTAGCCGTCGACCGATCGGCTGAACAGTTTGCCGAAGCCGCCGGGGCGGACGTTGGAGGTGTTCAGGGCCGTTTCGGCCAGGTTGGCGCCGGTGCGCCAATTGTCGTTGTGCTGGGTGGTCACCGCGAGAGCGGGCATGAGCGTGGTCCAATCTTCTACAGTGGGTGGTCGAGCGAACGCATGATCCTGGGCACGATCGGTGGCCGAGCGGTGTTCTGGACAACGGCGGTCACCAGGTCGTGGTGTGGCGACAGCGAGCAGACCGGGTCGGTGGCGGCCGGATCGCCGGTGAGCTGGAACGCCTGGCAACGGCATCCGCCGTGGTCGATTTCCTTGCGCGGGCAGCTTCGGCACGGTTCCGCCATCCAGTCCGTGCCACGGAACCGGTTGAAGGCGGGGGAGTCGAACCAAATATCGGCCAGCGGCGCGTCGCGCACGTTGACGATGCCGAGGTTGGGAATCTGCGCCGCCGCCGGGCAGGGCAGGACCGCGCCGGTGGGCGCGACCGTGAGCTGGCGGCTGCCCCATCCGCTCATGCACGGCTTGGGCCGGTCGTCGTGATAGTCCGCGAGGACGTAGACGATCTCCGGTGTGCCGTCGAGTTGTTGCCGCGCGGCCCGCACCGCCTGTTCGGCCTCGGCGACCTGTGCGGCCGTGGGCAGCAGCGCGGCGCGGTTCACCAACGCCCAGCCGTAGTACTGGGTGTTGGCCAGTTCCAGCCGGTCCGCCCCCAGCCCCACCGCGACATCAATGATCGACCCGGCGCGGTCGATGTTTCCCCTGTGCAGCACCACGTTGAGCGTCAGCGGCAGGTTCGACGCGGCCACCAGCGCGGCGGCGGCGAGCTTGCGGTGGTGCACCGGCTTGCCGGCGACCGCGTCCGCCGCGACCGGATCGACGTCCTGCAGGCTGATCTGCACATGATCGAGACCGGCGTCGGCGAGCGCGGTCAACCGGGCTCCGGTCAGCGCCTGGCCGCCGGTGATCAGGTTCGAGTACATGCCGAGGTCGTGCGCGTGCGCCACGATGTCCACCAGATCCCGGCGCAGCAACGGCTCGCCGCCGGACAGATGCAGCTGCAGCACGCCCAGCTGGCGGGCTTCGCTGAGCACCCGCCGCCACTGGTCGGTGCTCAGCTCCTCGGCGTAGTCGTGCAGGGCGACCGGATTGGAGCAGTACGCGCACCGCAACGGGCAGCGGTAGCTGAGTTCGGCGAGCAGGCCCAGCGGCCGGTCCGGGCTAGCCATCGGCCACCACCAGCCGCCGCTGGGCCAACCGGGTCAGGAAGCCCTGGACCTGTTGTACGACAACGGCTTCGAAGGACTCGGCGAGCAGGTCGGCGATCCCGGCCGAGTCGCGGTCGCCGTCACACAGTGTCAGGATGGCCGCCGCGGTGTTGTTGAGTCGCAGCACGCCTTCCGGATGCAGCAGCACATGCGCCCCGCGCACCGGGTCGTACTGCAGCCGAACGCCGGTGCGGAGCTTCCAGCCGGACATTCTCAGCCGGCCCTGGTGCCGTGCTCGATCGCGTCGAGCATCGCCCACAACACGTCGCATTTGAACGTCAGCGCGGCCAATGCCGAATCCTGCGATTCGCGAGTCGTGCAGTGTTCGACAACCAGGCCCAAGGCGTGTTTCGCGTCCTCTTCGGCGGCGGCCGGACGGGACAGGAAATAGCCGTGCCCGGCCGGGTCGATCCACGGATAATGGTCGCGCAGTGCGCTCAGCCGTTCGCGCATCAGGCCCGGCGAGAACAGTTCGGTCAGCGAGGACGCGACGGCCTCGATCCATGGCCGAGTTCGCGCGAAGTGCACATAAGCGTCGGTGGCGAACCGGGTGCCGGGCAGCACGTGTCGCTCGTCGAGCACCTCGTCCTCGCCGATGCCGGCCGCGGCGGCCAGCGCGAGCCAGCCGGCAAGGCCGCCGTCGTGGTCGGCGGTGCCGTCCTGGTAGTTGATCCGCCGCAGCCAGACGCGGCGAACCTCGGGATCGGGACAGTTCGCGATGATCGCGGCGTCCTTCTGCGGCAGTGATTTCTGGTAGTACCAGCGGTTGCTGATCCACCGGCGCAGCTCGGTCTTGCTGAGTTCGCCCTGCCGCAGCCGGATATGGAAAGGATGCTTGTGCCAGTAGCGGTCCGAGTGCTGATGCAGTCGGGCGGTGAATTCGTCGGTGCTGAAGATATGAGCGATGCGTGGCGTCGTTGAAACGGCAGACATAGTTGTCCCCCACATCGAATGAACTGAACTGATGCCGCCCCTGGCTGGCGGTTATCGGCGAGCGAGGTAGGCGGTGACTTCCGGCGGTGTCTCGAAATCCTCGAATGTCGGCGCGGACCACTCCGGGCGCGCCTCCTCGACCTTGGTGCGATCTTCAGAGTCCTGCGACATCTCGGTCAACCCCCTCAGGTGAACCCCAGCCTTTGTGACTACACGTAGTCTACCGACGGCGTCAAGTTACTTCCAGCGATCGGCGGGTCAGTCTGGCTTGGACCCACCCGCCGATCACGGTCAGCGGCTGGTCAGGGTGAGGGTGACGGTGTTGCCCGATCCGCTGGCGGCGGCGCTGATCAGGCTGGTGAAGGCTCCACAGTCGGTGAGCGGCGGCAGGGTGTAGCTGCCGCTGAGGATCCCACCGGACGCGAGGGTGCGGCCAGACAGCATAACGGCATTATCCGAGTTGAACCAGAGGTAATTCGAGCCGAATTAGTCGGGCGCTTCCTGATAGATCCCGAACGTGTTGCCGCCGGGGTCGCGGAACAGGGCCTGCTCGGCCCCGGCTTCGCCGACCGGCTGGCGCAGACCGACGACCTCGCCGCCGTTGGCCCGCACGGCGTCCAGCGTCTCGTCCAGGTCGTCCACCAACAGATAGCCCAACACGCCGAGGTCATAGGACGGTGGGCGCTCGACCACGAACGTGCCGTCGACCTGTCCGCTGGGGTCGGTGAACTGCGGCTGTGCGGAAACCTCGCGGCGAATCTTCCAGCCGAACACGGCTTCGTAGAACGCGGCCGACTCCTCGACGTCGATCGCCGGGATCTCGACGTAACACAGCCTGCCGTGGGTCATCGCACACCTCCTCGCCCGTGCCCGCCGGGTCGGCGCCTCCAACGTTACGGCCTTTCCCACCCCGCGCGCAGGTCTCCTTAACGACCTGTGGACAACCTCGCGCGCCAGTAGGCTGCGGAGATCATGCGCGGCGTCGAGACGGTCCTGTTCCTGGTCGTGGTCGCCACCGTGGTGGCCACCTTCGCCCGCCGGCTGCGCGTCCCGGCGCCCTCGCTGCTGGTGGTCGCGGGTCTGGTGGTCGGCGTGCTGCCGGGCGTGCCAAGGGTGACCGTGACCCCGGACGTGGTGAGCCTGGTGGTGTTGCCGCCGCTGCTCTACGCCGCCGGCGAGGAACTGCCCTGGCGCGACCTGCGCGCGGTGTGGCGGCCGGTGACCGCGCTGGCGGTCGGCCTGGTGCTGGTGTCGGCGGCGGTGGTGGCCGCGCTGGTGGTGTCGATCACCAGCCTGCCGCTCGGTCTGGCGCTGGTGCTGGGCACGGTGCTGGCCAGCACCGACCCGGTCGCGGTGACCGCGCTGGGCCGGCGGCTGTCGCTGCCGCCCAGGGTCCAGGCGCTGGTGCAGGCCGAAAGTCTGTTCAACGACGCGACCAGCCTGCTGCTGTTCCGGGTCGCGGTGTCGCTGGCGATTGCCACCGGCGCGGTGTCGGCCGGGCACACCGCCGCGCAGTTCGTGCTGCTCGCCGGCGGCGGCACGTTGATCGGCGCGGCGATGGCGCTCGGCGTGATGGCGGTCCGCAGGCGCACCGAGGATCCGGTGCTGGAAACGGTGATCGCGCTGGTCACGCCTTACGCCAGCTATGTGCTCGCGGAGTCGGTCGGCGCGTCCGGGGTGACCGCGGTGGTCGTCGCCGGCGTGGTCGTCGGCACCCGGACGGCGAAGCTGACCAACGCGCGCATCCGGCTGCAACTCGGCGCGGTGTGGCAGACCGTGGTGTTCCTGTTGGAAAGCGTGGTATTCGGCCTGATCGGGTTGGAGCTGCCGACGCTCGTTCGGGAACTGTCCAGCAGCGACAACTACTGGCCGTTGCAGGCGCTGGCGATCACCGCCGCGCTGATCATGATCCGGGTGCTCTGGGTCTTCCCGCTGGCGGCGGTGCAGCGACGGCGAAACCGGGCCGGTTCGTCCTGGCGGACGGCGGCGGTGGTGTCCTGGTCGGGCGCGCGGGGCGTGGTGCCGCTGGCCGCCGCGCTGTCCATCCCGCTCACCACCGCCGACGGCTCCCCGCTGGCCCGCCGGGATCTGGTGCTGTTGCTGGCCACCGCCGTCATCGTGATCACCTTGGTGGTGCAGGGTTTCACGCTGGCGCCGCTGGTGCGGTGGGCCGGGATCGCGGTGGCCCCGGCCGATGTGCGGCACGAGGACACCGTGGCGCGGCTGCACATCGCGCGGGCCGGGCTGGCGCACGTCGAGCAGCTCGCCGATCTGGAACTGGCCTCGGACGCGATGCTGGAGCAGTTGCGGGTCCGATTGGAGTCCCGCATCGACCGGCTGGAGGCCGATGGCGGGCGCGATCCCGAGGACACGATGAGCCCGTCCGCTAGTGACAGCACCGAGAGCTATCGGCGGTTGCGGCGCGAGCTGCTGGCCGTGCAAAGCGGTGAGCTGACCCGACTTTATGAGGCCGGGACGATCAGCGAGGCCACCCGGCGCCGGCTGCAGCGGGCGCTGGATCTCGAAGAGGCCAGCCTCGGCGACGACTGATCACCGGTTTCGGGCGCGCGACTCGGATCGGGACGCGATGCCGGCCAGCAGCCACCGGACGGCGAGGACGTGCCCACCGGTCCCGACCACGAGCAGCCGGTAGACGCCGCCAGCCAGGCCGGGAAATACGGCCCGGCTTTCGGCCCGAAGCCGGCACCGGTCGGCATCGAGCGGTTCCAGGCGAAAAATGAGGGCGTAGGTCGAAAACCGGTGGCGGCCCGCGAGCACCAGCTCCGCGCCCGGAATCGCGCTGGTCACCCGGAATCCGGGCACGGTCGAGCCTTCGGCCAGCGGCCGCGGTCCGGACGCCGTGTGGTCGGCGCAGCCGACGATCCGGGCGTAGCCGGCCATCAGGGTCGGTGCGAAGATCCGGTCGGGCGTGTCGGTGAGGACGGCCCATACATCATCGACGCCGGCCGTGCTGACGATCGCCTGTTCATCCAGGTGGGGCAACTCGGAGAGCGGCATGACTGATAATGATCCGCGTGCCGACAGCGCAGCGCAGCCGCAGCCCTCGGTCCCGGCGGTTCATCGTCTGCGGGGACAACCCGCTGGCCTATCGATTAGTCCATGAGCTGGTCACCCGGTTCGCCGCGGACGTGACGGTGGTGCTGCCGTCGCGGGCGCGCAACCGGGGTCCGCAGATCGGCCAGGTCCCCGGTGTGCGGATCATCGAATCGTCCGAAGTGGACGATGCCGCGCTGCGTGCCGCCGGGGCGGCCACCGCGGGCGGACTGGCCCTGGTCAGTCAGGACGACGTCGGCAACATCCACGCCGCCCTGCGCGCCCATGACCTCAACCACGGGCTGCGGCTGGTGGTGCGGGTATTCAGCGTGAGCCTGGGTCGTCGGGTGCGGATGTTGTTCGACGACTGCGTGGTGCTGTCCGACTCAGCGATGGCCGAGCCCGCGTTCGTGGCGGCCGCGCTCGGCGAACTGGCGCCCAGCTTCATTCGGCTGCCCGGCCGAACACTGCACCTGGCTCGGCGCGCGGAGGTGCCGGCGGCGTCGATCGTCTGCGGGGCGGCCGACACCAGCGGGTCCACGCCGAGGCTGCTGCCGGCCGACCAGGACAGCGCCGACCTCGTGCTGGCGGTCGCCGACGGCGCGACCCGACCGCCGTTGGTCCGGCAGTGGTTCGTCAGGCGGTTCCTGCGGCGCTCGGACAGCCGAGTGGTGCGGCTGTGGCGGAGGCGGCTGTTGGCCAACCGGCTGGTGCAGGTGGCACTGATGCTGTTCGGCTTGTTGGTCGCGGGCGTCGCGGTATTGGCCACGGCAGCCGGCTACGGATGGTGGACCGCGCTGTATCTCGCCCTGATGGACACCGCCGGCACAGCACAGCCGGATGCCGATTTGCCGCCGGTGATAAAGGCGGTTCAGGTTGCGCTCACGATTGTGAGCATCTCGATTGTGCCGGTGGTGACCGCCGCGGTGGTGGACGGATTAGTCCGGGCGCGGTTGGCGCGGATCGGGCATATACCGACAGTGACCGTCGGCCATGTGGTGGTCGTCGGGTTGGGCAATGTCGGCACCAGAGTGGTTCGCCGGTTGCGTGACCTGGGGCTTTCGGTGGTCGGCGTGGACAACGACGAGGGCGCGCGGGGCGTGCGGGTGGCCCGTGAACTGGGGGTGCCAGTGGTGTTCGGCGAGGCCACCAGAGCGGCCACACTGGAGCGTGCATCGGTGGCTACCAGCCGCGCCGTGCTGCTGCTGACCAGCAGCGATGCGGTGAATCTGGAGGCCGCGTTGCAGGCCCGATCGGTGCGCGAGGACATCCGGGTGGTGCTGGGGCTGTTCGACAGCGACATGGCCGAGCGGGTGGAGCGGTTCTTCGACATCAACGCTTCCTTCAGCGTGTCCTACCTGGCCGCGTCGGCGTTCGCCGCCGCCATGGTGGAGCAGCGGGTGATCGGCACCATCCCGATCGGCCGGCACGTGCTGATGATCGCCGAGGTGCCGGTCGGGCCCGGCGCGCCGCTCGTCGGCGAACCACTGCACACCGCTCATGACCAGGGCGAAGTCCGGGTGATCGGGTTGCAGCGCAAGGGCGCGGTGATGCCGGACTGGACGCCCGACCCGGAGTACCGGCTGGCCGTGCAGGACAGGTTGACGGTGCTCGCCACCAGAGCCGGGCTAGGCCTGATCCTGGCCCAGAGCAGCACGCCCGCCGCCCACCCGGAGGCCGGATGACCCGCACGGAATCGCAGAGAATAACACTCCGTAACGGGACGGCTGCAACAGTTGGCATTGTCGTCCGTTTGGGCCACCCCGCATAATGCTGTGATGTCCCGATCACTTCGGGAGCGGTTGGTGCTGAGTAGTCGGGGTTGCGATGATGCGGACCGAACTGATCGAGGCACGGGCGATGGTGCCCTTCCCGCGCGAGCGGGTGTGGCAGATCATCGGATCCCCGGAGCTCTACCCACGGTTCGTCCACGGGATCAGCTCGTGTGAGCAGCTCAGCACGGAAGGCCGCCGATCCGGCGCTCAGTACCGCATCCGGATGTGCCTGGATGAGGACAACCTCATCGAGCAGGACATCCAGGCGTTGATCTACCGCAAGAACGAGCAGATCGTCTGGTCCAGCCTGCAATGCCCGGAGTACTGGCTGTCGGTGCAGCTGGACTCGGTGCGCGGCAAGAAGACCCAGGTCACTATCGAGATGTCGACCGGCGAGGTGGGCCGCAAGGCGGGTTTCGGCACGTCCGAAGCTGATGTGCGGGGCTGGCTGCAGCGGGCCGCGCAGACCGTCAGCGACCACCTCGGCGGAGTCCCCGGCGGCTGGTCCAAGGTCGTGCCGGGCTCGGCGAACCGGACGCTGATGCGCGCCGGGGTGGCCAGCGTGTGGCATCCGGTCCGCGGCGCGCGACAGTTGCGCGCCATCGGCCAGTGGGGCTCGACGGTGGTCGGCGGGTACATGGCGGCGGCCGCGGCGGCGCCGAAGGATCTGGGCATCCGGGACGAGCGCGGCGAGTTCACCTTCGGCGACATCGAGGAGCGCAGCACCCGGCTGGCGAACGGGCTGGCCGACTTCGGCATCGGGCCGAGGTCCCGGGTAGGCGTGCTGTGCCGCAATCACGGCGGGCTGCTGGAGTCACTGTTCGCGTGCGGGCTGCTCGGCGCGGACGTGGTGCTGATGAACACCGGCCTGTCGGCGGCGGCGGTCGCCGACGTGATCGACGCGCACGGCGTGATCGCGCTGCTCGCCGACGACGAGTTCGAGGCGCTGGCCCAGTTCGTGCCGCCCGAGGTCATCCGGATATCGACCTGGCCTGGTGGGGTGCGCCGCTACGATTCCATTGAGGACTTGATCGACGGCTCGCCGCGCACCCGGTTCCGGCCGGTGGACAAGCCGGGCCGGATCGTGGTGCTGACATCGGGCACCAGCGGCACACCGAAGGGCGCGCGCCGGCCGACGCCGAAGGGTCCGGGCGCGGCGGCGGCGATCCTGTCCAGGGTGCCGATGATGGCCGGCGAGAAGATGATGGTGGCCGCGCCGCTGTTCCACACCTGGGGCCTCGCGGCCTTGCAGATCGCCATGGCCTTGCGCGCTTCGCTGACGCTGCAACGGAAATTCGAGCCCGAGGACACCCTGTACGCGATCGCCGAGCACGACTGCACCGCGCTGATCGCCGCGCCGATCATGTTGCAGCGCATCCTGGACCTGCCCCCTGAGGTGCGCGGACGGTACGACCTCTCCTCGCTGCGGGCCGTGGGCAGCGCGGGTGCGGCGCTGCCCGGCTGGTTCGTCACCGAGTTCATGGACGAGTTCGGCGAAATCCTTTACAACATCTACGGTTCCACCGAGGTTTCCTGGGCCAGCGTCGCCGATCCGATGGACCTGCGGGCCGCGCCGACGACGGCGGGCCGGTGTCCCATGGGGACTCGGATCGCCATCCTGGACGACACCGGAACCCCGGTCCCGCCGGGCGTGGACGGGCACATCTTCGTCGGCAACGACATGCTCTTCGACGGCTACACGGATGGCGCGCGGCCGCCGGTGCGCAACGATCTGATGGGCACCGGAGACCGCGGCTACCTCGATGCCGACGGCCGGCTGTTCATCTCCGGGCGCAGCGACGAGATGATCGTGTCCGGCGGCGAGAACGTGTTTCCGCGCCCGGTGGAGGAAATTCTCATCTCCTTGCCGCAGGTGCAGGAAGTCGCGGTGGTCGGCGTGCCCGATGACGAGTGGGGGCAGCGGCTGGCCGCGTACATGGTGCTGCACAAGGGCGCGCACCTGGACGCCGACTCGGTCCGGTCGTACGTGCACTCCCGGCTGGCGCGGTTCGCCGTGCCCAGGGACGTTTTCTTCGTCCGTGAACTGCCGCGCAACGCCATCGGCAAGGTCGTCAAGCGACTCCTGGTCGACGGCACCTGGTAGGCCGAACGTGTGACGTTCGCCGAATGCGCCACGCGATCGGGGCGATCCGGCTAGTTTCCCTCGTGGCCGAGCCAGAGGGAGCTGCCACGATGGATCTGCCCACCGACAACTCACGAGGCCCATTGGACAGAGAACATCCATGACCACGGAGTGGTCATGGGGACGCTCGACAGCCTTGGTGACGCCGGCAAGACAGTATGGAGCACTGACGTCGTCGGCATGGCCGACAAGGTTGGTGACGCGGCCGCTCATCCTCTCGGCACGGTGAAAAAGGTGTGGAGCGGAATGTCTGGTTTGTTTTCATAGGTTCTGATGGTGCGAAGGGAGGTCGAATTCGGTGATGAGTCCAAGTCGTGAACCTGCAAAGATTTGGGGAATCTTCCCTCGGCCGGACGATGACTACGCGCTTATGTGCATGGGCGACGATGCGCGCGAAAGTGGCGGCGTCTATAGGGTGGTTTTCCTCAAGGACTCCTGGATGCGACGCGGTTTTCGTTACTGGTGGCGTCGATTCTGGGCATCCGTGCTTTATTTGTTCTGTCTTGCCATCGCCGGTCTGTTCGCGTTCGGGTTCGGCACCGGGATATCGCATATTCATCAGCCCGTGCTGAGGATCGTTTTCCTGGTGATCTACGGTCTCACCGTCGTTCCCGGCGTTGTTGTTGGCTGGAACAGTATTGGCGCCGAGGGATTTCCCGCGAAGAACAGTCCATCCGCTCCAGGTTACAACAGTGGATGTTTGGCGTTCATTATCGCGCCGTTCACGACTGGGTTGTGTCTGGCGGTGTTCGCTAAGACGTTGTTGCCGCAGTTTCCCGGCGAGAAGGCCGCGCGAGAGATCTACGACGACTACCGCAGCGGCAAGGACCCGCTGTCTCCGTACCACCACAGGTCGGTGCACGACTGACTGGCCGGGAATTTTTCGCGGAGCCGTGGGTTGCCCACGGTATGACCACTACACGGGGTTCGGTGCGCGTCGAGCCGGGTCAGAAGCGGTTGCGGGTCTATCTGGCTGGCCACGTGGTCGCTGACACGACCCGTCCGCTGCTGGTCTGGGAGTCGTCGCACTATCCGACGTACTACTTCCCGGCCGAGGACGTCGCGAAGGATCTACTGGAGCCAGACGACGATATCGCGCACTCGCCCAGCCGTGGCGACGCGCAGAAGCTCACCGTCAGGGCCGGCGGTCGGGAAGCACCGGGCGCGGCGCTGCGCTACGAGGAGTCGCCGATCGAGGAACTGCGCGGGCACATCCGCTTCGACTGGGACGCCATGGACTCCTGGTTCGAGGAGGACGAAGAGGTCTTCGTGCACGCGCGCAGCCCCTACACGCGGATCGACATCCTGCCGAGCTCCCGACACATCCGCGTCGAGGTGGACGGCGTGACGATCGCCGAGTCGACCAGTGCCCAGCTGCTGTTCGAGACCGGCCTGCCGACCCGCTACTACTTTCCCAAGACACACGTGCGGATGGACCTGCTGGAGCCGATCGACACGGTGACCCGCTGCCCGTACAAGGGCTTCGCCGAGTACTGGGCGATCCGGGTCGGCGATCAGGTTCACCGGGATCTCGCCTGGTCGTACCGGACGCCGCTGCGGGAGAGCGAGAAGGTCGCGGGTCTGGTCGCGTTCTACAAGGTCGACATCTACGTCGACGGCGTGTTGCAGCCCCGCTGACTTATGCTGGTTGACCGTGACGGTATCGGTGGATCGCGAAACCCTGCTGGTCGAGTTGGTCGATGACGCGGGCGACGCGGCTGGCAGTTGTTCGGTGGCGGAGGCGCACGAGGCTCCTGGACGGTTGCACCGCGCGTTCTCGGTGATGCTGATCGACCCGGATGGCCGGATGCTGTTGCAACGTCGGGCAGCGGTGAAGACCCGGTTCGCGCTGCGCTGGGCCAACTCCTGCTGTGGCCATCCCGCCCCCGGCCAGGATCCGCTGGCGGCGGCCCGGGACCGGATGGCCGACGAACTCGGCGTCGACGTCGACATCGAGCTTCGCGACATCGGCGCGTTCGTCTACCAAGCATCCGACGCGGCAACTGCTCGGGTCGAGTACGAGTGGGATCACGTGCTCGTCGGTACGGTGACCGATCTCGCGCTGGACCCGGACCCGGCCGAGGTGGCCGAATGCGGCTGGGTCGCGCCGGCGGACCTTAAGTCCGCAATGGACAGTGACCCCGACTCGTACACGCCGTGGCTGCCGCCGGTGCTGGAGCTGTTGGCCGGGCAGGCGAGCCACCACGTCGGGTAGGCGATGCTCACTGTGGTGTCGAGCAGCGTGACGAGAAGGGATTTCGCGATGACCGACCGGGCGACGGCAGACCAGGAGAACGTGCGCGCCTCCCTGACCGTCGCGGTGCCCGCCGCGCGGGTGTTCGCGGTGCTGGCTGACCCGCGGACCCATGCTGCGATCGATGGCACCGGTTGGGTTCAGGAATCTGTCGACCGGGCGCCGCTGACCGAAGTCGGGCAGATCTTCCGGATGGGCATGTATCACGCCGGCCATCCAGACGGTAACTACCAGACGGTCAACAAGGTCCAGGTGCTCGACCCGCCGCGCGCCATTGGCTGGCTGACGGGGCAGGAGAAGGGCGACGGTGAGCTGGAGTTCGGCGGTTGGCTCTGGCGTTACGACCTGGCGTCGCTCGGTCCGTCCGAGACCGCGGTCACGCTCACCTATGACTGGTCGGCGGTGCCGCAGTACATCCGCGAGCGTGGCATCCGGTTCCCGCCGTTCGGCCCTGAGCATCTCGCCAACTCCCTGCACCACCTGGCCGAGCTTGCCGAATCACCGGACCTGAACGAGTCCGCGCGACATCCAGGGCTCAAGGCATGAGGCCGGCGGCGATCGTCGCGCCCAGTTCCCAGCAGGCCTGAAGATCGTCCTTGGACGGCGGGCCCAGCACCACCACCGGCTCGGCGGCTTGGGCCCAACCCAGCCCGGTCGTGACACTCCCCACGGCCCGAACCGCACCCTCGGTGCCTTCGTTGCCATGCACGTACAACCCGTAAGGTCGGCCCTTGGTGGCGTCCAGGCAGGGGTAGTAAATCTGGTCAAAGAAGTGCTTGAGCGCGCCGCTCATGTAGCCGAGGTTCGCCGGCGTGCCGAGCAGGAAGCCGTCAGCGGCCAGCACATCCGAGGCGGTCGCGGCCAGTGCCGGCCGCCGCACCACCTCCACACCCTCGATCTCCGGATCGGTCGCGCCGGACACCGCCGCCTCGAACATCGCCTGCAGGCCCGGCGACGGCGTGTGGTGGACGATCAACAACCTGGCCACCGTGGTCACGGTGGGCAGCGTACCGGTCGTGGGCCGCCGTGGTGTGGATCACGTTCCATCGAGAAATCATTGAAGGCTCAACTCTGTTGGACGTGGGCGAAGGATTCCCGACTTCGATCAGCTGGAGTAATCGACATGAGCTTGGCACTGGATCAGCACGCCCAGGATCTGCTGTTCCGCGAGGCGCGAACGGCCAACAAGTTCAGCGATGAGCCCGTCACCGATGACCAGATCCGGGCCATCTACGACCTGGTGAAGTACGGGCCGACCTCGATGAACCAGCAGCCGCTGCGCGTGGTGCTGGTCCAGTCGCCCGACGCGCGCGGCCGGCTGGTCGCGCACATGGCCGAGGGCAACCAGCCCAAGACCGCGAGCGCGCCGCTGGTCGCTGTCCTGGCCGCCGACCTGGACTTCCACGACGAGCTGCCGAAGGTGTTCCCGCACTTCCCGGGCGCTCGTGACCTGTTCGCCGGCGACGAGGACGTCCGCGAGTACAACGCGCGGCTCAACGCCACCCTTCAGGTCGCCTACCTCATCCTCGGCATCCGCGCCGCCGGCCTGGCCGCCGGCCCGATGACCGGCTTCGACCGTGACGCCGTCGACAAGGAGTTCTTCCCGGACGGCCGGCACCGCAGTCTGGTCGTGCTCAACATCGGCAAGCCGGCCGCGGAAGGCGCCTGGTTCGACCGGCTGCCGAGGCTGGACTACGACGAGGTCGTCACCGTCGCCTGAAGCGCCGTCATCTGAAGCACGGCCGCCTGAGCAACCAGGGCGGGCCTCAACTCAGGGCGCTACCCGCCTGGTACTGCTGCCAGCTCAGCTCCCAGTCGCCGTAGATGTCCCACAGCGGCAGTTGCGGCCCGCCCGAGTTGGTGATGTTCACGACGTCGCCTGGCCCGAAGGTGTTGAAGAACCATTGCGCGTTGGCCGGGCTGAGGTTCACGCATCCGTGTGACACGTTGTCGCTGCCCTGTGAGCCCACCGACCACGGCGCGGAATGCACGAACTCGCCGTCATCGGAAATGCGCTCGTCCAGATAGACCGTCTCGCTGTAGTAGCCCGGTTGGCCTTTACACACACCGTACGTGCAGGAATCCATCACAATGCTGGGCTGCTTGTCGGAAATGACGTGCACGCCCACATGGGACGGGTGACCGGGCGACCCGAGACTGATCGGCATTGTCTTGACCAACTGTCCATTGTGGAATATCTGCATCTGCTCGGTCGCGCCGTTGGCCTGGGCGATCCAGGAGTCGTGCACGTGCAACGTCTCGTTACGGTCGGTCTGGCCGAAGACGCCGTTGCCGAAGTCCACGCCGTAGACGTTCACGTTGACGTTGATCGTGGTGCCCGGCGTCCAGTAGTTTTCGGGCCGGTAGTGGACTTCCTTCGCCGACACCCAGTTCCAGCCGCCGGTCTGCGGCGGATTCGAGGTGACCCGCAACGCCTTCTCCACATCGGCCCGGTTGGCCTGCGCGACGGCGTGGTCGAACAGCACGACGATCGGCTGGCCCACCCCGACATCAGAAGTATTCGGCGCCGGAAGCAGCGACGGATACGCGGTGACACTGGGGGAGATGGTGTTCACGGTGGCGGTCTGCTGGGCCGGCGTGCCCGTCATGCCCGCGCCGCTGGCGACGACCTGGTAGCTCGCGCCGAAGCCCAGCGGCTCGTTGGACGTCCAGGTCGACTTGTCCGCCGAGAACGCGCCGGTGACCACGACGTGGGTCGCGGCGTTGGTCACGGTGACCGTCCGCAGGGCGCCGTGGCTGGCGGAGACGACGATCGGCGTGCTCGGGCTGACCGAGCTGTCCGCGGCCGGGGTGATGTTGATACTGACCGGATCGCCGCTCGTGGTTGTGCCGCCGGCGTTGTTACCGCCAGCGTTGTTACCGCCGGTTGTGGCGGCGCCGCCGGACTGGTTGCCGCCGCTCGCGGACGGCTGGCCGGTGCAGGCGGCCAGCAGCGCGGTCACGACAACGGCCAGTGCGATCGCCCCGGCGAGGGACGCTCGGCGTGGCGACCGCGGGCTTCTTCCGGTCGGCATGAGTGTTTTTCTCCGGGATCGATGGGCTCGATGGGTTCGATACTGGTGACACAGGCGCCGGCCACCCCAGCCGGGCGGAAGCTCAAGATACTATTTTGACGTCTCGCCGAGCATTCGGTTGCTTCGGGGCACCCCGGACCGATCGAAATTCACCACCCGCGGCTCGGGCTCCGCGAGCACCCATTCCATATCACTGTCAGCGAGTTCGGGCAGTTCGGCTCGCACCTCGGTGAGCAAGTCCGGCACGAACAGCAGCAGAGCGTCGGGCCGGGTGTGACGCAGATCATTCGGTGGAATCACCGGAATGTGTGTGCCGGGCATCCGGCGCCCCCATTTGGCCGGCGCGGCGTCCGCCACCGCCGGCAACAATTCGGCATCGACGCCGGCCCGGCACAACAGCGCCACCGCCCGGGACGCCGCTCCGTAGCCGACCACCCGCGCTCCGCGCCGCGCCTGATCCGCCAGCCAATCCCGCAGCGCCAGCGCCGAACGCGCCGCGGTGTCCCGCAGTTCGGCGAACGCGGCCGGCGTGGTCACCCCGGTGGCCTGGTCGGCGGCGAGCAGCTCACGCACGGTGTCATCGGGCTCGCCGGTCCGGCTGGCGGCCATCAGCACCGTCCCGCCGTACAGGTCGAATCGCCAGGCCGAGCGCGGGACAAGACCCACCGATCGCAGCATGCCGGCCAGGGCCGGGGCCGAGTAGTAGCCGAAATGGCCGTGTCGCAGCGCGTTCCACTGTCCGGTGTGGATGATGGTGGCCAGGGAATGATACTGCGCCAACAGGATTCCATTATCGGTCAGCCGGGCCGACCGCTCGGTGATCGCCGCCGCCTGGTCGGCCGCGTGCATCAGCCCGAAGCAGTCGATGATCGCCTCGGCCCGTTCGCCCCGCCCGACCGGGCGCAGGCCACGGCCGGCCAGCAGCGGCAACCAGCTTCCGCCGTGCGGGCTGCCGTATTCGGCGACGGTCAGCCCGGCCGGCAGCAACCCGGCGGCCGCCACTCGCGCAACGGCGTCGGCGGCCTGGGCGGCCAGCGCCACCGGCTCGACCCCGCGTGGCTCCGCCGGCGTGGTCGGATCCTCGGCGAGCTGCGCCAGCGCGCAGTCGGCGCACAGCCACATCCGCAGCGGAAACAGCGGGTCGGGGCCACGGTCTCCGGCCCACGGGAACGTGTCACAGGCCGGCTGCCGGCCGAGATCGAGCACGATCTCGCCGTCGCGGCCTCGGCATGCCCTGCAGATCATCGGAATCCGGGCATGATGACGGCATGCGTGTCCGGCACACCACCCTGACCGGCGTGCTGCTGTTCGTCCCGACCGTGCACCGGGACGACCGTGGCCTGTTCACCCGCACCTTCGACGCGACGGTGGCGCGCTCGCACGGCCTCGATCCCCACTCCTTCGTGCAGGACTCGCAGTCCCGGTCCACGCTCGGTGTGCTGCGCGGCCTGCACGGACGGTCCGGGACGGGCGAGGGAAAGTTGGTTCGCTGCGCGCACGGCGCGGTGCACGACGTGGTGGTGGACGCCCGCCCCGGCTCGCCTACCTTCGGCCGACACGAGGCGTTCCGACTGGACGACGAGGACTTCGCGCACCTGTACGTGCCGCCGGGGATGCTGCACGGGTTCCAGGCGTGCAGCGAGATCGCCGATGTCTGCTACCGAATCGACCGGCCGCACGATCCGCGGGCGGACATCGCGGTCCGCTACGACGACCCGGACCTGGCCATCGACTGGCCGCTGCCGGTCCGCGGACTGTCCACTCGGGACGCCGCCGCCGGTTCCTGGGCCGAGGCGCGGCGCCGTCTCGCCGGGACCTGACCGGCTCATACCGGCGCCAGCGCCGCGTCGACCAGGCCGTCGGCCCGGCGGGCGGACAACCAGGCCAGTCGGGTGAACCGGTGCCGGAAGTCGTCGTCGGTCAGGTCATACCGCTGGTAGGCGTCGGCCAGCTCGGCCGCGCCGGCGGCGACCGTCGTGCCGGCGCGGTAGCCGGGCAGCGCGGCCCGGATCGCGGTGAAGTCCACCCGGTAGGAGCGCGGGTCCGGGCCGGTCTCGCCGGTGATCACCAGCCGCGAGCCGGGCACCGCCGTCACCACCCGATCGGCTAGCTGCGCGACGGTCAGGTTGTTGGCCTCGTCGCCGACGTTGAGCGCGCGGGTGTACACCGCGTCGCGGGGCGCGGTCAGCGCGGCGGCGAACGCGGCCGCGATGTCGCCGACGTGCACCAGCGGCCGCCACGGCGTGCCGTCGGAGAGGACCAGCACCCGGCCGGTCAGCACCGCGTGGCCGACCAGGTTGTTCAGCACGATGTCCGCGCGCGGCCTCGGCGAGAAGCCGAACGCGGTGGCGTTGCGCAGCGCGACGGGCGTGAAGTCGGCGTCGGCCAGCGCGAACAGCTCGTCCTCGACCCGCACCTTCGACTCGGCGTAGGGCGTCACGGGGCGCAGCGGCGCGTCCTCGGTCACCAGATCGTCGCCGGCCACCCCGTACACCGAGCAGGTGGACGCGTACAGGAACCGGCGCACCCCGGCGTCGCGCGCCAGCTTCGCCAGCCGCACTGAGGCGTGATAGTTGATGTCGTAGGTGAGTTCGGGGTCCAGCGAGCCGAGCGGGTCGTTGGACAGCGCGGCCAGGTGGATCACCGCGTCCACACCGGACAGTTGGTCGGGGGTGACCGCGCGCAGGTCGACCCGGTGTCCCGGCGGATCCGCCGGCGCGGGGCCGAGCACGCAGTCGGCGAAGAGCCCCGAGTCCAGCCCGGTCACCTCGTGCCCGGCAGCGGCCAGCACCGGCGCCATCACGGTGCCCAGGTAACCCTGATGCCCGGTGAGCAGGACCCGCATTCTCAGTCTCCCAGCACGATTTTGGTGGCGTGGAACGCTTCGGCGTAGCGGGCGCGGCACTGCACGCCACGCACCCTGGCCAGGCCGAGGAACGTCTCCTGGTCGAACCAGTCCCGGCCGCGCTGCGACCGGTAGTGCTCGACCAGCAGCTCGGCCTTGGCGTGCGCGATCTCGACGGACAGCGGTCGGAACACCGAGGGCTGGCGCAGGTCGCTGTCCCATTTCGGGATCTCGTAGCCGAGGATCAGCTGGTCGCGGAACGTGCTGGGCACGATCTCGGCCAGGGTGCGGTGATCCTGGTGTGCGTCGCCGGTATGCGGGGCGAGCACCAGGTCCGGGTCGGCGCGTCGGCGAAGGTCCTCGACCGCGTCCTTCAACGGTGCCCAGTGCGCCGGAAACCGGCCGTCCGGCAGGTCCAGCACGGTGACGTCCAGCTTGGCGTCCGGGCAGCACGCGGCCAGCGCGGCGTGCTCCTCGACTTCCCGCTCGGTGCCCGCGCCGGAGCAGACCAGCGCGTCGACCCGCAGGCCCGGATGGTCCCGGCAGAGGGTGAGCAGCGTGCCGCCGGCGCCGATGGCGATGTCGTCGCAGTGCGCCCCGACCGCCACCACCCGGTCCATCTTATCCACTGTGGACAGTGTGATCACGATGGTTCCCAGAGCATCCAGGGACGCTTGCCGCGTTGGAAGGACTCGTCCAGTGCGGCCCGCTCCTTCACCGTGTCGGCCGGCTGCCAGAAGCCGCGGTACTGGTAGGCCGTCAGCCGGCCGGCCTTGGCCAGTTGCCCGCAGCCGTCCTCCACCAGATCGCCGCCGACGGGCAGATGGTCGAAGATCTCCTGGCGCAGCACGAAGTATCCGCCGTTCTCCCACAGCGGCAGCCGGCTGACCGGGGTGATCCCACCGACCAGGCCGCCATCGCCGAGCTCGACGCAGTGGAACGAGCCCTGCGGCGGCACCACCATCATCGAGCCGCCCGCGTCGGTGCCGCGGAACCGGTCGACCATGTCGTCCAGCGGCGCGTCGGTCAGCACGTCGGCGTAGTTGGCCAGGAAGATCTCCTCGCCGGCGACATGGTCGCGCACCCGGCGCAGCCGTTCCCCGATCGGCGACGACACGCCGGTGTGCACGAAGGTGATCGTCCAGTCCGCGATATCGGTGGACAGCAGCTCGACCTGGCCGCCGCGCAGCACGAAATCATTGGACGCGGTCTCGGCGTAGCGCAGGAAGAAATCCTTGATGTGGTGTGCGCCGTAGCCGAGGCAGAGTACGAAATCGGTGTGCCCGAAATGCGCGTAGTAGCGCATCACGTGCCACAGCAGCGGACGCGGACCGACCATCTGCATCGGCTTGGGCACGTCCCGGTCCCCGTCCCGCATCCGCATGCCGTAGCCCCCGCAGAACAGCACCACCTTCATTCGACGACCTCCAGCTCGGGAATGGGAAACACCAGCCGACCGCCCCATTCTCCGACGTAGCGCAGCTGCTCGGTCAGCTCCGCGCGCAGGTTCCACGGCAGCACCAGCACGTAGTCCGGCCGGTCGTCGGCGATCCGGTCCGGCGAGACGACCGGAATCCGGGCGCCGGGGGTGAACCGGCCCTGCTTGTACGGATTCCTGTCCACTGTGTACGGAAGCTGGTCGGGCCGCACACCGCAGTGGTTGAGCAGCGTGTTCGCCTTGCCCGGCGCCCCGTAGCCGACCACCGTCTTGCCGGCCTCGGCCGCGTCGGCCAGGAACCGCAGCAGGCCGCGTCGGGTCGACTCGACCCGCGCGGCGAAGCCGGTGTAACCGGACATCGAGCGCAACCCGGCGGCGGCCTCGCGATCGCGCAGCTCCTCGACTTTCGGACTGGGCCGCGCCACTTCGGTCGGCCTGGCCCACAGCCGGATCGAGCCGCCGTGCGTGCCCAACTCCCGCACATCGACCACGGTCAGGCCACCTGTCGCCAGCGCCCGGCACGCCGAATCGACCGTGTAGTACTGGAAATGCTCGTGGTAGATCGTGTCGTACTGGTTGCCCGCGATCAGCGTGCCCAGGTACTGCACCTCGATGGACACCCAGCCGTCGTCGGCGACCAGGGTGCGCAGCCCGGCGGTGAACCCGTGGATGTCCGGCACATGCGCGTAGACGTTGTTGGCCACCACCAGATCGGCCGGGCCGTGCTCGGCCCGCACCTGCTCGGCGGAGCGCGGCGTCAGGAATGTCGTCACGGTCGGGATTCCGGCGCCGCGGGCGGCGTCGGAGACGTTGAAGGCGGGCTCGATACCCAGGCACCGGATGCCGGCGTCGCGCACGTGCCGCAGCAGGTAGCCGTCGTTGCTGGCCACCTCGACCACGAACGAGTCCGCGCCCAACTCCAGCCGCTCGACGGCGGACGCCACGAACCGCCCGGCGTGCGCCACCCACGATGTGGCATAGGACGAGAAGTAGGCGTACTCGGTGAAGGTGTCCTCGGGGCTGATCAGCGGTGGCAACTGGGCCAGCCAGCAGTCCGCGCAGACCCGCAGGTGCAGCGGATAGCTCGGCTCAGGGGCGTCGAGCTGGTCGGCGGCGAGGAACCGCTCGCACGGCGGGCTCGCGCCGAGATCGACCACGCTGATCAGCTGCGCCGATCCGCACAGCCGGCAGCGCGGGGCCGGCGACTGCGGAACCGGTGTGATCACCACGCGGACACCCCCGATGAGCGGCCAAGACGCAACCGGCCGAGCGTGGGCACGGCCATACGGACCATCGGGCCGCGAGCCGCCCGCGTTACTGAACGCGTTACCCGGCTGATCGAGAAAAGGTCCACAATGAGTCGCCATGACTGGTACGACGTGGATCACGTTTCTCACCGACTATGGGCTTGCGGACCAGTTCGTCGGGGTGTGCCACGGCGTGCTGGCGCGGATCGCGCCGGACGCGCGGGTGCTCGACGTGACTCATGTCGTGCCGCCCGGCGACGTTCGGCACGGCGCCGAGGTCTTGCGCCAGTCCATCCGCTATCTGCCCGACGGGGTGCACCTGGCGGTGGTCGACCCGGGCGTGGGCACCAGGCGGCGGGCGGTCGTGCTGGTGGTGGGCCGGAATCTGTTCGTCGGCCCGGACAACGGGTTGCTGCTGTGGGCGGCCGACGAGATCGGTGGCGTGGACGCGGCCTACGAGCTGGCCGACCCGCGGTTCCGCCTGGACAACGTGTCCAACACCTTCCACGGCCGGGACGTCTTCGCGCCGGCGGCCGCGCACCTGGCCAACGGGGTGGCGCCGGCGGAGATGGGGCCGGCCGTCGACCCGGCCGCGCTGGTTCGGCCGCCGCCGGCGATCCGACGCCTCGACGGCGACACCCTGCACGGCGAGATGCTGATCGAGGACCGGTTCGGCAACCTGCAGACCTCGCTGGACAGCCCGCTGCTGGCCGAAGCCGGGCTGCGGGTCGGGGACACGCTGCTGTTGGACACCGGCCACGGCCGCACGGTGGTGCCCTATGTCGAGACATTCGGCAGCGTCGGCAAGGGCAAGCCGTTGGCGCACCTCGACTCGGCGGACCGGCTGGCCTTCGCGGTGCACCTCGGCAGCGCCGCCGACCTGCTGGCCAGCCACGAAGGCACCACCTTTCGGCTACGCCGCGCCTAGACTCCGGCGGTGGACCTGACCCGGTCGAACGCGGCGCAGCGCCGGCTGCACGAACTGGTTCCCGGTGGCGCGCACACCTACGCCCGCGGCAGCGACCAGTATCCCGAGGACATGGCGCCGGTCCTGGCCCGCGGACGGGGCAGCCACGTCTGGGACGTGGACGGCAACGAGTACGTCGAATACGGCATGGGTCTGCGCTCGGTCACCCTCGGGCACGGCTTCCCGCCGGTGATCGAAGCGGTGCGGGCGGTGCTGGCCGACGGGAACTCGTTCACCCGCCCCAGCAGCCACGAACTGCGCGCCGCCGAGGACTTCCTCGATCTGGTGCCGGATGCGGAGATGGTGAAATTCGCCAAGAACGGCTCGGACGTCACCACCGCCGCGATCAAGCTGGCCCGCGCCGCCACCGGCCGGGACCTGGTCGCGGTCTGCGCGGACCAGCCGTTCTTCGCCACCGACGACTGGTTCATCGGCCGCACCGAGATGGACGCCGGCGTCCCGGCCGCGATCAGCCGGCTCACCGTGTCGTTCCGGTACAACGATCTCGACTCGTTGGCCGACCTGTTCGCCGCGCACGACGGCGCGGTGGCGGCGGTGATCCTGGAACCCGCGACCGCGCTGGCCGAGCCGGCGCCCGGCTTTCTGGCCGGGGTGCGGCGGCTGTGTGACGAGCACGGCGCGGTACTGATCTTCGATGAGATGATTACCGGTTTCCGCTGGTCGGCCGGGGGAGCGCAGGCCGTCTACGGCGTGACCCCGGACCTGTCCTGCTGGGGAAAGGCGATGGGCAACGGGTTCCCGATCTCCGCGCTCGCCGGCCGTCGGGAGCTGATGGAGTTGGGCGGGTTGCGTACCGACGCGGCCCGGGTGTTCCTGCTGTCCACTACACACGGCCCGGACGTCGTCTCGCTGGCGGCGTTCCAGGCAGTCGTCGCCGCCTACCGGGAGTCCGATCCGGTGGCCGAGATGGAGCGGGTCGGCACCGCGTTGGCCGCCGGGGTCAATGCCGTCGCCGCCGAACTGGGGGTGGCCGAGCAGGTCGCGGCGATTGGCCGGCCGTCCTGCCTGGTCTTCACGACTCGGGACACGGAAGGCCGACCCTCCCAGCCGATGCGCACGCTTTTTCTGCGCGAACTGCTGTCCCGGGGTGTGCTGGGCCAGTCGTTCGTGGTGTCCGCCGCGCACACCGACGCCGATGTGGCGCATACCGTGGACGCCGTGCGGGAGGCGCTGCTGGTGTATCGAAAGGCCCTGGACACCGGGCCGACCGAGGATCTGCTCGGCGGCCGGTCGGTCGCTCCATCGCTGCGCCGGCACGCGAATCCGCGCCGATTGCGGTAACACCGGCATGGCCCACCCAGACAACGCAGACAACATCGACTTGAATCGACTCGAATCGACCTCAACCGAACTCGATCGACACATCGGAGACACAGGTGCGGGCAGGGATTCCGACGCTCACCGTGCTCGGTGTGCCGGTCGCGGTGCTGCACGCCGACGCCGCGTTGGCACAGGCCCGCGCGCTGCTGGACAACCGGGAACCCGCGCTGCTCGCCTACGTCAACGCGCACTCACTGAATCTCGCGGCCGTGGACGCCGAATACCGGCAGATCCTGCGGGACGCCGACCTGGTGCTCAACGACGGCATCGGGCTGACGATCGCCGCCCGGCTGCAAGGTCAAGCCTTCCCGGCGAACCTCAACGGCACCGACTTCACCCCCCGGCTGCTGGCCGCGATCGGCCCGAACGAGCCGGTGTTCCTGCTCGGTGGCAAGCCGGGCGTGGCCGAACGAGCCGCCGCGAACCTGGCCGCCCAGATTCGCGGACTGTCGATCGCCGGCTGCGCGCACGGCTACTTCACCGACGCGGAACTGCCCGGCCTGCTGTCCCGAATCAGGGCGTGCAAGACCCGGATTCTGTTGGTGGGGATGGGAAATCCGGCGCAGGAGCGCTGGCTGGCCGAGCACCTGCCGGCGAGCCGGGCGCGGCTGGGCGTCGCGGTCGGCGCGTTCCTCGACTTCGCCGCCGGTGAGGTGCGCCGGGCGCCGGAATGGGTGCGGCAGGCCCGGCTGGAATGGCTGTACCGGCTCGGCGTCGAGCCTGGCCGGCTGTGGCGGCGCTATGTGTTGGGCAACCCGCTGTTCCTCTATCGGGTGATCATGGCCCGCCAGCGCCAGCGACGACACCACACCGGACAGGATTGACGTGCGGGCCGTTGTCGAGCTGTCGCACGAGCTGCACCCGGACGAGTGGGCGGCGCGGCACGCCGCCGAGGAGGTGCCCGATCGCTGGCCCTACGGCCTGCATCGGCTGGCCGGGCACGGAGTCCAGCCCGTGCTGCGGACGCCGGTGCGCGGTCGGGCGCCGGAGCGGATCGGCGCCGCGCTGCGCAACCGGGGCGGCGGCCTGGAATGGCTGGACGCGCTGGCCGGTCCGCGGGCGCAGCGCCGACACGCTGACGCGGTGCTCTGCTGGGATGAGCGGACCGGGGTGCCGGCGGTCCTGCGCGAGCGGATTTCCGGCCGGCGTCCGGTGATCACCGGGGTCGTCTGGCTGACCGACCGCTACCAGGTGTCGGCCACGGCCGCGCGGGCAGCACGGCTGGCGTTGCCGCGCGCGGCCCTGGTGTGGGCGTCGTCGTCGGCGATGATCGGACCGCTGGTCGCGGACTGGGGCGTGCCGGCGTCGCGGGTGCGGCACATTCCGCTGGGCATCGACCCGGACTTCTTCCGGCCGCGCGCCGTGCATCCCGAGCCCGGACTGGTGGTCAGTGCCGGCAACGACCGGCATCGCGATCATGACCTGCTGGTACGCGCCATGCACCAGGTCCGCCGCCGGCACGTCGGCGCCAGGGCGGAGATCGCCACCCGGCTGCCGGTCCGGATCGGGCCGGAGATCGGCGCGGCGCGGTCGGGGTTGCACGAGGGGCAGGTCGCCGGGCTGTACGCGCGGGCCAGTGTGGTCGCGGTGGCCACCATGCCCAACGTGCACGCCTCCGGGCTGACCGTGATCCTGGAGGCGATGGCCTGCGGCGCTCCGGTGGTGGTGCCGGACAACCCGGGCCTGGTCGACTATGTGGTGCCGGGGGAGACGGGGCTGGTGTATCCGGTGGGCGATGAGGACGCGCTGGCCTCCTGTCTGTCGAAGCTGCTGGCCGATCCGGCGGCCGGCGCCGCGATGGGCCAGGCCGGCCGGCGGTTGGTCGAGCAGAACTACACCACCGAGCACCAGGCGGCGCTGCTCGCGGAGGCGATGCTGGCGTGCTGACCCCGATTCGGGCGTGGGTCGAGCTGATCCACCACCTGGACGCGCACGACTGGCCGCTGCGGCACGCGGCCGGCGAGGTGCCGGGCCGGACACCGTTCGGCATCGATGAGCTTGCCCGGCACGGCATCGAGGTCGCCTTCCGGCAGGTGTACTCCGGTCCGGTGACGCGGCGCGTGACTCGACTGGTGCGCGAGCGCGCCGGCGGCGTCGAATGGGCCGAGGCGGTGTTGGCCGGTCCGTGCGCGCAGCGACGACACGCCGATGTGGTGCTGTGCTGGGACGAGTTCACCGGCATCCCGGCCGCCGCGCTGTCCCGGCTGCCGGGCGGGCCGCCGGTGGTCAGCGGCGTGCAGTTGCTGTCCGACCCGGCCGGCCGGTCGGCCGGGTTCGTGCGTCGGGCGCGGGCCGCGTTGCGCCGGATGGACGCGGTGTTCGTGCAGGCCGCCGGCATGGTGCCGGTGCTGCGCGAGGAATGGGGCGTGCCGGCCGCGAAGCTGCACCTGGTCCGGTTCGGCGTCGACGCCGACTGGTTCCGGCCGACGGCGGCTGGCATCGACCGGGATCTGGTCGTCAGCGTCGGCGACGACCCGCACCGCGATCATGACACCCTGATCGCGGCGATGACGGCGGTGCGGTCCCGGCGGCCGGCGGCCCGGCTGGAGTTGGCCACCCAGCTCGACGTGCGGTTTCCGGCCGATATCGGCACGCTGCACCGGGGCCATCTCGGGCCACGGCGTCGGCGGTTCTACGGCGAGGCGGCGGTGGTCGCGGTGGCGACCCGGCCGAACGCGCACGGCTCCGGGATGTCGGTGATCCTGGAGGCGATGGCGTGCGGCCGGCCGTATGTGGTCACCGCGAGCCGAGGGCTGGACGGCTACCTGCGCGACGGCGAGGACGGACTGGTCGTGCCGCCCGGTGACGTCGACGCACTGGCGGCGGCCGTGGAGAAGCTGCTCGCCGATCCCGACCGCGCCGACGCGATGGGCGCCGCCGGCCGGGCCAGGCTGGAACGCGAGCTGACCACCGACGTCCAGGCCGCCCACCTCGCCGCCGTGATCCACAGTGTGGCGTCGTAGTGTCCGCTTCGGTATGCCAGATTGGTATACTCTACGGTATGCCTATGACGACGATCAAGGTTGAACGCGCGGTGCGTGACCGCCTGGCGTGCGTGGCCCGGGCGCGGGGCACCACGATGGGTGCCTTGTTGGAAGCCGAGTCGCAACGACTCGTCGCCGAAGATCGTTGGGCCGAAATCGATGCGGCATATGAACGTATCCAACGCGTGGATCCGGTTGGCTGGCAGGAATATCTGGTCGAGCTGGCCGCGGTGACGGCCGGAGAACCGGATGCTGACGCGGCCGAAGAATGGCCGGAGTACAACCAGTGAGGGTTGAGCGTGGCCATATCTGGTCGGTAACGCTGGATCCCACCCTGGCCAACGAGCAGCGCGGTACTCGGCCGTGTGTCGTAATCTCCGGCGGACACTTCAACTCGATGCCGATCCGGCAGGCGATCGTCGTGCCGTTGACCAGTCGCCAGCGTGGATTCCCGCACCACATCGCTGTTGCTGACGACGGTGGCCTGAGCCGACCGAGTTGGGCGATGTGTGAGGCCGTACGCACCGTGTCCACCCAGCGGTTTGGCCGGTTGATCAGTACAGCGACCGACAAGACGCTCGCGGAGATCGCGGAACAGCTTTCGCTCTGGATGTCGGCCAGCGAATAACGGGCCGGTCGCGCGTTGCTGGTACGACGCATAGTGGGTCGGCGTCGGCCCATACACTCGGTCGGGTGAGCAGACGGGCGGCGGCGATCGCGCGGGGCGTGATGCTGCAGGTGACCGCCCGGGTGTTGGCCGTGCCGCTGAGCGTGGTGGCGCTCGGCGTCGCCACCCGCTATCTCGGCACCCACGACTACGGTGTGCTCACCACGGCCGTGGTGTTCGTCGGTCTCTTCGACACCTGCACCGACCTCGGCGTCAGCACCGCGATCATCCGCCGGGCCGCCGGCCGCGACGGGGACACCGCACTGCCCCGGCTGGTCGGCGTCAACCTCGGGTTCTCGCTGGTCTACGCGCTGCCGCTGGCTCTCGTCGCCTCCGGTGTCGGCTGGTTCGCCTATGCCGGCCAGCCACAGGTTCGGCTGGCCGTGCTCGTGGTGTCGGCCGGGCTGGTGTTCAGCAGCATCGCGAGCTGCTTCGATCCGGTTTTCGACGTCCGGGTCAAGTATTCGGGTGTGGCGGCGGCCGAACTCGGCTCCCGAATTCTGACCGTGGCGGCGGCGCTGGTGGTCGCCACGACCAACGCGGGCCTGCTCGCCATGTGCGCGGTGCAGGTGCTGCCGCCACTCCTTCGGATGATCATCTCCGCGATCGCCGCCGGTCGGTTGGTTCGCTTCCGCCCGACCTTCGCGCCCGCCGAGACGCTGCGGCTGCTCCGCGAAAGCCTGCCGTTCACCGTGATCATCTTGATCGCGATCGTCTACTGGCGGGCTGACGGCGTGCTGCTGTCCATGCTGTCCAGTCCGGAGCAGGTCGCCGCGTACGGCTTGGCGCTGCAACTGGCGTTCAGCCTCACCCTGCTGCCGCAGGTGTTCTCTCGCTCGGCGCTGTTCACCATCAACGAGAGCTACGTGACCGACCAGGCCCGGTTCCGGCAGGCCGTCGACCGTGGCTACCGGTTCCTGCTGCTGGTCGCCGCCCCGGTCGCGGTGCTGGGCGTTCCACTGGCCGGTCGGATCGTGCACGCGGTCGGCTCGTCCTCGTTCACCCCGGCGGCCACGCCCGTGCTGCGGCTGTTCTTCGTCGCCGTCGCCGTCAGCTTCCTCACCGGCATCGTGTCGGACGCGTTGGTGGCGGCGCGGCAGCAGCGGTTCCTGAGCCGGCTGTCGATGGCCAACCTGGTGCTGAACGTCGCCTTGAACGCGGTGCTGATTCCGCTGTTCGGCGCGGTCGGCACCGGAATCTCGTTGTTGGTCACCGAATTGTCCGGGGTGGTGTGCACTCAACCCCGCCTGCGCCGGTCCGGCGTCGGCGGGCTGCCGTTGGGCTATCTGCCGCACCTGGCGCCCGGCCTGGCCGCCGCGCTGCTCGCGTTGTGGGCGACCTGGTCGCTGCCGTTGGCGGTGCCGCTGGCCTGCGCAGGTGTGGCCTACGTGCTGGGGGCGTGGGCCGGCGGGGCGATCCCGGCGGACATGCGCACCGCGCTGCTCGCGGCACTGCGACCCCGGTCGATCGCGCCCACCGGCGATCTGCCCACAGTGGACGTCTCGGTGGAATAGCGGGCTTCAGGACCGCCAGCGGTTCAGGTATCCGTCGTCAGGAGAAGCCAAGCCGGCAACCCGACGAACGGCCACGTTGTGGCATCATGGTCAGGTGACCGCAGCACACGACCATGCGGAGATGCGCTACCTGCTGGACCATTTGTCGCCCCGGCAGGTGCGGCGTTTGCGGCTGTTGGTGTTCGATGACCCAGAACTGGCTGAGGTGGCCTCAGCCAGCGGCTTGGTCCGCAGCTCCGCTGAACCAACGCAGCGTCGCCAGCTTCGGACAGTGGGCGTTTTTGACGCCGAGCCGGACCTCAGCGTCCGGGTCAAGGACATCCTGCGGCATGAATTCGGCAGTAGGGACGACGACAACCAGTGATCGTGGTCGACACGGGTGTGATTGTTGCCGCGGCGAACCGAACCGATCGTTGGCACCAGCAGTGCGCGGAACTCCTGACCACGGCTCGCGGCCCGCTGCTGTTGCCCGAGGCACTGTTGACTGAAGTGGGTTACATGCTGTGCGCTCGCGGCGGCGCGCGGGCCGAGGTTAGCTTCCTTCAGGACGTGGCCGACGGCATCTATGACGTCGTGTCCTTGGGTGACGTCGGCAAGCGTCGAGTGGCGGAATTGGTTGAGGCGTATGCCGACCTTCCGCTGGGAACCGCCGACGCCTGCGTGATCGCAACGGCCGAAACGTACCGTACCGAGAAGGTGGCGACGGTCGACCGGAAGCATTTCACCATCGTCCGGGCCCGGTACGTGGGTGCCTTGGATCTGCTGCCAGCCGAATAGCCACATGGCTCCGTTCGGACGTATCCATCATGATCCGGTCGGCGCGCGGTAAACAAGCAGGTAGCGCCAGAACAGCACGGGACGAACGGTCCGGCCGGGCAGCAGCGTCTGGGACTTGCGCCGGATGTCGGTCATGGTCATCGTGTCCGAGCGGATCGGCGGCCTGGACACCAGATCGACCCCGCCGTTGAGCCGTTCGCCGGCCCACACCACCAGCCGGGCGGCGAGGTTCAGCGGTACGACAGCCAGCCACTTCGCGTAGTCGACGACCGCCCGCGGCTGCGCCAGGCCCAAGATCACCAGCACGCCACCGGGAGCGAGCGCGGCCCGCAGCCCGCGCACGGTGTCGAACGGCACATGGTGGATCGAGGCCAAACACGAGATGAAGTCATAGTGGCCGCCCGGCAGGTCAGCGTCCCGGATATCGGCCTGCCGGTAGCTGATCGTTCCCGGTCCGGGACAGCCGAGCACCCGGGCGACGTTGATCACCTCGGGCGAGGCGTCGACGCCGGTCACGGCCAGCCCGGCGGCCGCCAGCCGGCGCGCGAACCTGCCGGTGCCGCAACCGACGTCCAGCGCCGTCCTGGCACCGGCGGGCACCTGGCGCAGCAGCAGCGGGTGGTAGTGATCATTGTGGTTGAAGGGCACCCCCATATCCTGCCGAACCCAAGCCGACGGTCCGCTCACTGGACAGCGGCGGCCAGCACAGGCACCCTGGACAGACGCTGCCGATGAAGCTGACGGTGAGGCTGACGACGTGGCCGGGCCCGGCAAATGAGCACTTCATCCATGCTGTTGACGTCAGGCGACATGCTGGCCGACGGTCGGTACCGCCTGTTCAGATCGTGCGGATCGGACGACCGCGCCGGCATGGAGTTCTGGCGTGCCCGGGATCTGCGGGTGGAACGCGAGGTCGCGCTGACGATCCTGGTGGGCGACCAACTCGACCCGCCGGCTGTCGAGCGCGCCCGGCGGGTTGTCGACATGGTCCGGCGCACCGAGTCCGTCGCCCATCCGGCGCTGGCCCGGCTGCTGGACGTCCTCGGTCCGGATGACGAGCCCGCCTCCCGGCACGATGTGCTCGGGCTGGTGGTCGCCGAGTGGACCGAGGGCGTGAGCCTGGCGGATGTGCTGACCAACGGCCCGGTGTCGGCCGCGGCCTGCCGGCGGATGCTCCGTCCGCTGGTGTCGGCCGTCGACCGCGCGCACCACGCCGGCCTGGTCATCGGCGTCGGCGCTGGGATGGGTGGGAACCGGGTCCGAGTCAGCGAGCGCGGCATGCTCACCCTGGCCTTCCCCGGGCCGCCGCCGGACACCGGTTCGCGTGATGACGTGCGCGGGCTCGGCGCGCTGCTGTACGCGCTGCTCACCGGCGTCTGGCCGGGCGGGCAGAGCGCGCCGCTCAGCGTGTTGCGCCCGGACCTGCCCCGCGACCTGGCGCTGATCGCGACGATGATCGTGGACGACACGTCCGTGGGCAGCATCCGGACCAGTGGTTCGCTGCTGCGCGTGCTGGACCAGACCCGGCGTCAGGAACCCAGCACCGATCCGATGCCGCAGGTGCCGCCCGCCCAGCCGATGCCGGCCCGGCCGCCCGCCCAGCCGGTGCCAGCACCGCCGCCGGCCCCGCCACCAGAGCCGCCGACCCAACAGATCCAGCCGACTCAGCCGACTCAGCCGACTCAGCCGGTCCGGCCGCAGCCGCCGGCCCGAGCGGCGTCCACAGAGTCCACCGGATCGACAAGGTCTACAAAGGACACTCGAAGGCGGCGGATGGCGCTGGCGGCCGCCGGACTGACCGTGGCGACCGTCATGGTGGCGGCCTGGACGATCAGCCAGATCGCCGGCTTCTTCGGGCCGGCCGGCACGCTGTCCGCGACGCCGGCCGTGCTGTCCAACGGCACGGCCACGGTGACCAGTACGCCGACCAGCACGTCGATCAGCCATCCGGCTCCGCCGCCCACCCACCCCAGCCCGCCGCCGGCCGCTCCGTCGGCAGCTGGTCCGCTTGTGCCGTCCGGCGTGACCGAATACACGGTCAGCGGCTCGCCGGATAGTCCGAGCAAGATCAACCGGGTGATCGACGGCGATCCGACCACGGGCTGGACGACCGACACCTACTTCCAGCAGTTCCCCACCTACCTGCCGGGCTTGGGGATCATGGTCGCCTTCGCCCAGCCGGTCCAACCGCACACGATCCACCTCAACTCGCCCAGCGCCGGCACGGTGGTCGAGATCCGCGCGGCGAACTCGGACGATCCGAACCTGGCCGACACCCAACTGCTCGGCACCGCCACGCTGTCCGCCGGCGACACCCCCATCGCGCTCAGCCCGCTCGCGCCGACCACCCACGTGCTGGTCTGGATCACCGCGCTCGGCCAGTCCGGCGGCGGCTACCAGACCACGATCAACGAGGTCACCTTCTCGCCGTGAGCCCGCCCAGCCCCGCCAGTTCGTCCAGGGTGTCCGGGGTGAAAGCCGGATGCGGATCGAGGTCGGTCGCCGTTCGCAGCGCGGCCACCAGCGCCGCCGCCGCGAGTTCGACCAGGTGCGCCCGCGGCACATCGCGATGCCGCAGGTGGTCGATGATCAGCTCGTCCAGGTAGCCGATCCAGCCCCGGGTGGTGGCGCGCAGCAGTGGCGGCAGCGGCGCGGTCACGCCGAACGCGCCCAACAGATTCTCGGTGGACTCCCAGCGCAGGCGGTCCACGATCTCGGCGACCTCCGGGTCCGAACCCTGGCCGCCGCGCATGACGGACAGGAACAGCGCGGCATCGCGGTCCACGAAGCCGATGTACCGGTCGATCACGTCGTGCAGCTGCTCGGCGCGGGTGTCGCCGCTGGGTGGCGCTTCCCGCATCGCGCGCAGCCGGTCCGCGCCGGCCCGGACGGTTGCCAGGTAGAGGCCCCGCTTGTTGGTGAAGTGGTGCGCGATGAGGCCGTAGGCCACGCCGGCCCGGCGGGCGATCTCGGTGGTGGTCACCTCGTCGTAGGCGCGCTCGCCGAACAGTTCGGTGGCCGCCCGCACGAGCAGCGCGCGGCGGTCGGGAGCACGGCTGGGGGCGTTGACCTGGGCTGGCATGTCGGCTAGCGTCCCATACTGACTGATAATCAGTCAACCGGAGCGGGACGGAGAACCACATGCCAGCCGAACACCTCGACGTGCTGATCGTCGGCGCCGGCCTGTCCGGGATTGGCGCGGCCTGCCATCTCCAGCGGGAGCGTCCGGGCACCAGCTTCGCGATCCTCGAAGCGCGGGACGCGATCGGCGGCACCTGGGACCTGTTCCGCTATCCCGGCATCCGCTCCGACTCGGACATGTTCACCCTCGGGTACTCGTTCCAGCCGTGGACGGCGGAGAAGTCGATCGCGGACGGCTCGACCATCCTCGACTACATCCGGCGGACGGCCCGCGAGTACCGGGTGACCGACCGGATTCGGTTCCACCACAAGGTGGTGCGCGCCGAGTGGTCCAGCGAGCAGGCGCGCTGGACGGTTCAGGTCCGCCAACTCGACAGCGACCACACCGTCGAGTTGACCTGCCGGTTCCTGTATGTCTGCTCGGGTTACTACCGCTACGACGAGGGCTACACGCCCGCCTTCCCCGGCGCGGACGACTTCGCCGGCCAACTCGTCCACCCGCAGCACTGGAACTCCGATGTGGACTACGCGGGCAAGCGGGTGGTGGTGATCGGCAGCGGCGCCACCGCCGTCACGCTGGTTCCGGCGCTGGCGGAACGGGCCGCGCACGTGACGATGTTGCAGCGTTCGCCCAGCTACATCCTGTCGCTGCCGGCGGCGGACCGGGTGGCCGACGCGCTGCGGCCGCGGCTGCCGGCCAAGCTGGCGTATCCGATCGTGCGGTGGAAGAACGTACTGCGCGCGACACTGCTGTTCCAACTGTCCCGGCGCAGGCCGGAGTTCGTGAAGAGTCGGATCCGCAAGGTGCTGGAGCAGTTGCTGCCCGCGGGCTACGACATCGACAAGCACTTCACGCCCAGCTACAACCCGTGGGATCAGCGGATCTGCTTCGTGCCCGACGGCGATCTGTTCCGCGCCATCCGGCACGGCCAGGCGAGCGTGGTCACCGACACGATTGACACCTTCACCGAGCATGGCATCCGGCTGACCTCGGGCGCCGAACTGGAGGCCGACGTGATCGTCACGGCCACCGGGCTGAACCTGCTCGCCTTCGGCGGCATGTCGCTGGCCGTCGACGGCGTGGCGGTCGATCTCGGGAAAACCGTGGCGTACAAGGGAATGATGATTTCCGGCGTGCCCAACTTCGCCTTCGTGGTCGGCTACACGAACGCGTCCTGGACGCTCAAGGCCGATCTGGTCAGCCAGTACGTCTGCCGGGTGCTGGGCCACATGGCGCGGCACGGATACCGGCAGTGCGTGCCGGTCGCGCCCGATGCGTCGGCGACCGTGCCGCTGATCGACCTGCAGTCCGGCTATGTGCGGCGGTCCGTCGACTCGTTCCCGAAGCAGGGCAGCAGTGCGCCCTGGCGGCTTTACCAGAACTATCCGCGCGATATCGCGCTGTTGCGCCGCGCACCGGTGGAAGATGATGGCATTCGGTTCAGCGCGGCCGCCCGGCCGCTGGTCGAAACGGGGACAAGCCGATGACCACCACGGCCGACACAGTCGCCGTCAACGGGCTGCGACTGCGCTATCGGGCAGACGGCCTGGACAACGACGGCGATCCGGTGCTGTTGCTGCACGGCATCAGCCGCAGCCTGGAGGACTGGACCGAACAGCATGAGCTGCTCGCCGACCGGTTCCGGGTGTACTCGCTCGATCTGCCCGGCCACGGCTATTCGGACCCCCTGGCGGAGCCGTACACGCTCGGCGCGCTCGCCGGTGCCGTCGCCGGATTCCTGGACACGGTGGGCGAAACGCGACCGGCGCATGTCGCCGGCAATTCGCTGGGCGGCGCGGTCGCGATGCGACTGGCCGTCGACGCGCCAGACCGGGTCGGCAGCCTGTTGCTGGCCAACAGTGCCGGATTCGGCCGCGAGGTCACGGTGACGTTGCGGCTGTTGTCCCTGCGCCCGCTGGGTGAGCTGCTGCTGCGCTGGCCGAACCGCAACGGCGCCCGCCGAGTGGTGCGCAGCCTGTTCTACGACCCGGCGTTCGTCACCGAGGCGCGGATCGACCAGGCGATGGTCCTTGCTGGCCTGCCCGGCCGGTCGCGCGAGTTCCTGCACATCGGCCGGGCACTGGGCACTTTTCGCGGCGTCCGTCCGGAATGGCGAGCCGAGTTGCTCGCCGCCCTCGTGGCGCGGCCGATTCCGACACTGGTGGTGTGGGGCGAACGGGATCTGGTGCTGCCGTCCGCGCAGCTGGTAGCCGCCCGGCGCGCGCTGCCGCACGCCCAGACCCACCTGTTCGTGGACACCGGCCACATGCCGCAGATCGAGCGCGCCCAGGAGTTCCACGACCTGGCCGTCAATTTCTGGGCCACCGTGCCGGCTCAGTGACCTCGGTGACCAGAAGCATCTTGACGCATCCCCAAGGAGGCATCATGATGTCATGTATGCGAACCACCTTGACGTTGGATGATGATGTCGCTCGACTAGTCGATGACGCGGTCCATCGCGAGCACCGCCCAATGAAGCAGATCATCAACGACGCGCTCCGGAGCGTCTTGGCGCCACGCGTTGGCCGCCAAGAGCCCTATCGCCTGACGCCGCACCAGTCGGCCGTGCGACCCGGATTTGATCTGGCAGGTTTCAACCGACTGGCCGACCAGTTGGAGGACGAGGCCATCATGGACAAGGCGCGACGGTCCTCGTGATCATCCCGGACGTCAATCTACTGCTCTATGCCGTCATCTCCGGGTTCCCGCAACATTCTCGCGCACGTGCCTGGTGGGAGCGGATCGTCAATAGTCCACACCGCATCGGGCTCACCCCACCCGCAGTGTTCGGCTTCCTGCGGATCGGCACGAACGCGCGCATCTTGCCCTCGCCGCTGGCGGTCAAAGACGCCATCGAGTACGTCCAGGACTGGCTCAGTCAGCCGAACGTAGATCTTCTTACCGCAGGTCCCGATCATCTGAATGTGGCGCTCGGGTTGCTCCAGGACGTCGGCACGGCCGGAAACCTGACTACTGACGTCCAACTGGCCGCCTACGCCATTGAGCACAACGGTGAGATGCACACCAACGACACTGACTTCGCCCGATTTCCCGACTTGAAGTGGGTCAACCCGCTGCGATAGCTACTGTGCCGGCTCGGTGATCGCCGTTCGATCCACAGTGGACTTTGTGGCGGGGGAGCGGCGGGTGAGGTTGAGGGTGAAGTCCTCCGGCGTGAGGGTCAGCCGTTCGGTCACCTTCAGCCGATAGTCGGGCTGGCCGTGCAGCTGGTAGCGGCGCAGCAGCAGGCCGAGCACCAACGTCGCCTCGTGCAAGGCGAACTGGCGGCCGATGCAGGCCCGTGCGCCCGCGCCGAACGGCTTGTAGACGTGGCCGGGCCGGGCGCGCACGGCTTCCGGGGCGAACCGGTCCGGATCGAACGACTCCGCGTCCGCGCCCCACACCGCTGGATCGCGGTGCAGCATCGGTGCCAGCACGATCGCGCTGGCGCCCTTGCGCATCCGGTACCGGCCGCCGCCGATCGTGGTGTCCGCCAACGCTTCCCGGGCGAAGCCGGGCGCGGTCGGCCACAGCCGCAGGCTCTCGTCCAGCACCCGGCGCACATACCGGAGCTTGCTGACCTGGGCGTAGTCCGGGTCTCCGGAATCACCCCACACCTGGTCCACTTCGGACTGTGCCGTCGCCTGAATCTCTGGGTGCTTGGCCAGGTAGTACAGCGCGAACGACAGCGCGCCGGAGGTGGTCTCGTGGCCCGCCACCAGAAAAGTAACGACCTGGTACGCGATGTTCGCCGCCGACAGCCGTTGCCCGGTTTCCGGATGCCGGGTGTTGAGCATCAACCCCAACAGGTCCTCGGCCGCGGTGTCGCCGCTGTCCTGCCGGGCGCGGATCACCTTGTCCACGAAGTCGAACAGGTAGCGGCGATCCTCGGTGTTGCGCCGCCGCGCGTTGCGGGTCAGCAGCGGGCCGATCACCGGCGGCGTCGCGTTCTGGTCCAGCGCGAACCGCAGCGCGCCGATCATCGCGGTGACGAACGGATGCGGCTCGGCGCGGTCGAACGAGCCGAGATCCTGGCCGAAACCGGTGCGGGCGATGGTTTCCAGCGTCAGCCGGGTGGCGTCGCCGGTGACGTTTACCGCGGTGCCGTCCAGATGCTGGTCCCAGCTGTCCATCAGCTGATGGGCCACGGTGAGCATCGTCGGGTGATACCGCTCCATCGCCGATCGGGTGAAGCCGGGCGCGAGGATGTCGTGCGCCCGCTGCCAGTTCGGCTCGGAGTTGTAGGCGGTGAACAGTCCATCGCCGCCGATCGACCGCAGGTTCTCCACGCCGAGACCGACGTGCTTGCCGAACCGCGACTCGTCCACCAGGTCGGCGACCAGGTCCGCGCCCGACACCAGAACGAACTCGGTGCTGAAGATCTTGCGCCGGAAGATCGGCCCGAGTTCGCGGGCCAGCCGCATCGAGGTCTGCACCGGCGTCGCGGGCGACGCGCCGATCAGGTCGCCGGCCAGCGGGATGCGGTACCGGGCATGGGGAATCGTCGCCAGGTCGGTCCAGCCCTGGTCGTTCGGGCGCAGAAGCGTCATCGCCGCACCCCTCCTCTTATTGGACGATGATTCAATAAAGCTCAGTCTGCGCCTGCAATTGAACCGGTGTCAAGTATGGTGAGCTCCATGAGCGGCGTCCGCACCCGAACCCGGCTGAGCACGCAGGCCCGCCGGGAGCAGCTGCTCAACGTGGGCGTCGAGCTGTTCGCCAATCAACCCTACGAGGACGTGGCGATCGAGCAGGTCGCGGCGGTCGCGGACGTGTCCAGAGGCTTGCTGTATCACTACTTCCCGACCAAGCGGGTCTTCTTCGCCGCCGTCATCCAGCACGTGGGCGAGCAGATGCTGGAGATGACCGACACCGACCCGGATCTGCCGGTGCCGCAACGGGTCGCCGCCGGGCTGGACGCCTACCTCGACTACGCGAAGACCCGCGGGCCCGGCTTCCGCGCCTTCCACCGCGCCGCCGGCAACGACGATCCGGCGGTTCGGACCGCCTACGAGAACAACCTGGCGCGGCAGGAGGAACGCCTGTTCGCCGCGCTCACCGACAATGCCGCCGATCTCGGCATCGACGGCCGGCCGCCGGCGATCGTCCGGCTGGCGGTACGGGGTTGGCTGGCGTTCGTGATCTCGGTGACCGGCGGCTGGCTGGACGACCCGGCACTGTCCCAATCGGACGTTCGGGACCTGTGCGTGCGGGCCTTGGTGAACGCGCTCAGCCCGTGACCGGCGGCCGGACGTAGTGCTCGGGCATCGCCAGCAGCGCGAACTTCCGGACCAGCTCGTCGGTCCGCTCGGTCGGCTGACCCCGCCGGAGCGCGTCGAAATCGTTGCGGGACAACCGGATCGCCGGCGCGTGATAGGCCAGCGACCGGGAGTTCTCGAAGGCGTACCAGGTCGACGGGAACTCGAACACCAACATCACATCGGCGCCGTCCGGGCTGATCCGGTAGATCGGGTTGATGCCCAATGGCCCGTCGGCGTGCGGGAACTCGGGGAAATCACCGTGATCGGTGAAGAGTGTGGGGTCGGCAGCGCTGACCAGCGACAGGAACTTCTGCTCCGCGAACTCGGCCACCGGACGAGGCGCGGCCAGCGCGGGCCCGTGCCCGGCGAGATAGCCGTCGGTCAGTTCGGTTTCGCCGATCAGCCGGTGTGGCACGCCGCCGAGCAGATCGACATAGCCCTGTGGGGACCGCTCCGACTCACCGTCGTGCGGTTCGACCAGCCGGTTGCCGACCCGGTCCAGGACCACGGTCCGGCCCACCGCGCAACGCTGCAACTCGGCCAGGCAGCCGGGCTGGTCATCGAACAGGTGGAAGGCGTCGGTGCACAGCGACGCCGAGAACGCCTCGGCAACGAAGGGGAGTGGCCGGTTCGCGTCCGCGCAGACGAACGCCGCACCGGGCGCGACCCATCGCCGGGCGACCCAGAGCTGGAAGAAATTCCGGTCGACGCCCACTGACTCGTGCGGCTGGGACCGTGCGCCGAGGTGGAACATCAGGTGGCCGAACCCGCAGGCCAGGTCCAGGACGGGCCGATCGGCCGGCGGCAGCGCGCGGACCAGCGCCAGCGAGGCGAGGTAGCGGGGCTGGCCGAACCTGTTCAGGAAGTACGGATACAGCTCGCGATTGACGTTGCGGGTGCGCAGATAACTCAGTTCCAGCCAGTCCTGGGCGGTCTGGTCAGTAAGATCACCGAGCCGGCGACGGACCAGCGCCCGGCGCCGCCGCATCGACGCCCGCTCGCCCGGACCCCTGGTCAGCGGCAGCCGCGCCACCGGCACGGTCTCCAGTCCGAACGGCAGAGCTGGCGGGAACGCCAACAACTCGACCAGCGCGGCCAGTGGATCGGCCGAACGCACCAATTTGACCAATTCCGCCACGGTCGGCCCCAGCACCTCGGCCCGGCCGGTCATGTGATCGTGCACGCTGACCCGGCCGTCCCGAATGACCGGAATGCCGTCGATCACCGGATACCGGTGGTCGGCGCAGGCCAACACGCCGAACACGCTGTCCGGCAACGGTTGCGCGGCCACCGGAGTGAACACGAATCCGTCGCCGCAGACCGGGCAGCGCAGCAGCTCGCCGAGTCCAGCCGGAAAATCGGTCGCCATCCCACCACCATGCCGGATGATCTGCGCGGAAACGAACCGACACTCTCCGACGATTATCCGTAACGGAGGGAGGTGTGCCGAGTATGGCGCTCGGTGTGTTGGTCGTCAGCTACCGTCGGGCGGACCTGCTCGACCGCTGTCTCGCCAGTGTGCGCAAAAACCTGGACCACCTGCCCGACTGCTCGCTGCTGGTGTGGGACAACGCCTCGCCGGGCAGCGCCGAGGTGCGCGCGCTCGCCGCCGGCTATCCCGAGGCGCGCTGGACGTTCGCCGACCGCAACTACGGCTACGCCGCCGCCGTCAACGCGCTGGCCCGCCAGCTCCCCCCGGACACCGACCTGCTGCTGCTCAACCCGGACGCCGAGCTGACCGGCCCGCTCGACCGCGTCCGGGCCGCCCTGGCCGGCCCCCGCGTCGCCGCCGTGTCCCCGACCGTCGTCGACCCGACCGGCGCGACCCCGCGCTGGGACGTGGCCCGGCGGCGGCAGACCGTGCTGCGCGCGCTGGTCAGCCACACCGGCCAGGCCGGCCGGTGGCGCGGCCGACCCTGGTCGGACCGGTACGCCCAACCGCCGACCGGACCCGAGGGCGTCGACGGCTACCTGTCTGGTTGCGGCCTGCTGATCTCCGGCCACGCCTGGCGTGAGCTGGGCGGCTTTGACGAGCGGTTCTTCGTCTACGGCGAGGAAGCCGAATGGCAGGCCCGCGCCCGCGCGCACGGCTGGCGGCTGCGGCTGGTGGACGAGCCGGACGTCCGGCACCTCGACCGCGGCACCGTCGCGCACGATGTGCTGGCCGCCCGCCGGTCCGCCGACCTGCTGCGCGCCGGACACGCGGAACTGTTGGGCATCAACGGAAACCGCGGCCCCGGCACCCGGTTCACCGCCGGCCTGCTGATCGCCGACCGGCTGCAACGCTCGCATCGGGCGCAGCGACGCGAGGCCAACCGGGCCGCCGCGCGCCGAGCCATGCCGGGCCGGCCGTCGGTGCTGCTCACCACCAACCAGCTCTGCCTCGGCGGCGCCGAACGGCAGCGGGTGCTGCTCGCCAACGAACTCGCCGCCCGCGGCTACCCGGTCACCGTCGTCTGCCTGCAGTCGTTCGGCCCGCTGGCCAGCGAACTCGATCCGGCGGTCCGGCTGGTGCTCTCGCCGTGGTGGCAGCCGCTGGTCGACGCGCCGACCAGGAAAGCGGTGCTGATCACCGGCATCACCAACACGGAGGCCGGTTTCGCGGCCGGCTGGCGGCCCGCCGGGTCCGGAACCCGACGCTGGCTGGCCGCCGCACACGAGCCCGCCCGGCCCCACAGCGCCACCTACGGCACGTTGCTCGCCTGGGCGATCCGGCGCAGCGACGGCGCGATCGCGCTGTCCGAGCGGCACTGGGCCGATCTCACCCGCCACCAGCGGCTGCACCGGAAGTACCACGTCGCGGCTAATGGCGTGCCACCCCAACGCGACCGTGGTTTCACCGCGCCGAACACCCCCGACCGGCCGCTACGGTTGGGCATGCTGTCCCGGATCGTCCGGCACAAGAACCCGCACCTGCTGGTGGACGCGCTGTCGAGCCTGTCCGGGTTGCCGTGGACGCTGGACATCTTCGGCGACGGCCCGGATCTCGGCCCGCTGTCCGCGCTGACGCCGGACACGCTGCGCGCCCGGGTGCGCTGGCGCGGCCCGTCACCGGGACCGGATCACGCCTTCAACGAGATCGACGTGCTGTGCGTGCCCAGCGGCGCCGAGGCGTTTCCGCTGGTGATCGTGGAGGCGATGGCGCGCGGCGTGCCGGTGGCCGCGTCGGCGGTGGGCTCGGTGCCCGAACTGCTCGACGGCGGCCGCGCCGGAGTGCTGGTCGAGCCGGTCAGCACCCGCGCCTGGACCGAGGCGCTGCGGCCGATGCTGGTCGATCCGGCGCCGCTGGCGAGTCTGGCCCGGATTGCCGCGCGTCGGGCCGCGACCCGCTACTCGGTCGCGTCGATGACCGACGCCTACGAGCACGCCATCCGCGAGGCCCTCGGGTGAAAGTCCTCTGGCTCTCACCGTGGATGCGGCCGCTGGCGAGGGTTTACGTCGACGCGTTGCACCAGGCCGGACACCAGTGCCGGCTGATCACCTCCGACCAGCACTACGAGCCGGTGCCGGCGCGCGACTACGAACGGGTGCTCGACCCGCGCCCGCGTGATCCGCGCACCCTGCCGCCGCTGCTGCGCGTGCTCGCCGATGCTCGCCGCTGGCGCCCGGACGTGGTCATCACCGAGCTGGTCTGGGACCCGCGCTGGCTGCCGCTGACCAGGCTGGCGCCGATGGTGCACCTCGTGCACGACGACCAGCCGCACGACGCCACCGAGATCCGGCCGGCTTGGCAGCGCGCGCTGTTCCGGCACCTGTGCCGCGCCGCCACCGAGCTCGTCGCGTTCAGCGAGCACGTCGCACGTCGGCTGGATGCCACGGTCGTCCCGCTCACCAGCGACGTCGCCGACACCGACCTGCCGACGATCACCGGCCCGCGCCGGGATTTCGTGCTGTACGGCCGGATCGCGCCGTACAAGAACGTGCCGGTCGCGCTGCGCGCCTGGCGGCGACACCTCGATTCCCCTGCGTACGCGGGAGATCGGCTGCTGATCATCGGCGACGGTCCAGCCGATCTCGGCGCCCTGCCGCCGCACTGCGAGTGGCGGCGCGGCCGGTTCCGCTACCCGGACGTGCTGCCGGTGCTGGGGGCCGCGAAAGGCTCGCTCGCGCACTACCGGCTGGCCACCCAGAGCGGCGTGCAACTGCTGTCCATGCAACTGGGTGTCACGCCGATCGTGTCGGATTCCGGTGGCCTGCCCGAATTCCAGCCACCGGGGGAGCAGGGCGTCGGCGTGGACGATGTGACCGGACTGGCCGCCGCGTTCGACGCGCTGGCCGATCCGGAAGCCGCCGAGAAACGCGGCGCCGCCGCCCGCGAGCACTACCTACGCTGGTTCGCCGCGTCCCGATCGGCCGCCGCGCTGGCCGACATTCTTGCCCAGGTCTCATGACTGATCGAATTGTCGGAGACACCTGGTACGCCGAGAAGATCGGTGCGACCCCACTGCGCACCGCACTGTCCGGCCCGCTGCGCGGCCTCGCGCTGTTCCTCGCCGGCCGCCGCGCGAACGCCATCGTCACCACCAACTCCGCGCCCGGCACAACCACCTGCGTAATCCTCTGTGGACTGTTCGGCGTGCGTAGACTGGTGCTGTTGGAGTACATAGTCCATCCCGTCACGTCCGGTCCACACTGGTGGTACTTCCGGCTGGTGCGTAGGTTCCTGCTCGGCCGGGCGCTGCTGGTCGCCCAGGTGCTCAGCGCCGACGAGGCACGCCGATATCCAGGCCTGCACCGGATGCCGGCCGAGAGGTTCGCGCTCGTCCGCTGGCCGGCCCGACTCACCGACGATCCGCTGCCGCCGGCGCACCACGATCGGCTGGTGGTCGCCTCGGGTCGGCGCTGCGACTGGCCCACGTTCCTGGCCGCCGCTCGGGGCGCGGACTGGCAGGTGCGGGCGGTGTGCACCGGCGCGGACCTGCCGCTGGTGCGGTCGCTGGCCGGCCCGAATGTCGTTGTGCGGCACGACATTCCCGCCGACGAGCATCAGGCCGAGGTCGCGGCGGCCACCGTGTACGTGCTCGCGGTGCCGGAGACCGGGGCCAGCATCGGCCAGATCCGGGTGATGAACGCGGTGCAGGCCGGCGTGCCGATCGTGGCCAGCGCGGTCACCGGGCTGGCCGACTACCTGGACGACGACAGCGCGGTGCTGGTCCCGCCGGGCGACCCGGTCGCGCTCCGGGCCGCGATCGACACCCTGCTGGACGACCCGGACCGGCGGGACAAACTCCGCCGTACCGCCCACGAACGCGGCGACGCCGGCGACACCATGGCCGACTATCTCGCCCGGATTCGCCAGCTGATCCGGCCCCACGGCTTGTAGACATTGATGATCGTGACCGCGGTGAGCACCACGAACGCCACGCACGGCGGCGCGATGAGCTCAATCCGTTGGGTGCCAATGATATTCGCGACCGGCGTGCTGGCCGGGGCGGCGAGCACCAGGGCTTCCATCCCGCGATACAGCGGCCCGAGCGCGAAGTTGACCAGCAGCGCGGTCAGCAGGTTGAGCACCAGGCTGACCACCACCCAGTAGTGCCGGAACAGGCCCCAGGGCGTGGCCAGCGACAGCAGAATCCCGCTGATCAGCGCGGACACGCTGAGGATTCCGCTGATCCAGGTCGCCAGGTAGGCCATCGCCATCGTCGCCGCCTGGCCGACCCTGGGCGTGTCGGTGGTCAGCGCGACGATCGCGAGCGCCAACAGGCCGAGGTCGGCGCCGATCCAGCCGACCGAGGCGATCAGATGCACGGTCAGCACGGCCTTGCGGGACCGCCGCGATATCCGCCAACTCGCCCGCGAGGTCACCGTTTTCCGCACCGCGGTCTCGACCGCCAGCTCCGTCACGGCGTTGATCGTGCCGGTTCCGCTGCGTAGCGCCGTCCCCCCGAGGGCTGCGTTTCCGGCTACGTCGCGGGGCGTAGCTCCGGCTCCGGCGAGTCCACGGCGGAGCCCGCTGCCGCCTTCGGCACCGCCAGGGTGGTCGGCTCGGCGCGTCCGCGCAGCGTGATGCTGTCGGTCGCCTGCCATTGCCGCGCCTCATCGGCCGAGGCCAGCGACACCGCCCGCCAGGACGCGACCAGTTGGCCGGGAATGTTCTTGGCCAGCTCAGTGAGCCGGGCCGCCTCGTTCACCGGATCGCCGATCACGGTGTACTCGAAGCGCCGCCAGTCACCGACATTGCCGGCGACCGCCGGCCCGGCCGCCACCCCGATGCCGACACCGCACTCCGGGACCTCGACCGGCAGCCGCCGCGCGATCGCCCGCGCGGCGGACAGTGCGCTGCCGGCGTGATCGGACAGTTCGTTGGGCGCGCCGAAGATCGCCAGCACCGCGTCGCCGACGAACTTGTTGACCAGGCCGTGGTGCGCGTCGATCTCGTCCACCACCACCGCGAAGAACCGGTTCAGCAGCTCGACCACGTCGGTCGGCGGTCGGGCGGCCGCCAGTTCGGTCGAGCCGACGACGTCCACGAAGATCACCGAAACCTCGCGGACCTCGCCGCCCAACTCGACATTCTTGCCCAACGCGGCGTCGGCCACCTCCTGGCCGACATGCCGGCCGAACAGGTCGCGAATGCGCTCCCGGTCGCGCAGGCCGCGCGCCATGCCGTTGAACCCGGCCTGCAACAGCCCGAGTTCGGTGCCGTCGTAGACGGCCACTTCGGCGTCCAGGTTGCCGTGCTGGACCTGGGCGAGCGCGTCGCGGACCGAGCGGATCGGCGCGACGATCGCCCGACTGGTCAGGATCGTGACGAGCAGACCGAAGACCAGCACGATGGCGGCGAGCACGGCGACGCTGATCGCCAGCCGGGTTTCCGAGATGTCTCCCAATACCGCGGTGCGCAACGCCAGCAGGATCAACCCGGCGACCGGCAGTCCCGTGCCCAGGCACCAGAACAGCAGCATCCGGAAATGCACGCCAGCACTCAGCGGCTTGCTCGGCACGTCGTCGGCGAGGGCGCGGGCGGCGACCGGGCGCAGCGCGAACGCGCTGAGCAGATAGGAGATCGCGCAGACCACGACACCGCCGAAGCCGACCGTGAACGGCACGGCGAACACCAGCTCGGGTTGCAGCAGCGCGGCCAGCACCGTGAAAATCACCGTCGCCACGGCCCACAGCACGAACTGCAGGAGGGTGAGCCGCAACGGAACCCGCAACGACGCCCGGCGTTCGGCGGCCGTGGGCGGGCGTTCCTCGATCACCCAGCGCAGCACGCCGAGCGCGCCTTTGGTGCCCCACCAGGCGCCGATGACCAGGCCGCCGAGGACGTAGACCGGGATGGCCACCGCGTTGACGACGACGAACTGGCCGCTGAGTGCCGAGCCCGGCGTGAGCAGCAGAGACAGCCCGGCGACGACGGCCGCGCCGATGACGTTCGCCGCTACCAGTGTGATGGTGAGCAAGAGCTGGACGCGGACGCGGAGCGCCCGAACCGACTGGTCGGAGCGTCCCAACAGCCGTGATCCGAACGGGCGGGGCGAGGTCACCTGAGGACTCCTGCCTGGTGCTACTGGCGAGTAGCCGTTACTTGCGGTAACAGGCTACTGGTCGGTGCGCACACCGGCAAGCACCGGGCTACCGGCTCGTTCGGGCGCGCGGCGGCGGCACGACGATCACCAGGGTGGCCAGCGGGCCGAGCAGCAGCGACAGCAGGAACCAGGCCAGCCCGTTGCGGTCCTTGCTCTGCGCCAAACCGGCGTTGATCAGCGCGAGCGTGACCCACCCGACGTAATCCTCAAAACGTATCCCCGTCATGCCGGATCATGATGCCAGAACGTCGTGCAGCCTCGCGGCGAATTCGGCGGGATGGGTCAGATAGCCGACGTGGCCGCCGGCGAAGTTCGCGATGGTGCTGCCGAATTGTTCGGCGAGAACGGTGTTCGGCTGATA
>DASZLR010000280.1:0-15920 GCA_035552275.1 Pseudonocardiaceae bacterium | reverse complement strand
AGGAGTACTGGTGGTGCACCGAGCAAGTGCTGGTGTGGCCCGACGGCGAGGGTCCGAACATGATTTTGGACGACGGCGGTGACGCCACGTTGCTGGTGCACAAGGGCGTCGAGTTCGAGAAACGCGGCGAGGTGCCACCGCCCGCGCCGGGCGACTCCACCGAGCACCGGGTGGTGCTGGACCTGCTGCGCGAATCGCTGGCGGCCAACCCGAGAAAATGGACGGAGATCGCCGGCGGCATCCGCGGCGTCACCGAGGAGACCACCACCGGCGTGCACCGGCTGTACCAGACGCAGGCCGCCGGTTCGCTACTGTTCCCGGCGATCAACGTGAACGACTCGGTCACCAAGTCCAAGTTCGACAACCGGTACGGCTGCCGTCACTCGCTGATCGACGGCATCAACCGGGCGACCGACGTGCTGATCGGCGGCAAGGTCGCGGTGATCTGCGGCTACGGCGATGTGGGTAAGGGCTGCGCGGAATCGCTGCGCGGGCAGGGCGCCCGGGTGGTCATCGTGGAGATCGACCCGATCTGCGCATTGCAGGCAGCGATGGACGGTTTCCAGGTCAGCACCCTGGCCGACGTCGCGGGCAGCGGCGATGTGTTCGTCACCGCAACCGGCAACGTCAACGTGATCCCGGCGTCCGTCATGGCCCGGATGAAGCACCAGGCGATCGTCGGCAACATCGGTCATTTCGACAGTGAGATCGACATGGCCGGGCTGGCCGCCGTCCCGGGCATAAATAAGGCCAACATCAAGCCGCAGGTCGACAAGTGGGTGTTTCCTGACGGGCACGCCATCATCGTGCTGTCCGAGGGGCGGCTGCTCAATCTTGGCAACGCGACTGGACATCCGTCCTTCGTGATGAGCAACAGCTTCACCAACCAGATCATCGCGCAGGTCGAGCTGTTCACCAGGACCGAGCGGTACCCCATCGGGGTGTACACGCTGCCCAAACACCTGGACGAGAAGGTCGCGCGACTGCACCTGCCCGCACTCGGCGCCCGGCTGAGCGAGCTCACCCCGGAACAGGCCGACTACCTGGGCATCCCGGTGGGCGGTCCGTACAAGCCGGACCACTACCGGTACTGAAATCGGTTGCTGAAACGCGCTACCGGGGGCCGGGACGGAAGGCGATGGCCCGTCCCGGCCCGCCGGTGCCGCCCTCCACCCGCAGCGGCAGGAAGCAGAACAGCGCGCCCCGGGCGGGCAGCGCGGCCAGCCCGCCCAGGCATTCCACGTAGACCGCTCCGGCGCTCAGCCCGACGACGTGAACCGGCCGGCCGTCCTGCGCCGGTCCCATGGACACCCCGTCCGTGCCGACGCAACGCACACCGCGGCTCAGCAGCAGTTCCATAGTGGACACCGAGGGCGCCGGCCAGCCGGCGGTGCTGCCGGTGACCACCACGTTGTGCACGTAGTCCACGCCGGCCGGCTCCGGCAGGTAGTACCGATCCCAGCCGGTGCGGAACAGCACGATATCCCCGGCCGTCAGCTCGCCGTGCGCCCGCTCCCACTCGGTCACCACGGCCGGCTCGATCAGCGGGCTCACCCCGGGCGAGCCGCCCGCCTCGGCCAGCGCGTCGATCACCGCGGCCGGGCCGATCAACTGGGTCAACGGCACGTCGGCGACGGTGATCGCGCCGGCCGGCCCGGCGTCGGGCAAGCCCGAGTCCGGTGGCGGCACGAAATGGCAGGGCGCGTCCAGATGGGTGCCGGTGTGCTCGTCCAGCATCAGCCACCGGGTCGCGTACGGGCCGCTGCGCTGGTAGACGTTGCCCGCCGGAGACCGCCGGGTGGCGAACCAGTTCCAGGTCTTGTGCTGGAACGGCTGGTGCGTCGACCAGTAGCACGGAAGGTCCTCGGCGAGCCGCAGCGAGAGATCGACCACCTCGTGCCCGCCCAGCACTGCGGCGAGATTGGCGAAATTCTTGACCACACCACTCATTTGTCACGCCTGCCTTTCCGAAATTCGCGCCACGCGCAGGGTTTTTCCGTATTCGATGTCCAATACCACGCAGCCCAGCACGATCGGCCCGTCGGACAGCGCCGGAATACCGAATGCGAACGGGTTGCCCGAATTGTGCAGCCCGGCCACGAACTCGGCGTAACCGAATCCCTGCACGCCGCCGAGCGGACCGGTCATGCCCACATCGGTGACCAGCGCGGTGCCGCCGGGCAGCACGTGCAGCGGCAGGGTGGGCTCGTGGGTGTGGGTGCCGAGCACCGCGGCGGCCTCGCCGTCCACGGCGCGGGCGAAGATCTGCTTCTCCAGCACATGGTCGCCGTGATAGTCGACGAGCACCGTGCCCAACCGGGGCGCGGCCACCCAGCCGGAGTAGGCTGGCAGCACTTTGTCCCTGGTGGCCTTGACCGACCGCATGGCGCAGTCGTCGGCCAGGTTCAGCACGGTCACCGGCGCACCGTCCACGTCGAGGCTGAGCACTCCGCGACCGGGCACGCCGGCCGCCACGTTGAACGGCCGCAGCACCCGCGGATTGTCCAGCGCCCGCACGGATTCGGCGCTGTCCCAGGAGTGGTTGCCGCCGGTCACCACGTCGACCCCGCCGGACAGTAGCGCCTCGACCTGCGGCACGGTCATGCCCAGTCCGTCCGGCGCGCAGTTCTCCGCGTTGGCCACCACCAGGTCGGCCCGGTGCTCGGCGCGCAGCCCGGCCAGCCGGTCCAGCAGAAAGTCGGTGGCCCGCGCCCCGACGATATCCCCGAAGAATATTGCGATCATGATCCGATTCTGGCGGCCACGGGCCGTTCGGAATATTCGCTGAACGGAACAATCGGCATTGTTACCATCCGCTTGCCGCGCTGCGCCGTAGTGCCCGTCTTGACCGGGGAAAACCGCAGGCCCTTGCGGCGGGGAAAACGACCTGATTACTGTCCGATGTGGTGAGCCCAGTTTTCTTATTTCGATAATAATCGCTTGGGAGTGTTCTGATGGCCACTGGTAACGGCAAGCGTCCCATCATCGCTTTTATGAGCGATCTCGGAATCACCGACGACTCGGTCGCGCAGTGCAAGGGGCTCATGTTGAGCATCTGCCCGGACGTGACCATCGTCGACGTGTGCCACACGATGACGCCCTGGGACGTCGTCGAGGGCGCACGGTACATCGTCGACCTGCCCCGGTTCTTCCCGGAGGGCACGGTTTTCGCCACCACCACCTACCCGGCCACCGGCACCACGGCCCGCTCGGTCGCCCTGCGAATCAAGCAGGCCGCCCGGGGCGGCGCCCGCGGCCAGTGGGCCGGCTCCGGCGCGGGTTTCCCCCGGGCGGAGGGGTCCTATATCTACATCGCGCCCAACAATGGCCTGCTCACCTCGGTCATCGAGGAGCACGGGTACATCGAGGCGTACGAGGTGGCCTCCACCGAGGTGATCCCGGAACAGCCGGAACCGACCTTCTACAGCCGGGAGATGGTCGCGATTCCGTCCGCGCACCTGGCCGCCGGCTTCCCGTTGGACAAGGTCGGGCGCAAACTCGCCGACGACGAGATCGTCCGGTTCGAGCGGCCCAGGCCGGCCGCGCAGCCCGACGGCGACCTGGTCGGCGTGATCACCAACATCGACCACCCGTTCGGCAACGTGTGGACCAACATCCACCGCGCCGACCTGGAAAAGGTGGGCGTCGGCTACGGCAGCAAGCTGCGCATCGTGCTGGACGATGTGCTGCCCTTCGACCTGCCGCTGAGCGAGACGTTCGCGGATGCCGGTCCGGTCGGCACCCCGGTTGCCTACCTGTCCAGCCGCGGTTACCTGGCGGTGGCCCGGAACGCGGCCAGCCTGGCCTACCCCTACAACATCACCCCCGGCCTTTCGGTCCGGGTCAAGGTCGGCTGAGCGATCCCAACCAACGGTGGTGGCCGTGCGCCTCGCACGGCCACCCCGAAGGAGGTTGCGTCCCATGTCGCTTCATTCCGCGGACCTGGCCCATTTCTTCCTGGCGGTGGCGCTGCTGCTGGTGCTGGCGCATGTGCTGGGCAGCGCGTTCGCGTTGCTGCGGCAGCCCCGCGTGATCGGCGAGATCCTGGGCGGCCTGCTGCTCGGCCCGACCGTGCTGGGGCTCGTCGCGCCGCGCGCGCAGGCCGCGCTGCTGCCCGGGACCGGCGCGGCCGGCGCCGGGCTGGGCGTGCTGAGCGAACTCGGCCTGCTGCTGCTGATGTTCCTGTCCGGCCGGGAAGTGCTGGCCTACCGGTCGACCGGCCCGCAGCGCACGGTGCTCACCGTGACCCTGACCGGGCTGGCGCTGCCACTGGCCGGTGGGCTGGCCGCCGCCCAGCTGGTCAACTACACCGGGTTCGTCGGCGCGCACGGCAACCGGACCACGTTCGCGCTGGTGTTCGGCATGGGCGTCGCGGTCACCAGTATTCCGGTCATCTCCCGGATCATGCTGGACCTCGGAATTCTGCACACCCGGTTCGCCCGGGTCACGCTGTCCGTCGCGGTGCTCGAGGATGTCGTGCTCTACGTGGCGGTGGCGGTGATCCTCGGCCTGGCCGGGTCCTCCTCCGGCGCGGTGTTCGGCCTCTGGTCGCTGTTCCACAACCCATCGACCACCGCGACAACGCTGTACTACGTGCTGGCCAGCCTGGTGTTCCTCGGTGTGTTCATGCCGTTGGGCCGGCCGATCTTCGCGGCCCTGGCCAACAGCCGGCTCAACCTGATCGAGCGGCGCAGCCCGGCCGCGTTCCGGCTGATATTCCTGCTGCTGCTCGTGCTGGCCTGCATTTTCCTCGGTATCAACCCGATCTTCGGCGCCGTGCTGGCCGGGGCGTCCGCGGCGGGCGCCGACAACCGGTGCGCCGACAAGGCGCGCTGGGCCGAAGCCGAGCGGTCCTGGGACGCGATCAAGCGGTTCTCGCTGGCCCTGTTCGTCCCGCTCTACTTCGCCGTCGTCGGCGTGCAACTGGATCTGGTGCACCACTTTCCGGTGTTGTTCTTCATGGGTTTCCTGGTGCTGGGCTGCGTGGCCAAGGCGGTCAGCGTCTGGCTGGGCGCCCGGCTGGCCGGCGAGTCCAACCGGGAATCCACGCATCTCGCCGTCGCGCTCAACGCCCGGGGCGGTCCCGGCATCGTGCTGGCCACGGTGACGCTGTCCGCCGGCGTGATCAACGAGGACTTCTTCACCACCCTTGTCGTGCTTTCGATCGTGACCTCGCAGTTCGCGGGCCTGTGGCTGCAACACGCCTTCGTGCCCGAACTGGCTGCCGCTCAGAGCGGAGGAGACCATGCGGACGCCACCCCGGCCGGCCGGAGCCAGCCTGTTCAGCGGGCGGGATCGCGCCCCGATGCGGGCGCACCTTAGGGCCATCGGATACACCCCGGAGGACCTGGCGAAGCCGATTGTCGGAGTCGCGCACTCGTGGATCGGCACCATGCCGTGCAACTTCACCCACCGGCGGCTGGCCGAGGCCGTGCAACGCGGCGTGCGCGCGGCCGGCGGCACGCCGATGGAGCTGAACACCATCGCCATCTCGGACGTGGCCACTATGGGCAGCGAGGGCATGAAGACCTCGCTGGTCAGCCGCGAGGTGATCGCCGACTCCATCGAACTTGTCGCGCTGGGCCACATGTTCGACGCCCTGGTCAGCATCGTCGGCTGCGACAAGACGATTCCGGCCGCCGCGCTCGCGCACACCCGGCTGGACATCCCCGGTCCGATCATCTACTCGGGATCGACCATGCCGGGACGGTGGCAGTCCGAACAGGTCACCGTGGCCTCGGTGTTCGAGGCGGTCGGCGCGCACGCCGGTGGCCGAATGACCGATGCCGAGCTGCGCGGGCTGGAAGAGCGGGCCTGCCCGGGCGCGGGCGCCTGCGGCGGCCAGTACACCGCGAACACCATGGCCATGGCCCTGGAGTTCCTCGGCCTGTCCCCGCTCGGCTCGGCCGGTCCACCGGCCCTCGATCCACGCAAGGAACAGGTCGCGTTCGCCGCCGGGGAACTTGCGCTGCGCGCGCTGCGCGAGGACATCCGGCCGAGCCAGATCCTCACCCCGGCCGCGTTCCGGAACGCGATCACTGCCGGCGCGGCCACCGCCGGTTCCACCAACCTGGTTCTGCACCTGCTGGCCATCGCCCGGGAGGCCGGAGTTCCGCTGGCACTGGCCGATTTCGACGAGGTCAGCGCGCGCACCCCGGTGATCGCCGACCTGATGCCGCACGGCCGGTACACCGCGGTGGACCTGGACCGGGTCGGCGGCAGCCGGCTGATCGCGCAGCGGTTGCTGGCCGCCGGGCTGCTGGACGACCGGCCGGTGACCGTGACCGGTCGGACCATCGGCGCCGAGGCCAAGGACGAGTCGGCGCAGCCGGTCGAGCTGGCCGGGCAGGATGTCGTGGTCAGTGTTGCCGCGCCACTGCATGAGCAGGGCGGTTTGGTGGTGCTGCGGGGCAATCTCGCGCCGGACGGCTGCGTGGTCAAGATCGCCGGGCTGAGCCGGTTGACGCATACCGGCCCGGCGCGGGTGTTCGACTCCGAGGACACGGCCATGACCGCGGTCCAGTCCGGCCGGATCAACGCAGGTGACGTGGTGGTGATCCGGTACGAGGGGCCGCGCGGCGGGCCGGGGATGCGGGAGATGCTCGGCGTGACTGCGGCGTTGGTCGGCCGGGGACTGGGCGCGTCGGTCGCGTTGGTCACCGATGGCCGGTTCTCCGGAGCCACCCGGGGTCTGATGGCCGGCCACGTGGCCCCGGAAGCCGCGGTCGGCGGCGCGCTCGCAGCGCTCGCCGACGGCGATGTGATCGAGTTGGACGTGCCGGGCCGGTCGCTGCGGGTCCGGCTGGGCGATGCCGAGTTGCGCGCCCGGCTGCGCGACTGGCAGCCACCGGAGACCGGGTATCGCGGCGGGGTGATGGCCAAGTACCGGGGGATGGTGGGCTCGGCCGCGGACGGCGCGATCGTGCTGCCCGGCCGGCCCCTGGGCCGGCTTGCCGGACTGTCCTGTGTGATCACCGGCGCGGCGGCCGGGATCGGCCGGGCCACTGCGGAGCTGTTCGCCCGGGAGGGCGCCCGGCTGATCGCCGCCGACCTGGACGCCGCGGGCGTCGCCGACCTGTGCCACCATGTGTCCGAAAAGGACGGTGATATCGAGCCGATGGTGGGCGACGTGTCCCGGGCGGCGGACGCGCGGGCGATGATCGAGGCCGCGGTGCGCCGGTACGGCCGCATCGATGTGCTGGTGGCCAACGCCGGCGTGATCCCGATGGTCGACGCGGTCAGCGCCACCGAGCAGGACTGGGACGCGGTGATGGACGTCGACGGCAAGGGTATGTTCCTGACCTGCAAGTACGCCATCGAGCAGATGCGGCGGACCGGCGGCGGCGCGATCGTGTGCGTGTCCTCGATTTCCGGGCTGGCCGGGCAGAAGGGCCAGGCCACCTACGGCCCGGCCAAGTTCGTGGCCACCGGGCTGACCAAGCATCTGGCAGTGGAGTGGGCCGAGACCGGGATCAGGGTGAACGCGGTCGCCCCCGGCACCATCCGCACCGCGCGGGTGCGCCGGCTGCCGGACGAGCCGGGCGGTGCGGAATACCTCGCCGAGATCCAGCGCCGGCATCCGCTCGGCCGGCTCGGCGAACCGTCCGAAGTGGCCGCCGCGATCGCGTTCCTGGCCAGCGCCGAGGCGTCGTTCATCACCGGCGCTGTGCTGCCGGTGGATGGTGGCTACCTCGCGCAGTGATCGGAGGTATCGTGCGAATTTTCCTTGTGGGGCAGGGTTTTTTCGCGGCACAGGTGGCCGGGGAGCTCACCGTCGCCGGTCATCGGGTGCTCGGCGCGGCCTCCCCGCGGCTGCGCGACGGGCACAACGACAAGGAGGATCCACGATCCTGGGACCGGCTGCGCGCCTGGGCGCACCGGGCGGCGGCGAACTGGACCGACTCCACCGTATTGCGGCCGGACGAGGTGCCCGAAGACACTGAACTGATCGTGGCCGCGCACGCGCACGCCTTCATCGGCGCGGCCGCGCGGCGGCGGGCCAGGGTGGCGGCGATCGGCTACCACCCCAGCCTGCTGCCGCTGCATCGCGGCCGGGACGCGGTGCGCTGGACCGTCCGGGACCGCGACCGTGTCACCGGCGGCACCGTCTACCACCTGACCGACCGGGTGGACGCCGGCCCGGTCGCCGCGCAGGAACACGTGCTGGTGCCGCCGACCGTGACCGCGCGCGGCCTGTGGCGGGATCTGCTGGCCCCGCTAGGGGTGCGGCTGCTGCTGCGGGTGGCCGACGACCTGGCCAACGGCGTGCGGATCGAGGAGCCGCAGGACGAGTCGCTGGCCACCTGGGAACCGGCGATGTCCGTGCCGCCGTTGGCCCGCGATCTCACCGTGGTGGGTCCAACTCGGCGGTGAACGCCTGCGCGAAGGCGGCGGCGGACGAGTCCCCGAGCAATGGGTCGGCCGAACTCAGGCCGAGCACCATCCGGCCGGCCACGGTGGCGACCGAGATGGACACCGCGTAGACCCCGTGTCGCGGGGACACCACGAACCGGAAGGACGTCAGTCGCAGCGGGCCGCCACTGGTCGCCGGCACGCCCCGGCCCAAGTTGGTGACCAGCGAACCGCGTCGGAAGGTCGGCCCGTCCGGCTGCTCGTTGGCCGGCCAGTGCTCGAAGTCGGTGGGCGCGGCCAGCGCCGCGGCCCGCAGCCGCAGGTAGCGCTCCCGGATCGACCGCGCCCGGTCCCAGCCGGGCACCGCCAGATCGGCCGGCCCCAGCGTCAGCGACACCTCGGTGATGAAACATCCGTTCTCCAGCGCGCTCACCAACGGTTTGGTCTGGTCGCGCACGCTGATCGGAATCAGGCAGGACAGCGCGTCCCGGCTGGTGGGCAACCGCTGGGCGGCCACCGCCAGCGCGGCCACGATGGCCGAGTTCACCGTGACTCCCTCTGCGCGGCACCGGGACAGCAGCGCCGCGGTGTCCGCCGGTCCCATGGTGTGCCACAGCGTTCTGATCCGCCGCTGCGCCACCGGTGCGGCACGTTCCACGGCCCAGCCGGGCACGAACTCCTCGGCGGTGCAACGTGCCGGCGGGGTGGCCCGGGCGACGGGTGGCAGCAGCCGCTCGATCGGCGCGCGGCGCGGAAACGCCGGCTGATTCAGGGGGAGCCCGGTGGCGACCCGATTGTGCGTGTCCACGAACTGCTGCGCGAGGGTCAACATGGACACCCCGTCGGTGATCGCATGGTGCGCCGCGAAGACCAATGTGGACAGTTCGTGCCTGCGATCGACCAGCACGGTGGCCTCCCACAACGGTCCAGGCCCGGCCACCGGCCGGTTGATCCGCTCGCCGGCCAGCACCAGCCCTTCGAAGGAGTCCGATGCGGACACGATGGACCAGGGCGGCGGCAGGTCGGTCGGCACGTACCACCAGCAGCCGTCCTGCCGGTGCAACTCGGTGCGCAGCAGCGGATGCCGGTTGGTCAGCGCGCGCAGCGCGCGGTCGGCGGCGGATTCGTCCAGCCCGCCGGCCAACTCGGCGGTACAGACAAACTGGGTCGCACCCAGTTGGCCGGTGTGCATGTCTGCCAGATAGGTTTCCAGCGCGCCGAGCGGCCGAATTCGATTGTCCGGCCGCGCCGGTGCGGGTTGCTCGCCGATTCGCATGGTTTGTCTTGTCCTCTCGGCAGAGTGCGGTTGTGTCACCCATTGACCCACAAGTGGCCAACGGTACCCAGGCGACTTCAGGCAAACACCGCTACCACCAACCGGTCAGTGCCGGCTGCGACTTCCTGGTCATTCTTCCGCACCCGCCCGGACGGTGGTTGCCGGATACCGTGCGCGCAGTATGGTGCGATGTAGGACGCCTGGGGACCTATCGGGTAGGAGTTCCCGTAAATGGATATTGACGTGTCAACGGAGACCACCCCGAGCCGGTTGCCGGCGAAATACGTCGCGGAAATGATCGCACTGGCTGGTCCGGATCTGTGTGTGGCTACCCCATGCGGAATATTGGCGCCACTACTCGGAGAACTCGCCGGCGTGCACCGCAACTTCGGTTATGTGCATCGCGAGGACAATGCGGTGGCGCTGGCCGCTGGGGTCGCGATGGCCGGCCGGCGGGCCGTCGTGCTCATGCAGAACTCGGGACTCGGGCAGTCGGTTAATGTGCTGGCCTCGCTGGTCGAGCCGTTTCGCCCGCCGATCGGCCTGGTGATCAGCCTGCGCGGCACGGGCCAGGACACCACCAGGGAAAACCGGTCGATGGGGCATATCACCGAACCGTTGCTCGATCACTTCGACATTCCGTGGCGGCCGATCGGCAGGCAGTCGCTGGAATGGTTCGACGACTGTCTGGAAAGCCGGACCGGGCCAGCGGCGCTGCTCGTTCCGCCGGAGTTCTTTGGGTGGAGCGCCAGCAAATGATCACCGGTATGGATGTCATCAGATCGGTGATCGTCAACGGCACCCGCAGTCCCATAATCTTCACCACCGGCTACACCTGCCGGGACGCTTTTTCCGTGCGCGACGCGCCGAATCATCTCTATATGACCGGCTCGATGGGTATGGCGCCGGTCATCGGCGTCGGCGTGGCCCGGCACACGCCGCGCACCACCATTGTGGTAGACGGCGACGGCGCGCTGCTGATGAATCCGGCGGCCATGTTGGTGGTGCGCCAATATCTGCCGGGGAATTATCTGCACGTGCTGCTGGACAACGGCCGTTACGAGTCGACCGGCGGGCAGCGAACTTCCAGTTCGTTGTTTGACATTCCGGATATCGCGACGGCCATCGGCTATCCGCGGTGTACCCGGCTGCGCGAACCGGCGGAATTGGGCGCACTGCCCGAACTGGTCGACCGGCCGCGCGGGCCGCATCTGGTCTATGTCCGCGTCGGGCCGCGGCAGCACGCGAACGACCGCGGCGCACCCCGCGTCGTGGTGGCGCCGGCGGCCAACTTCCGGCGCTTCCAGGACTGGCTGCAGAACGGTTGAACAGCAAGGAAATTCGGGAATCAGGAGGACGCAATGCAGATCGAGATCATGAAGTCGAAGATCCACCGGGCGACGATCACCCAGGCGGACCCGGCCTACGTCGGCTCCCTCACCCTGGACCAGGACCTGATGGAGGCGGCCAGCCTGCACAAGGGCGAGAAGGTCGAGGTCGTCGTGCTGGAGAACGCGGCCCGCTGGACCACCTACGTCATGCCCGGCCCGCGCGGTACCGGAGTCGTCGGCATCAACGGCCCGACCGCCCGGATGGCGCTGCCCGGCGACCTGGTGATCATCTTCACCTTCGGTACGATGACCGAGGCGGAGGCTGACAAGTTCGAGCCCGCGGTGGTGTTCGTCGACCGGCAGAATCAGATCGTACGGCGCGGCACCGATGCCGCCGAAGCCGTCCCCGGCACGAACACCCTGCGCGGGGACCAAGTCTACGCCTGAACCGGCCACCGTTGTGCGTGCGACATTCAAATCCGCTCCGTCGCCCCCATCCGAAGCGGCGGAGTGGCCGCCGCCCGGGTGCCGCACCGGCTCCGGCGCGGCACCGGCCACCTGCGGCGAACTCGTGCAGGGCGAACTCGACGACCAGCCGTTCATGATCACGTTCCCGGTCGACCTGTGGGTGACCGCCGTGGCGACGCCGAGCGCGGGGCCGGGCGTGCGGATCTCGTCCGCGCACAAGGTCAAGGCCCGGCGGGTGGCCGAACTGTTCCTGCGTCGGCACGGACTCGCCGCACGGGGTGTGACCGTGTCGGTGAACTCGCCGGTGCCCGAGGGCAAGGGACTGGCCAGCAGCAGCGCGGACATCGTCGCGGTGTGCCGGGCGCTGGGCGACCTTTTCGGGATCGCGGTGTCCGACGCGGAACTGGGCGAACTGGCCTGCCGGATCGAGCCGAGCGACGCGGTGATGTTCGACCATCCCGTGGCGTTCGACTATCTGCGCGGCCGGGTGCTCACCGACCCCCGCCGGCGGCTGCCGGTACGTGCCGTGCTGGTCGATCCGGGTGGCCTGCTGGACACGCTGGGCTTTCGCCGCAGCCCGTACACCGCGGCGGAACGGCGGCTGGTCCGGCAGGCGTATCAACTGGCCATGGCCGGGCTGGTCGGCGGGGACCTGGCCGCGGTCGGCGCGGCGGCCACGCTCAGCGCCCAGGTCAACCAGCGCCGGCACGCCAAACCACAGCTCGATCAGCTGATCCGGATCTGCGACCGGCTCGGTGGGGTGGGGGTGTGCGTGGCACACAGCGGTGTGGTCGCCGCCATGTTGTTCGCCGAGGCGCACGCCGCGCAGGCGGAGCGGGCCGCACAGGAGGTGGTCCGCCACCTGCCGTCGGCGGCGACGATGTGCCTGACGTCCGCGTGCGGCGAGGTGGGTTCGTGAGCGGGCGGGTGGTGGTGCTCGGCGGCGGTTCGCTGGGCCGGGCGGTCTGTACGGGGCTGGCCACCGTGGCCCGGTCACCGCTGCGCGTGTGGCTGGCCGCGCGCGACCGGCAGGCGGCCGAGGAGATCTGCCAGCTCGGCAGCGTGCTGGCCACCGCGTCGGGCAGCCCGGTCGGCTTCACCGCCGCGCGGCTCGACCTGGCCGACCAGGCGGCGCTGCGCCGGCTGCTGGCCGATGCCGCGCCGGCGATCGTGCTGCTGTGCGCGTCGACCCAGTCGCCCTGGGAGGGACTGTCCGCCCGGTCAGCCTGGACCGACCTCACCGACCGGGCGGGCATCGCGCTCGCCCTGCCGTTGCACGCCGAGTTCGCGGTCACCGTCGGCGCTGCCGCCGCGGACACCGGAAACGTCTTTCTCAACGCCTGTTTTCCGGACGCGGTGAATCCAGTGCTGGCCGCGCTGGGCATCCCGGTGCTGGCCGGCGTGGGCAACGTGGCCACCACCGCGGCCGCGCTGCGGGCCGCGCTCGACTCGCCCGATCCCGCCGAACTCGTGGTGCTCGCCCACCACCTGCACCTGCACGAGCCGGAGCGGGCCGAGGACGACGCGCTGGCCTGGTATCGCGGCCGCGCCATCGCGGTCGGGCCGCTGCTGGCCGCCCAGCGCGCGGTCTCCCGCCGGGAGGCCAACCAGCTCGCCGGCCACCTCGCCGCGCGGCTGCTCGCCGAACTGGCGGCCGGCCAGGAGATCGACACCCACCTGCCCGGTCCGGCCGGCCGGACTGGCGGCTATCCGGTCCACATTGGACCGGGAGACGTGACGTTGCGCCTGCCCGCTCGGCTGACCGAGGCCGAGGCGGTGGCCCGCAACCAGCACTGGGCGTGGCTGGAGGGCGTCGTGGTCGCGGATGGGCGGGTCCGGTTCACGCCGTCAGTCGCCGACCGGTTCGCCGCCGTACTGCCCGGCCTGGCCGACGGCTTCGCCGCCGCGGACGCGCTCGACGTGGCCCGATGGCTGGGCCGGATCAGAGATCGGTTGCGTACCAACCATCCCGTCGAAAGGGGCGACACATCGTGAACGACTTCGTGCCGAACGCGCTCACCCACTACTACGCTGGGGTCAACGCCGCCGCTCGCCGGTTGCGCACCGTCGCGCCGCAACCCGGCTTCGACCAGTTCGAGCCGCAATGGGCGCTGCCGGAGATGTCCGCAGGGCTGGCCGACTTCTTCGCCGCCTCGGACCTGCGGGCCAGCGCCATGGGCGAATACCGGGGCCGCACCCTGTTCCTGCTCGACCTGACCGGAAACCCGCGCACCAGGACGACGAAGACCTTCGGCTCGTTGATCATCGTCGCCCGCGCGCTGCGGCACATCGCGACCACCGACGAACCGGTGCTGCTGCTCACCCCGTCCGCGGCCAACAAGGCGGTCGCCCTGCGCGACGCCGTGCTGCGTGCCTACGAGACCGGCCTGGCCACCCCGGCCCAACTGCGGGTGGCCGTGCTGGTGCCGGAGAGCAACCTGCCCAAGATCTGGCGTTCGCCGTTGCTGGACGAGCCGTACGCCGCGGCCAACCCGATCGGCGTGTACGGCGGGCCGGAACGGGAGGACGTCAAGAATCTGGCCACCGCCGCGGTGGACCTGGCGGCCCAGTCGATCCGGGACACCACCGGCTTTCGGGTGTGGTACACGCTGGACCCGCGCAACTACATGGTGGCCGACGTGGTGCGCGCGTTCTTCGAGCGGGACGCGCTGCCGGACCCGGCTGGGCAGCGCTGGCACGCGCACGCGGTGTCCAGCGCGTACGGCTTCCTCGGCCACGACCTCGGCGCGAGCCTGGCCGGGCACCCCGTTGCCGCCGCCACCCGGTATCTGCTGGTCCAGCATCTGGAGACGCCGGACCTGGTGCTGAATTTCCATCCCGGGCCAGGCGCTGATTATTCGCTGCCAAACTACCGCCGTGATCAGCGGACCGGCCTGTATTTCCAGGAGCCGCCGGTCGACCCGCATTTCCCGGGTGTCTGCTATTCAACCACCGAGCGTTTGGAATACACCTTCTACACCCGGCGGCCGGCGACCACCGGCCGGGTCCGGGAGTTGTTCGGCAGGCAGGGCGGCGACGGCATTGTCGTGTCGCTGCACGAGTGTCTGGTGCGCTACCAGGAGGTGCGGCAGTGGCTTGCCGCGGCCGGGCTGTCCCGATTGCCCGAGGACCCGCGCCGGCTGCGCGAGTGGGCCATGGTGATGGCCGTGGTCGGCACGCTCACCGCGATTGACCGGGAGCTGATCCCGTACTCTGAGGTGGTCGTGCACGGGACGGGCGCCTACGCTGACGGCGAGTTCGGTACGCCGGACTTGTCCCGGCTACGCCCGGTGGCCACCGCCGACGAGATGGCGAGCCTGCTCCGGAAGGCGGCCGAGGCGTAGCCCTCGGTGCAACCCGAATGATGTACACACAAGGTTGCAACCGGGGTACACCCTCCTGGGTCTGTCGGCGGCGGCCAAGGCAAGCCATACTTGTTATCGATCGGAAATATGAGCCGTGGGCGGGGAAGAATGACCGCCATATGGTTTGTTTCATTTCATCGAAAATGAGGCTTCGATGGCTTGCGGGATGAGGAGATCTGGTGTCTGACCGTCTGTTCACGTCCGAATCGGTGACCGAAGGACATCCAGACAAGATAGCCGACCAGATAAGCGACACAATACTGGACCTGGCGCTGGCCGAGGAGCCGACCGCCCGGGTCGCCATCGAGACGTTGGTGACCAGCGGCCTGGTACACGTCGCCGGCGAGGCGAGCCGGCTGCCCATGGACATCGTCTCCGCGGTCCGCAGAACCGTGCTGGACATCGGATACGACTCGTCCGAGACCGGGTTCGACGGTGCGACCTGCGGTGTGCAGCTGTCCGTGGACCGGCAGTCGCCGGACATCAGCCAAGGGGTCGAGACATCGCTGGAGACCCGGTCGGCCGAGAGCGACGACGAACTGAGCCGGCAGGGCGCCGGCGACCAGGGCATGATGTTCGGCTACGCGTGCACCGAGACGCCCGAGCTGATGCCGTTGCCGATCATGCTGGCGCACCGGCTCGCCGAGCGGCTGGCCACGGTCCGCCGCACCGGCGTGCTCCAGTTCCTGCGCCCGGACGGTAAGACCCAGGTGACCATCGGCTACTCGGGCGACCGGCCGGCCGCGCTGGACACCATCGTGGTGTCCGCCCAGCACGCTCCGGGGGTCGACCTGGCCGGCACGCTGGAACCGACCATCCGGAACGAGGTGGTGCGGCCCGAACTGGAGCGGCTCGACCTGAGCATCGCCGACTACCGGCTGCTGGTGAACCCCACCGGGCGGTTCGAGATCGGCGGCCCGGTCGGGGACACCGGACTGACCGGGCGAAAGATCATCATGGACACCTACGGGGGCATGGCCCGGCACGGCGGTGGCGCGTTCTCCGGCAAAGATCCATCCAAAGTGGACAGATCGGCCGCGTATGCCATGCGCTGGGTGGCCAAGAACGTGGTGGCCGCCGGGCTGGCCACCCGATGCGAGGTGCAGGTCGCCTACGTCATCGGCAAGG